>JAURGK010000033.1 GCA_030833845.1 Crocinitomicaceae bacterium | reverse complement strand
CAAGAATTTTACCGGCCACTTCGGTTTTAGGTTTTTCAAATTCTAGTAATTCAGCGCTTATTTCAACATGGTCTGCTAAAGCCTTGATAGGAATGGTCTTTTGCATATAATTCTCAATTTCTTGAATTCCCGCATCATCCTGCATTCCAATAAAAGTAATCGCTATGCCATTTTGATCTGCACGACCAGTTCGCCCAATACGGTGGATATAGTTTTCAGGTTGATCAGGCAAATCAAAATTAATCACATGAGTAATGTCCGTTATGTCAATTCCCCTTGCGATCAAATCCGTTGCTATTAAAATTCGTATTTCGCCATCTTGGAAGGCCCGAACCATTTCAAAACGAAAATTTTGTGCCTTGTTAGAATGAATCAATCCGATGCTCGATCCATATTTAGATTCAATTCTTTCATAGAGCAAATCAGCAAGGGCTCGCGAGGCCACAAAAATGAGAATTTTAGAATTTTCGCCAATTTCGTCCAATACCACATTAAGTAAATTTACTTTAGAAATAAAGTTGGGTATTTGGTAAGCATATTGTTCAATTTTGTCAAGGGGTGATCCAGCTCTTGCTGCCTCAACGCGCACAGGTGCGATGAGATAGTTCTCCAAAAATCCGGCAACCTCATCAGAAAGTGTAGCAGAAAATACCATGAATTGTTTTTTGGACGGTAAGAATTCAAAGATATTGAGCAGTTGGGGCCTAAATCCCAAACTCAGGGTTTCATCCACTTCGTCAATGACGACCTTTTTAATATGCTTTAGTTGTAATGATCCACTTGCCGCCAAATCATGAATTCGCCCAGGTGTCCCAACTAAAATATCCAATCCTTGTAGTACCATAGCTGCTTGAGTATTCATATTGGCACCTCCATACACACCACCAACTGCAACATTCATGTAGGTTGTGAGCTGTTCGGCTTGTTCGACCACCTGCAAAACAAGTTCACGGGTTGGAACAATAATTAATATTTGCGGGTGGGGATCTTTAGAAAATTTCCACATGCACAGACAAGGCAACAGATAGGCCAAGGTTTTTCCTGTTCCGGTTTGAGCGATGCCTATTGTATCCTTTCCAGACATCATGACATTAAATCCTGCAATCTGAATTGTAGTTGGTTGGTGGTAGCCGAGGTCATCAAGGGCGTTCCAAAGGGGTTTTTTCAAATTCAAATCGCGAAAATTCATGTACAAGTATTTGTTACAAAGCTAAGGAGGATTATTTGCTTTGGCAGAAAATAACAAAAAAGAAAACCCCAGTAATGAATACTAGGGTTTTTCTTTGTGACCCCGGAGGGATTCTAACCCCCAACCGCTGGAGCCGAAATCCAGTGCTCTATACAGTTGAGCTACGGAGCCTTAAATCGCTAAAGCGAGTGCATGCAAAAATAGGCATTTTATCCTTTTTATAATTTAAGATGTTGTACAAACTATTGATGTAATCCGTGAATTTCAAGTTTCCCTAATTTTTAAGTCTTTAATGATTAAATATTTTTAATTTCGTTGCAACTAATAATTCAAGAATGAAAAAAATATTTCTAGCTTTAACTATAGCAACTACTACGTTCGCCTTTTCACAGAACTCTAAATTTGGAATCCAATTCAATGCCGGTGGGCACTTTATGAGTGAAGCTGGTACAGGTTTGACTCTTAATTCAGCAGTTACGTATAATTTTGTTTCAAGTTTTGGCTTGAAATTAGATGGCGCAATTGACTTAGTAGGTAACGATAACCTGAACAGACTTGGCCTACAATTAGACCTTAACGTAGTTAAATTGGCAAATGAAGATGCTAAATTTGGATTATCTGTACATGGTGGCGCTGCATTGATTAATAATGGCAATTTTTTGTATAATGACACGTATTTGATGCGAGGTGATGACATGATTGCATTAATGGCAGGAATTGCACCAAGCGTTAGAATCAATGAGCACCTTCGCGTGCAATTGGACGCCACTTATTTGCCAAAAATGTTTAAGGTTGATGGCAACATAACGAAGTATTTGAATACTACAATCGGAATAGCTTATAATTTTTAAGCATTCAATTTTAGTGAGCTAATCAATAAAGGGGCTTCGAGAAGCCCCTTTATTTTTGACTGTAAATAGGTTGCCTCACGCTTCGAAGTCCCTTGAAGTAGAGCAACAAACTGATCAGCAGCAAAACATGTGAAAAATCATTCCGGTCAAACCATGGCGCTAAATTGATCTTTTGGCTTTGTATAAAGGCATTAGGTAAAAGAGTCAATGCTGCAATCCAAAAGAATTTAAATCCTGAATCAATTTTGCGTTGATAAGTGACACCTAAATAGACCAGTGCAAAAATCAGGCCGATGCCACTAATTAAAGTAGGTACAAACAAACCTTTGCTTTGATCTTCACTAAGATCAATGCCTATGAACACGACTATTTCAGACAAAATTCCAATTGCAAGGAGCCATTTACTGAGCAAAGCAAAAAGCTTTTTTTTAGATTCGTTCTCCCATAAATCGATCATGGCTCTAGTTAAAAAATAGGTGGCTAACATCCCTAAAATCCACGATGGGTATTTACCCCAAAGACCTAGGTAATTGTAAAAGAGATGCCCAAAACCGCCAAACAAGAAACTCCATCCAAAAATGAAATAAAAGTTTCGCCAATTGCCAAAAAAGTTATTCTTGATTTTACTGCAGAATGCTGCCATGTACATAGCGACAGCAAACAAGACAATATCTCCGAGCATTGCATTGGGTTCGAGTAGCTCAAGTCCGGCGAAGTGCCATTGAATTTTTTCAAAATCTTGTCCAATCATTTACTTTGGTCTTCAAATTTGTGGAGATTGGCATTCAATATTTTTTCAACGATAAGTGGTGAAAGACCATTGAGCATGCCGTTGAGTTTGCCTATCAAGGTCTGTGTTTTTTTAAATCTCTTTTGTTTCAATAAGGTGAGGCAGTCCTTTGCTACTGCCTCCATAGTTAGGACTTTGCCTTTCTGTCGTTTGACGAGTATTTGCATGCTTCCATCGGCTGAAACTACTTCTTTGTTATGCACAATTTCAGTCATAGCAACTTGTAGTAAACCAACATGAATTTGATATTTTTTTTCCTCAATGCGCAACGATTCTACAAAGGAGGTGAGTGCCATTTTAGAAGCGCTGTAGGGCGCCAAACCTGGTAAGCCATGAATGGCCGCCAAACTTGAAATAAAAATAATCTGCCCCTTTGTTTTGCGCAAAAAAGGCAAAGCGTAATGTGTAGGGTGCATGGTTCCAAAAACATTACTTTTGAAAACTTGTTCAATAACACTAGGGTTCAGTGCTGCAATATTACCCCGACTTGAAATCCCAACGTTATTGATTAAAATATCGATTTGCTCAAATTTTTCTATGGCAAAGGCAACTAATGCTGCAGCATTTTGAGCCTCTGCGACATCTCCCTGATAATAGATGGATTCAATTCCACTGGAAAGTAGCTCATTTTGAACTTCCTTGAGCCTGTCTTCGTCTCGACCATTTAAAACAATTTTAGCGCCTTCTTTTCCCAAAGCAAAGGCAATGGCACGTCCAATACCTCGGCTCGAACCTGTAACTATAGCTACTTTGTTTATGAAACGTTTTTTTTCCATTTTTCATAGTGGATTTCAGGATGGTATTTGAGTGCAGTCAGACTATTTGTCCAAGCCATGATGACATGCACCACAAAGGCTATCCAAATATTTCCTGCCATAAGGGTAAGTAGACATAGTAAAAATCCTAAAGGCGCAGCACCCAAGGTTTCTTCAATCCCCTTAGGGATATGCGTAGCAGAATAAAGGGCAACATTGATGGCAATGGCAAGCCATAGCCCGTATGCTTCAACCAAAGGAAAGAGCAACAAACCTCTGAACAGCAATTCGTATCCAAATAAATAAACCGCCCAACCAATTAAATTCAAACGGAATGTTTTAGGATTCCATCGTTTGGCCCTGATTTGAGGATAATTGACTAAATTCTTTGGTTTTTTAGCAGAAAAATTTGCAAGTGGTATTAAAATGCTACCTAACAATAAGATCATTAGCAGATTAAAGAGTAAGGTGTCTGTTCTGAAATTTAACCCATAATAGCCAATAGCTCTCTGCCGAACAGTGATCAATAAAAAAAGAAGTGGCAAAAGGCCCATGCTGAAAAAACCTACCCATTTGGTCATGAAAATGAATTTCAGCCAAGCTGTATCATGGTCGTACTTATTAAAATATTGCATTTTAATACGCTCTGACTTGGAAATGAACCAAAATATAACAAAACCCGTCAAAGCCAAATAAATTGGACTGATACCCTCTTTAAGACTAGGTTTAAGATCAAATGGAAGTGTCAAAAAAGTAAACATGGGCATTATTTGGGTAAATAGCCATTTTCTTTATACCAACCAATGCAATCAGCAATGGCAGTTTCAATTGGAGTACTAGGTAAATTGAGCTCCTTTCGCGCCTTATCTGGGTTGTAAAATTGTTTTACACTCGCCATTTTTGCCATAGAATAACTCAATTGAGGAGCTTTGCCAGAGATTCTAGCAATCAGTGAATTGACTGCCCCCACAGCATTGATGGCAAAGCCAGGGAATTGTTTGATTTTAAAAGGTTGATCAAATACATCGGCAGCTTTTTTGAACATTTCGCCAAAGTATAAATTTTCATTGCCAACAATATAGCATTGCCCTAGGCGTCCCATATGTAAGGCATTTACAGTAGCGACAGCAACATCTTTAGAGTACACAAAGTTTTTTCCACCGCTCGCATAGCCGGGCAATTTGTTTTTATACAATTCCAATAACATACGCCCTGAGGTGGGGCCAGAATCAAAAGGGCCTATCATATAGGTTGGATTGAGAATAACAACTGGAAAGTTTTCATTTTTAAAACGATCTAGCAAGTAGCACTGAGCTACGTATTTACTATCCATGTAGTCCATTTTGAACTGACCACCTGTGTAGTTTTGAAGTTCATTTCCAGGATTGTCTTTTGTGCCATGGTTAAATGAATTGGCCGTACCAATTTGAACCATTCGTTGCAAACCATACTTACTTGCGACCGAAGCAATATTCTTAACACCTTGAAGATTAACTTCATAAATGCTTTGAAGCCTTCTTGGCCAGATGGTAGTGAGTGCAGCAATATTAATTACAAATTGACAATTTGATAATTCACGATCTAAAAAATCAGAATCAAGAATGTTACCTTCCGTAATTTCAATATTCAAATCAGCTAAGACATCACGATTTGAACCAGGTAAAATTTGAGCCTTTACCTTAAATCCTTGCGCTAAGGCCTCACGCGTAACACTTGCTCCGAGCATCCCATTTGCGCCGGTAATAAAAACTGTATTGGACATTTATAATATAAAATGAGCCTCAAAGATACTAATTTTTATAGCCTAAGTGGTGTAGTTTGGCTTGCTGAGTTATATAAAATATAATGCAGAAAGGCTACCTAAAGTAGTTAGTAATAGTACGGCGCTTTGTTCTATGGATAAGGACTGTTTGGTTTGAACAGTTGGTTTTTTCAATGCCAAAATCAATAAACGAAGGTAGACAAAGACACCTACCACCGAGGCCACAAGTGCCAAAATTGCTGCATAGGGTAGGTGTGGCACTGCGGCTAATAGAAGTGAGAATTTTCCAAAAAATCCAGCTAATGGTGGAATTCCTGCTAGAGAAAAAAGAGCAATCACTAAAGCAACACCAACAAGTGGATTCTTCCATGCAATTCCTTCCCAATTAGCTATAGCATCTTGAGTAGGATTGGCAAGTTGATTGATAACAACCAATGGTATGGTGGCAAAAGAATAAGCAGCAACGAACAATAGAATATTGCTATTGAGTATATCAGAGAGGGCAAAAAGCATCAATCCTGCATTGGCAATAGATGAGTAGGCTAAAAGACGCTTAAACGAAGTTTGTTTCCATGCAGTAATATAGCCGTAGAACATGGATAGGACAATAATTAAGGCAATCAAGTCAATCCAAAAGAAATAGGAGTCACGGAATATTTGTCCAAAAACGTTTAAAACGGCATAAATACCTGCAATTTTTACAATGGTAGACATGTACATGAGCACTGCATTGGATGCTCCCTGGTAAACATCGGGCCCCCAAAAGTGGAATGGAACAGCACCAATTTTAAATACAAATCCAGCAAGTAAGAATAAAGATCCAAGCATTGCCATGGGGCTTTGCCAAATTCCTATGGCTAAATTGGATTGAATCTCAATGATTTGAAAAGATCCCGTGGCACCATAGAGCAGCGCAATTCCAAAAAGAATGATTGCCGATGCAAATGAGCCCGTAAAGAAGTATTTAACAGCGGCCTCTGCTGAAGTAGCGCTGCCTTTTTCAATGCCCACCAAAACATAAATAGGAATCGATAAAATTTCTAACCCAATAAAAAACAACATCATGTCATTTGGTTGGGCTAAAATTATTGCTCCACACAATGAAAAAAGTAACAGAGAAAGGTAATCTCCAGTATGTTCTTCATCTTGTTTATAACGTTGAAAACCACCCAAAACTGCTAATATGGACACAACACAAAGTAAAATAATTACATTGGAAGGTGTTGGAATATACCCACTGTAAGAGGCAAGTGGTGAGATGTAGGTTCCGCGAAAATAGGCTGCGATACCTGCAAATATGAGCCCTAAGATCGATATACTAAGCGATAAGACTGCTTGTCGACGCATGCCAACAAATAAGCCCAAAAGTCCAGTGATAAAAAGAATGACAATGCTATCCATGATTTAAATTAAAGGGTGGGTTGGTTGATGCTAGTTGCTACAAAATCAGTAAGGCATTTGGGAGAGAGCCCCAGGTAAATCGCCGCGATTATCAGAAGTGCAAAAACAAGTATTTCAGACCAAGATAAATCTTCAAATACGCTGTTTTTGGTAGGTCCAAACATGGGTATTTGATAGGCTCGCAGCATATATACTGCTCCAAAAATCAGTGTGGTTGCCGCTATGATGCCACTAAGGGTATGCGCATTGAAAATAGCCTTAATAAGGAAAAATTCACCAATAAAACCAGCAGTAAACGGCACAGATAAGGACACAAATGTAATAGCTGCAAACCAAAACGCAAATCTAGGTGCTACCTTAGCAATACCTCCTAGTTGCGTGATATCTCTTGTTTGTAAACGACTTTCGATGATCCCGGCAGCTAAAAATAATCCTATCGATACAATGCTGTGATTGACAATCTGAACAATAGCAATTTGATTTGTGATCTCATTTTGTAGCATCAGTGCAGCAGCTATTAGACCGAGGTGACTCAGTGATGCATAAGCGAAGATTGTTTTGAGGTCTTGTTGTTTGATTGCAATTAATGCACCATAAACTACACCAATGAGCCCGAGGGTAATAATTGGCCAACGCCAAAATTCAGTAGCAACCCCGTCAAATATGGGCAATACCCATTTGAGTAGACCAAATAATGCCATTTTTAACATAATCGCCGAAAGGAGCATTGTACCAGCTGTAGGAGCTTTGGTGTATGTTTCTGCTTGCCAAGTATGAAAGGGGAAAAGTGGTATTTTCACTGCAAAAGCAAGTAAGAATCCGCCCATTAGCCAAATACTAGTTGCTCCATGCGCGTTTAAATCAGCGGCCAACAATGCCTCATAGGTTTGTTGGTTAGTCAGTTGCAATAGACCAATTACCGAAAGTAGCATGGCTAGTGAACCTAATAGCGTGTACAAAAAGAATTGTAGTAGAGCCTTGGGTTTCTCAAATGATCCAAACCAATACAGAATAAGAAAAATAGGCAATAGGGTCAGTTCCCAAAAAATATAAAAGCCAAGAATAGAGTTGGTCGAGAAGACACCAATTAAGCCAAATTGCATTAAAAATGCCAAGGCTGAAAAACGCTTTTTAGAAGTTATTTCTTGCTTGAAATTGCTTAAATAAACCATGAAAAAGACAGCATTCGTGAGAATGATCATCGTATAACTTAAACTGTCAAGAGAAAAGTGAACGTAACGCAACCCAAGATCAATGAAAAGTTGATCTTGTGCATCAAACCCATATACAGAAATGAGACTAGCAAACAAGTTGATAGTTGTACCGATCAGACCGAATAATCGCGTTTGTGCGCTTGGTAGCAGCCACGCGATTAAACTAAATACGAGAGGAAGAAGTATTAGTGCCAAACTGAAATTTTTAAAATATAATATGCGACGAAAATAATGAGTCCGAAGACCATCCAAAATAGATAACTACTTAAAAAGCCTGATTGCCATTTGCGGCTGATATTTGCAGAATTCAACACCCCATCGGCCAAGGCATAAACCCCGTTTCGTAGCAGTTTAATATCAATTATTTTACCTGTAAAGTCCGAAATTGCTAATATTGGATTGACAATTAAAACGTTGTAAAGCTCATCCACGAATAATTTCGCCGCTGATAGCCTCTCCCAACCATTCAAATCTTTATCGTCTTTGGCAATGTTGCCTTTTTTAACATAGTTAAGATAGGCCCAAATCAAAACACTTAAAGCAACGATACTAGCAAAAATCATGAGCTGGATGGATGTTGCAAAGTCTAAATGCACCGGATGAATGTGATTGAGCCCAAAAGTACCGGCACTTAAGAAGTGATCAAACCAATGAGCACTATTCTTAAAGAATAATCCTGGTAAGTTCAACAAACCACCAAATATGGAAAGAATAGCAAGAATTATCAATGGTAGCGTCATTGAAGGTCCACTTTCATGTACCTTGCTTTTGAGTTGGTCTCCACCGCGAAATTCACCGTGAAAAGTCAAAAAATAAAGCCTAAACATATAGACGGCTGTCATCGTAACGGCAATCACTAAAACAATGTATGCAAAGGTATTGTGATGAAGGGCCTGAGCCATGATTTCATCTTTTGAGAAGAATCCAGACAGAAAAGGAATTCCCGAAATTGCCATTGTTCCAATTAAAAAGGTAAAATGTGTAATTGGCATGAGCTTGGCTAAACCGCCCATTTTTCGAATGTCTTGTTCTTCATGCATGCCATGTATGACCGATCCTGATCCTAAGAATAAGAGTGCTTTAAAAAAGGCATGGGTGGTGACATGAAAAAGTGCTACTGTGTAGGCCCCAAAACCGAGCGCAACAAACATAAGGCCAAGTTGAGAAACCGTAGAATAAGCCAATACTTTTTTAATGTCATTTTGTCGCAGTGCCATAAAAGCAGCAAAAAGGGTAGTGGCTAATCCAGTATACAAGATGATATTTTGAGTGAAAGGTGCTAATTCAAACAAGAAGTTTGATCTTACGGTTAAATAAATACCTGCCGTAACCATAGTTGCAGCATGAATGAGTGCTGAAACAGGTGTTGGTCCTGCCATGGCATCAGGAAGCCATGAGAACAATGGAATTTGAGCACTTTTACCGGTGGCAGCGATAAACAAAGAAAGTGTAATAAAGAACATTGCGCCTCCTGTGAGTGCCTTGTTTGATTCAATTAAGTGGCCAATTTTAGTGTACTCAAGTGTATTAAATTGCCCTATGATCATAAATAGCGCCACTAATAGCCCCACATCGCCAATGCGATTCATGATGAAAGCCTTACGACCAGCTAAGCTGTTTGCAATACCTTTTTGAGCGTCGTTGTAATGGAAACTTATAAGTAAATAAGAACACATACCAACACCTTCCCAACCAAAAAAGAGGACAAAATAATTGGAGCCCAAAACTAGGATCAGCATAGAAAAGATGAACAAATTCAGGTAAGTAAAGAATTTGTAAAACCCTTCGTCGTGGCTCATATAACCTATTGAAAACAAGTGTATTAATGAACCAACCCCTGTGATGATTAAAGTCATCCAAATCGAAAGTGCATCAATCTGAAAAGAGGCATTGATTTGTAAATTTTCGAAATCAAGGACATTAAAAAGATTGACAATCGTAGTGCCGTCAAGCCTTGAGAAGAGGGAAGTAGCTAATAAGAATGAAGCAAAAACTGCAACTGTAGCAATACTTCCAATTACCATTTTTGGTAATTGCTTTCCAAAAATCCCGTTGATTGCAAAACCAAGCAGTGGGAAAGAAAGTAGCAAAATAAGTGTCAGGTCTTGTGGCATGATCAGTTTTTAAGTTGGTTGTACATATCGATATCAATGGATTTGAGATTACGATAAGCCATAATAATTATAGAAAGTCCGACGGTGGCTTCCGCTGCTGCCACAACCATGGTAAAGAATACAAAAATTTGTGCATCACCATTGCCATAATAGGTTGAAAATGTAACGAGCATAAGATTCACAGCATTGAGCATGAGTTCGATGCACATCAATAATACTATCATGTTTTTACGTGTCATTGCACCAATGGCACCTATTGCAAAGAGGGCAATAGCTACAAAGAGAAAGAAGTCTAGGGAGGTCCCGATGCTCATATTAGCTTGCATGTTATTCAATGATTTGTTTTTCGCGTTTGGCCAATAAAATGGCACCTACCATCGCAGCGATGAATAATATTGATGTTATTTCAAAGGCAACCACATATTTGGTAAAGAGCAAATTGCCTAATTCTTTCACTAGACCAATTTGTTCATTTTTTTGTCGGAATGACTCTCCTAGTATGAGGGTGTCTTTGAGTGCAGTAATCAAAATAAGGAGAAGTGAGCCTCCGGCAATAAGGGCTGTAAATTGAGCCGTTCTGGTATTCACCGGTTCAATTTCTTTGTTGAGATTCAGTAACATCAATACAAACAAGAACAGCACCATAATGGCCCCGGCATAAACAATCATATTGACGATGGCCAAAAATTGTGCATTCATCATGATGTACATTGATGTAATGAGAAAGAAAGTGACCACAAGATAGATAACACTGCGCACAGGGTGTTTACTGAGCACTACGAGAAGTGCAGTGGCTAGGGTTAAACTACCCAAAATAATTGAAATGATTTGCAAACTCATATTGTATTACGTTTACCGGTGTGTTGACGCTTTGTGATGTCTATACGCTCATCTACAGATTCGACAAGTTTGTCTTTTCCGTAAATAAAATTGTCGCGTTCAAAATAGGTTGGCACCAAACGGTCTGTAAGAAAGATGGCCTCTTTGGGGCAAGCTTCTTCGCACAGACCACAGAAGATACATCTCAACATATTGATATCATAGGTTGCTGCGTATTTTTCTTCTCTGTAGAGGTGTTCTTCACCTTTTTTTCTTTCTTCAGCGGTCATGGTTATGGCCTCAGCTGGGCATGCCACAGCACACAGACCGCAAGCGGTGCAATTTTCACGACCCTGTTCATCGCGTTTGAGCACGTGTTGGCCACGGTAAATAGGTGCAAATTCTCTGATTTCTTCAGGGTATTTGATTGTTTTTCTTTTGCGCAGCATGTGGCGCAAAGTAGTCAGCATCCCACTCATTATTGCCGGTAAATAAGCTTTTTCCCATAAAGTCATGGGCTTATCTGAAACTACTTTTTTGCGATTGGTAAGACTTTCCATCGTATTTTATTTAAAACCATCCGTTTTTAAAAGCTATCACCAAACCTGTAATCAATAAATTGATAAGGGATAGTGGAAGCAAGGTTTTCCAGCCAAGGTGCATGAGTTGGTCAAAGCGAAATCTTGGTATGGTCCAACGGATCCACATGATGACAAATATGAAAAGGAATATTTTTACGGCGAAAGCTCCTATGCTAAGAATAGCAAGGGTATTTCCACTGAAATAGCTCATTCCTGGAAAATTATATCCGCCAAAGAATAGGATGGCCATAATGGCAGACGAAACAAACATGGAGGTGTACTCTGAAAATAAATACAAGCCCAATTTCATAGAGCTGTATTCCGTATGGTAACCACCGACCAATTCAGATTCACACTCGGGTAAATCAAAAGGCGCACGATTTAATTCAGCAAGTGCACAAACAAAGAATATTAAAAAGGCAAGCGGTTGATAAACGACGTTCCAAACACTGCTTTGTTGCGCCACAATATCGTTTAAACTCAACGATCCCGAAAGCAAAACAATTGTAATGGCCGACACACCCATAGCTAGTTCATAGGAAATCATTTGCGAACTAGCTCGTATGGCACCGTAGAGTGAATATTTATTATTTGAAGCCCAACCACCTATCATAATGCCATATACCCCAACAGACAAGACACCAAATACATAAAGAATGCCAATATTAATGTCTGCCACCTGCAAGGCAATGTCTCGGCCGAATAGATGGAGTTTTGGCCCCCACGGAACTACTGCGCTAGTAATGAGTGCAGTGAACATGGCAAGACCAGGTCCAATGATAAACAACCATTTGTCTGCTTTTGCCGGAATGAAGTCTTCTTTTAAAAACATTTTTACTCCATCGGCAATTGGCTGTAAAATACCAAATGGCCCCGCACGGTCAGGCCCAACGCGGTCTTGGATCCAGGCGGCAAGTTTGCGTTCAAAATAAGTCATGTAGGCAGCGGCACCCAAAGACACCAAGAACAGCAAAACTACTAATATGGATTTTTCTATAAGTAACGCAGTATCCATTATTGTAATAGTTTAGGATTGTTGTCGTTTTTTGTAGCGTATTTCCCTTGTGAAATCACGGAGTGGCGGTCTATTTTTCTAGGACCAATCAGATTCCATTTGGTTGGATCTTTTTTATCGAATCGGCAGTCGTTACAAATCCATGCCGTTTTGTCTTCAAGGCTTTCTACCTCGCCGTATTTATCTTTACGAGCCGTAACGCGGAATATTTCGTTTCCAAACATCCACACAACAGCCTTTCCACTGCATTTTTCACAATTACATTCAGCCTCGTAAGGTTTCAAAAACCAAACGCGTGATTTAAAACGAAAGGTTTTATCGGTAAGTGCACCTACAGGACACACATCGATCATATTACCTGAAAAATCGTTGTCAATAGCGTTTTCAATGTAAGTAGATATTTCTGCATGTTCGCCTCTGTGTAATACGCCATGTACGCGCTTGTCAGTCAGTTGATTGGCAACCGCTACGCAACGGTAACACAGAATACACCTGTTCATGTGTAGTTTGATTTTGTTACCTATATCAATGGGGTTAAAGGTTCTGCGTTCTTCACGGTATCGTGTTTTTGCAGATCCGTGTTCATAACCGAGATCTTGAAGATGACATTCACCTGCTTGGTCGCAGATAGGACAATCTAAAGGATGATTTACAAGTAGAAATTCTACCACCCCTCCGCGATTAGTTTGTACGCGATCGGAGGTCTTATTTTTGACGATCATGCCATCCATGACAGCTGTGGAGCAAGAAGCCACAAGTTTGGGCATAGGGCGTGGGTCAGCACTAGAACCCGCTGCAACTTCCACAAGGCAGGTTCTACATTTGCCACCGGTTCCTGGAAGTTTGCTGTAGTAGCACATAGCGGGCGGAACGATCTCTCCACCAACTTGGCGCGCAGCATTAAGAATAGTAGTACCTGGAGCTACTTCTATTTCAACGTCGTCTATTGTTACTTTTATCATAGTACTAGGCTTCAATGGGAGCTGAGATTAAACCAAAATTTCTTTTTTGTGCTTCTTGCGGAGCTTTGACATGCCATTCAAATTCTTCTCTAAAGTGACGAATTGCAGCAGCAACTGGCCAAGCAGCAGCATCCCCTAAGGGACAAATGGTATTTCCTTCAATCTTTTTATTGATTTCTTCAAGCAAACTGATATCTTCCAAAGTTCCTTGACCATGTTCCAAACGGTACAATACTTTTTCCATCCATCCGGTTCCTTCACGACATGGTGAGCATTGGCCACAAGACTCATGGGCATAAAATCTTGCAAAATTCCATGTGTTTTTCACAATGCATTGATCTTCGTCAAAAACGATAAACCCTCCGGATCCAAGCATAGATCCAGAAGCAAAACCGCCATCAGCTAAGCTTTCATAGGTCATCAAACGGTCTGTGCCTGCGGCTGTTTTGGTTACAAGGTAATGGGGTAGGATAGGTACTGAAGACCCTCCAGGAATACAAGCTTTGAGTTGTTTTCCGTTGGCTATCCCTCGGCAATAATCATCACCATAAATGAATTCTTCAACCGACAAGCCAAGTTCAATTTCATAAACACCCGGACGAACAAGATTGCCGCTAGCTGAGATGAGTTTAGTGCCGGTTGATCGTTCAATACCGATTTTCGCATAGGCCTCGCCACCTTCATTGACAATCGGCACTACTGCGGCAATAGATTCTACATTGTTTACAACTGTAGGGTTGCCCCATAATCCTTTGACCGCAGGGAAAGGTGGTTTCATGCGTGGATTACCGCGTTTACCTTCCAATGATTCGAGTAGAGCAGTTTCTTCGCCGCAAATGTAAGCACCACCACCGGGCGTAACCACAAGATCGAGGTCGTAACCAGAACCTAAAATATTTTTTCCGAGCATACCATTGGCGTAGGCTTCGGCAATTGCTTTTTCTAAAATGCGCAGCACATACATAAATTCTCCACGAATGTATATGTATGAACGGCGTGCTCCAAGTGCATAACTCGAGGTAATCATGCCTTCTATGAGTAGATGAGGCAATTTTTCCATTAGGTAGCGGTCTTTGAAAGTACCTGGTTCAGATTCGTCGGCGTTGCAAACTAAATGTCGTTCAACTCCTTCTGGCTTGGCTAAAAAAGACCATTTCATTCCAGTTGGGAAACCTGCTCCGCCTCGCCCTCGAAGGCCAGATTTCTTCACTTCTTCAACTACTTCCTCAGGACTCATGGTCTTGAGTGCTTTTTCTACAGAAGCATATCCTCCATGCATTCTGTATATATCGTATGAGGCAATTTCTGGAACCTCAGCGTGTTCTATGAGTAATTTTCTTGCCATTTTTTATGATTTAGAGGCTTCCCGCATGGCGTCAAGCATTTCGTTCACTTTCTCTTTTGTTAATCGCTCATAGAATTGGTATTTGCACATGAGCATCGGCCCATAACCGCAAGCACCTAAACACTCAACTGTTTTGAGTGTAAATAAACCATCTTTGGTGGTTTCTCCTACCTTGATATCAAGCTTTTCTTCAATGTATGCGATCAGATCATCAGATCCTACCAATTGGCATGGTCCGGTGCGGCATACTTCCAAGACGTTTTTCCCGACGGGGTCTAGGTGAAACATCGTATAGAAAGTGGCCACTTCGTATACTTCAATAGGTTGGATATTCAAGAGCAAGGCAACCTTGTTCATCGCTCCAACACTGACCCATCCAAATTCATCTTGGACCAAGTGCAAGATGCTTAAAATGGCACTTTTCTTTTTCCCTTCTGGGAATAGACCCATGACGCGCTGAATTTCAGTCATGGTTTGGGCACTGAATTCTATTGGTGCCTCGTTCACTGCTTGTGGGTGGTCTACTTTCATATTAGGCGTCTAGTTCTCCGGCAATTACATTGATACTACTGAGCGTTAATACCGCGTCAGAAATAGGCATACCTTTGATCATTTCAGGATAAGCTTGGTAATAAATAAAACAAGGTCTTCTGAATTGTAGGCGGTATGGCGTGCGCCCACCGTCAGAAATCAGGTAATATCCTAGTTCACCGTTTCCTCCTTCAACTGCGTGATAAACTTCACCAACAGGAAGTTCTGTCTCACCCATGATGATTTTGAAATGATAAATCAGTGCTTCCATGTTGTTGTATACTTCGGCTTTTGGCGGAAGGTAAAAATCAGGTAAGTCTGCTTTGTAATCTCCTTCTGGCAAATTTTTGTAGGCTTGTTCGATGATTCTCAAACTCTGACGAATTTCTTCTTGACGAACCATGAAGCGGTCATAAGTATCGCCATTCACTCCAACAGGAACAATGAAATCAAAATCTTCATAAGAAGAATAAGGATTCATCAAACGCACGTCATAATCAACTCCAGTTGCCCTCAAATTGGGGCCAGAAAAAGAATAAGACAAGGCGCGCTCAGCAGAGATTGGTCCTGCACCTTTGGTGCGATCCATAAAAATACGATTGCGCGCCAACATGCTATCAAACTCTTCGAAGGCTTTGGGAAAAGTTTTTAAAAAGGATTGAAGTTTTTGGTGAAAGACGGGATTGAAATCTCTTTCAAAACCGCCAATTCTACCCATATTTGTAGTGAGCCTAGCGCCACTCAATTCTTCGTAAAGTTCATAAATTTTTTCACGTTCAGAAAACGGATAAAAGAAGGAAGTAAGTGCTCCGGCGTCTACACCAATAACAGAATTACAAATGAGGTGATCTGCGATGCGAGCTAACTCCATTATAATGACACGCATATATTGTACGCGTTTGGGAATCTCGACTCCTAAAAGCTTTTCAACTGTCATTTCCCAACCTATGTTATTGATTGGTGATGAGCAATAATTGAGACGGTCGGTGATCGGTGTAATTTGATTGTACGGTCTGCGCTCAGCCAATTTCTCAAATGCACGATGTATGTATCCGACAGTTTGCTCCGAAGAAATGATTTTTTCACCGTCCACCTTTAAAATATTTTGAAAAATACCGTGCGTAGATGGGTGTGTCGGACCAAAATTAATCGTGGCAATATTTGCCGGGTCTGGGCTCAAAATAGTCTCTTTAGTTTCTTGGCTCATTGTTCGATGTTATTACGTCCGAAAAATCTATCGTCTTTATCTTCCCTAGTGGCATCTTCCAAAACATATTCCTTGCGCATTGGGAAGTAATCCATGTCATCCATGTTTAAAATTCTGCGCAGATCCGGATGTCCATCGAATTGAATTCCAAAGAAATCATAGGTTTCGCGCTCCATCCAGTTGGCACCATCGAAAAGGTCTGTGATGCTTGCAATATGTAGATTCTCTTTTGGCAGGTAGCCTTTGATGCGCAAACGAATATTGTTTTTCCATGAATGCAGCTGGTATACCACTGCAAATTCACGACCAAGAGCCTCTGGGTAATGCACCCCTGCAATATTGGTTAGGTAATTTACACTCAATTCTTGATCTGCTTGAAGCCATGCAATAGCATCGTGAATTTTACTCGGAGTTAACTCAACATTAAGCATACCAAAAGACTCTTCGTGGGCAAGCACCTCCGAGCCAAAGCGCTCTTGAATGGCACTTAAGTAATCGTGATTATTTTTCTTGTCCATTGTCGATTTCAATTTGGTATGATTCTAGCAAGTGTTTGTATTCCTCTGAATACCTACGTCTGTTAGATTCTTTTTTAACGAGTTCATGGATATTCATGACTCCTTCAATTATTTGTTCAGGTCGAGGCGGACAACCGGGTACATAAACATCCACCGGAATAATTCGGTCAATCCCTTGCAGCACTGAATAAGTATCAAAAATGCCGCCAGATGAGGCACAGGCGCCTACAGAAAGCACCCATTTTGGTTCGGCCATTTGCTCATAAACCCTCTTGAGAACAGGCCCGAGTTTTTTAGAGATTGTACCAGCCACAATCAATAAGTCGGCTTGCCTTGGAGTAAAAGACATGCGCTCCATGCCAAATCGAGAAAGGTCATAGGCACTTCCCATTGTAGCCATGAATTCTATACCACAACACGAGGTTGCAAATGGCAAAGGCCAAACAGAGTTGGCCCGAGCAAGTGCGATTGCTTTGTCAAGGGTAGTGAGCTGATAGCCCTCTCCATTGATGGTTTCGAGGTCTTCTATTTTTCCCATTCTAGTGCTCCTTTTTTATAGATGTAGTAAAAACCTGTCAAGAAAAAGCCAACAAACATAATAACGGCAAGCAGGCCTTCAAGTTTTAAATCGTAAAAATTAACGGCGTAGGGGTAAAAAAAGATTACTTCTACGTCAAATAACACAAACAAAATGGCTGTCATGAAATAGCGAATCGAAACCGGAAAACGGGCATTGCCTTGGGCTTCAATTCCACATTCAAAATTGTCATCTTTTCTTTCTGAATTGATGCGTGGCGTTAGTTTGTGCGTGACAAATAAGGTGAAGATGACAAAACCGGCAGCAACACCAATTTGCATCAAAAGCGGGATATAGTTTGCACTTGAGGCTGTTTCCATTTTGTTTTATTTGAGTAACAATTGTTACTGAACTAAGTTTGTTTTGCGGCACAAATTTACCTTTTTAGTTTCGTACAGACACAAAAAAAGCCGAGAAAATATTCCCGGCTTTTGATTTATTGCACTTATCAATTATTTGAATGCAAAACGCAAGCCCATATTTGAAAAATTTCCGACGCTAAAGTTTGTTTCTAATCCTGAAATTTGATTGACATTGAAGCCAGGGCGTAGTTCTAAGAAAAGGTGCATTGGTTTCCAAAATTCACGATTTTTACCAACTTGGAAATCAATACCTAGAGGCGCATATACGCCTAGGCCGTAACCCCCTTTATGTTCAAAATTTTCTTCGATATGCGTGCCTTCTGAATAGATCCAATAACTATAATTAGAATTGTAGTCTGCCCAAGGGGTTACATAATGTTGGATATTTGTATTGGCCTGGTAGGTGAATCCGAAATTGGCGCCAATCCCTCCAAAAAAGCTCCATCTATTTTTAGCATTGTAACGAAAAATCAAGGATGCGTCCAGTCGAATTTGCTTTTGGCCATAATAAGCATGATATCCATGAGTGCTAAATGAATCGATAAAGAATTGTTCTCCAGTTTGTGAACTAGTCAGTGTATCCATCGGAAAGGATTCCGTGTAGGAGCCCGAGGTCTGCATCAAATTATTTTGATTTGTATGCATCAGTCCAAGGCGAAGTGTTGCGTTGGGTAGTTTACTAAGCCCTAAACCTAAACTAAGTGTTTGTGCTTGGCCTGGTAGATTGAAATAGTACATCGAATTGTTCTTATACATACTCAGGTCTTGGTTGAGAATGCTAGAGTTTGGAGCAAGTTGCTGAAAGTCAGCTAAGGAACCGTTAGAAGTGTTGAAATAGCCGCCAGACTGTAAGTATATTTCTTTGATATTTACTTGTGCATTGGCACCAGAAATGGCCCCAAAAAATAGGCCTAGAATGAGTTTTTTCATAGTATAAAATTTGTTTAATTTAACGACGTGTGACCTACTTTATTGTTACAAGTTTGACGAAATTATTGTTGGAAGCATCACTGAAGTAACAAATATACTCCCCAGGTGGGTAAGCGCGGACATCAATTGTTTGTCCGGGTTGCAGATTGCCTTGTGCAATAAGTGTTCCAATTGACGAGTATATGATATAGTTGTATTCAATTGCTTGCTCAAAAATTTGAATAAAATCATTGGTTGGATTTGGGAATAAAAGGATTCCTTTTTGGTGAGTTGGTATATATTGGCTTACAGAGAGGGTTGGGTCCATACTCACCCCGGCGGTTCCATTGACTACCCAATTGAACGGATCAATCGTTATATTGCCGCTGAGTTGGCCAAAATTATTCAGTATAAATAAATCTGAATTGCTGGTAATTGGGAATCTAACAATGGTGTCAGCAAAACCTGTTCTTTGCAGACGTAAATTAATTGGGTTGGTAAATGTTGGAGTCACAGTTGGCATCGAGGAGCTATGAGATATTTGCAGCACTAAATCATTTCCAACCTGGTTATAACTCACCTGATAAGTAGGGTAGCCCTCTCCAAAATACCATTGTTCAAAAAAAGCATCGAGGTCAAGGTTGCAAAAATTGGCTACATGATTTT
>JAURGK010000027.1 GCA_030833845.1 Crocinitomicaceae bacterium | reverse complement strand
GTCACGGTCAATAAACCTATCACCCGAGACTTTATTCAAAAAATGAGCAACGGGATCCCAATACTGGGTACACGCACCAGAAAATGTGTCGTTAAACAAATGGGAAGCCATACCTTCAGCATCATCCTGACACAAGGGCTCAATCGACAAATTCGCCGCATGTGTGAATTCTTAGATTATCGCGTCAGCAAGCTCAAGCGCATCCGTATCATGAACATAAAGTTAGATGTGCCAGTTGGCCAATGGCGCTATTTGAACGCTGACGAGGTGTTGGTCATTCAATCTATGGTAGCAAATAGCGCTAAGGACATCAATGATACTGCTCAAAGAGCAGACTAACCTTAGGATCCAAAACATAGGTGCAATTCTCAATTGAAGAAAGTTCTGGCAACAAAAAACTCGCGTTCCGATCATTGATGATCAGATTTTTCTGCACAACGAGTTGACCATTTTGATAAATCGAAACCAACAAAGGGAAGACAAAGAAAGCTTCTTGAACTTGCTCGACATCAAAAAATACTTGGCCTTGATTTTCACGAAAATTTGCAGCTATAATTGGATGCCCTGATTGATACAGCCATTGATCAAAGAACAATCGGAGGTCTATTTTAAAATCTCCTTCTACTTGGGCCAACATCACTTTACAAAAATCTTGCGTACTAGCATTGCCATGTTGATAGGTATTGAAATATGCTTGCAAGCCATTAAAAAATGCCTCCTCGCCCATTTGTAGCCGTGTCATATGCAATATCCAAGCACCTTTTTGATATGCGTTTGGATTGAGAAGTGCATTGAGGTCTGTGGTTATGGTATCCACGAGGGGTTTTTTAAATTGCTTGTAAAACCGCAGCACTTTATTTCTGTCTTGTGCTAATTGTGCTTTGAATGCTAAATCACCCTCTGATTTTTCAATATAAAGATTGGTTAAATAAGTAGCAAACCCTTCACTCAACCACAAATGTGGCCAATCCGCTTCAGTAACACAATTTCCAAACCATTGATGTGCAATTTCATGTGCTACTAAATGTGTGCTGCGTTTGTCATTGTTTAGGGCCTGTTCGTCATAAAAGATACAACCCGCGTTTTCCATCCCCCCATATCGGGTTGTGGATTGCACATTCATTAAATCTAAATACGGATAGGGCCCAATTTTATTGGAATAATATGTCACTATATCTGCTGCACAACTAAATGAAGCTATGGCAACTGTTGAATCCTGAGGGTAGACAGCTGCGCTGATCGTCATATCATCAATTTTTGCAATTTCTTTCACTAGAAAATCTGCAATTCCAACTACGGCCACCTTCGTAGCAATTGGTTCAAGAATTACATAGCTCCACCATTTGTTTTTGCCTTTTTGAATTGGCGTGTCATAGGACAGTCGGCCGTTGGCCACCACCTCAAAATCCTTCGGAACAAAAACATCAAAAGAATACATGGCTTTATCTGAAGGATGATCGTGGCATGCATACCAATTTTTTGCGCGATCGGGCCAATTATCTGCAAAAATGGTAGGGTCATTGTATTTATTATTTCCAATGATGAGCCCGTCCTTTGGTATGCCCCGGAGCTCAATGAGAAAACTCATTTCTTTGTATTCTGTAATTGTTGAGATATCTATGTATAAATGGCTTGAATCTTGATGCCAAGGTATGGGATCTTTCATGTATTTGACCGAAATTACTTCCATTCCATAGCCGTCATTGTCTTTGGTAATTAAATCGAGTGCAATCTGTTTGCCGTTATCTAGACGTTCTAAGGTAATCAACTCTTCTAGATACAATTTTCCTTTTTTAAAGTCGAAGGACATTGCTAGCCCATAATGTATGACATCAAACTTAGCTTGTGCTAGCAATGTTGAAGTAGCCAATAGCATACATGCGGCAAACAAAAAACTTCTTTTCATGAAAACAAAACTCCTTCTTTAAGTGAATATGGTGAAATATAAATTTGATCTATTTGAGTTTGACTAAGCACCCATCGCGTTTTAATTGCAGCCAATGGCGCCATTTTTTTACGTATACTGATGATATGAGGATTGGCATCTCGCTCATGTTGTGTCGAGGCAATCACGGCATTCAACATGTGCTCAAAATCTATTCTTGATACTTCAATTGCTATTTGAGAACTCGCAAACGGCTTTTGATTCAATAACTCAAAAAAGGTCTCAAAACTACCCGAGGCTCCAATTAAAACCCGAGGCAATTGCTGTTTAAAAAATGCACCACACTCTTTTGCCAAAAAAGTTTCAACTTTTGAAATATCAGCGCTCGATAATGGATCTTCAAAATCAAATAATTGAAATAATCTCGACACACCAATATTGAAAGAATGTGAAATATAAGGCCCCGAATTGTCTGCAGCGATAAATTCTGTAGACCCACCTCCAATGTCCATAATTAAAGCCGCTTTATTAAAATGATGCGTTTGTTTGACACCACCGTAAATCAGTTGTGCTTCTTGAAGACCAGAAATAATTTGAATTTGTAAACCAAAAGCCTTCTGTACTCTTTGTAGTAAGATTTCTGCATTTGAGGCGTCGCGCAGCGCTGACGTCCCGATGGCGTGTATTTCTTGTACCTGCCATTCTTGACAAATGTCATAAAATGCGCTCAAAGTATCAAAAGCGCGATCCATGGCCTCGGAGCTCAAGATACCTTTATTGATCCCCCCCATTCCTAGCGCAACACCTTCTTTAGTTTGAAAAAGTATTTGTTGAGTATGGATATCTGCAATGAGCAGATTAAATGTATTGGTGCCTAAATCTATAACGGCCTTGCGCATATTAGAATCTCAAAATAGTTTTTCTATACCAATTTGAAGCCAAGCTCAGTAGGATAAATGCACTCACTATTAAAATCAATAAACTCAACAAGATCGTGGTGTAACCCGCTATGCCCACCCCTTTAACCAAAGAAATAAAGGCTAAAACTGGTGCACTAAAAGGCAAATAACTCAGCACTTCTGTAAGGGTAGTTTCTGGGTAGTACACCCCATAAACTCCTGAAAAAACACCAAAGGCCACCAAAATAAGTAATGGAAATAGAAATTGTTGGCCATCGGCATCGGCATTGCTTCGGGCTCCTAAAACCGAAAAAAGGGCACCAAAGAATAAGAAGCTAGCCAGAAAGAATAAAATAAAATGAATGAGCAAGAAAGGGAAATTTAATTGCTCAAAAACCAATGCTGAAAGTGGATTCAATCTTTGCGGCCCTCCACCACCCCAATTACTGGGGTCAAATATGTCAAGAAAAATTGTTTGTTGCAGTACCGTAAAGCCTATTCCCAAAAGCAAAGCCCATCCAATAATTTGAACCAATGCCACCAATCCAATACCAATGATTTTACTCAGCATCAGCTGCCCAGGACGAACGCTTGCCAACAATACTTCGACAATTCGATTGCTTTTTTCACGGATTGTGGCTCGAAATATAGTCATGCCGTAGAGTCCGACGAAGAAAAGAACAAAGGTGCCGAGGACAAAACCCACCCAGGCATTTGCTTCCTTCGACTCATTTTTAGGGTCTCGTAAGTCCCTGAAATCAAAAATTATACCTTGCTTGATTTGACTGAACTCTTGTTGGGTCAATTTCGAATGCTGAGCCGCAATCAACTCTTCAAGACGCCTTTCCACCTGAAACTTTAATTGCATGCGTGCATCTAGACCAAGTTGTTCTCGGTAAAATACAAAGCACTTTTTATTATTAAGGACTTTCTCATTGAGCTCAAGTAATACGTCAAATTCCTGATATGCTTTTCCTATTTGAAATTCAGTGAGTTCGAGGTAATCATCTATGAAAAAATAGTGTAAGTTTTTTTCTTCTTGTGCCATTAATCGATGCGCCATTATTTGACCAGGATCTGCAATCAGCACTTTGATTTCTTGCTTGCCTTGATCGGCAGCTTTTAAAAGTACTACAAGCAATAGCAATACCACCAAAGGCCCAAAAAAAAGCATATACCAAAATCCCTTCTGATTGAAGCGTTCTATGATTTCTCTTTGAGTTAGCAACATTAATTTATGCATCTTGTGGCTCTTTTTGATTGATCAAATCGATAAAAACTTCCTGCATCGACGGCAATACCTCTGAAAGGTGTTGTACCTCAACTTTATCCAACAAGCTTGCCATCAGTACATTGATATTGCTTTGGCCCCTCATTTGAAGTGTACACTCAAAAACACCATCCTCCACCTCACTTTGGTGGAGTAAAGTAAAGTCTGTCCAAAGCGCGTTAGCAAAACTGAGCATATTCCCTTTAAAACGAACAGAAATATAGCCTTTGCTGTGTTTGGTTTTGAAGTTCTGAATAGAGTCTTGAACTAAAATCTGCCCCTTGTGTAATAGCGCTGCTTGGTCACAAACTTCATCAACACTTTTCATGTTGTGAGTAGATAAGATAATGGTTGTACCTTGTGCTTTAAGTGACTTGATTTCATTGAGTATAAGCTCCACATTAAGCGGGTCAAATCCTGAGAGCGGCTCATCTAAAATTAGGAGTTTTGGTCTATGAACGAGCGCTGCAATGAATTGCACTTTTTGAGCCATTCCCTTAGAAAGTGTAGCTATGCGCTTTTGAGCCCAGTCTTGAATTTGAAAATGAGCCAACCATTCATGCACATTGGCTGAAGCGCTTGCCTTACTCATCCCTCTTAATTGAGCCAAAAAGAGCAAGTGAGACCAAACGGTCATGGTTTTATATAATCCTCTTTCCTCTGGCAAATAACCGATGTATTGAAGATGAGCATTATTCATTGACTGACCGTCAAATAATATTTGGCCAAAATCAGCCTCGAGCATTTGATTGAGTATGCGTATGAGCGTAGTTTTACCCGCTCCATTAGGGCCAAGCAAGCCGAAAATCTGACCGTGATCAACATGCATTGAAACTGCATCGAGGACTATCTTGCGCTGATACGACTTACTCACTTCGGTGATCTGAATCATGCCCTAAAGCTAAGAAAAATAAGTGCTAATCTTGCAGATTGAAAAGTTTCCAACCCAATTTTTTGGCCAAAATAAAATAAAGAAATAAAAAGCTAAACAAACCCGTTCCTAGGGTAAGTATCAAGGAGCTCGGTGGTCGGTGGTCTAAAAATAATGCATCGGTGTGAAAAACCTGCCAATCACTACTAAAAAGTACAATACCAAAAAGATTATTGATCAGATGAAAGGCCAAGGCCAATTCAAGTCCGCTACTTTTGATAGAGATAACTGACAAAAAAAATCCGGCCATGAAATAGTACAATAGCAATCCAAAGCCCAAACTTTCTATTTCTGGATTTTCGATGTGCAAGACTGCAAACATAAGTGCACTAAGGAATATACTCAACCATGCATTTTTGGTTCGTAAGTATAAGCCCTGCAATATGTAAACCCTGAAAACGAGTTCTTCAGCAGCAATTTGAAACGGTACTAAAAAAATTGAAACAGTAAGTAGGATCCAGAAGTCTTTGGATTCAAAATTCCAAGCGATACGATTGAAATCTTGAGTAATATATAGCTCTAGCAGTGTTAGGGAAATAATAAAAAGCAAGAGCACAAAGGCAAATCCAAAGAAATAATTCCATCGAAATGTGGCTGCAGCCGAAAACATAGAGCGCAGGGTTCGTTGATGGGCAAAGTACAAATAAAGTACTAGTGCAATGAAAACCAATACAAACGGGTATAACATTCCGGCCAATAAACGAGTAGATCCATAATTTTCAATGAAAATTGGATCATCAAGATCCGGATTCAAATTTGGATAGAGACGCATAGCATCTATAACAAGCGGTAAACTACCGATGATATAAGACAATATGATCAGTGCGAAACCACCTAAATAGAGCCGAAGTGAATTGTTTCCGCTATGAGCTAGTTTTAAAAATTGCATCAATTAAACATATCGCGCATACGGCTAAAGAAACCTTTGTCTTTTTGCGCCTTGTATGGGTCAAAGTTATCTGATTGTTTTAATTTTTCAAGTATTTCGCGTTCTTCTTTACTTACCGTAGTAGGTGTATATACATGCAAGTGAACAAAAAAGTCTCCGGTTCCATAACGTTGAACGCTTGGTAAGCCCTTTCCTCTTAAACGGAGCACCTTCCCACTTTGGGTCCCAGGATCAACCTTAATCTTTACCTTTCCGCCTATTGTTGGTACTTCAATAGAGGCTCCAAGTGCTGCATCTGAAATATGTAAGAATGCATCGTAATGCAAATTCTCAGCATCTCTGCGAATCTCCTCGTGCGCAACTTCTTCAATTACAACGATTAAATCGCCGGGTGCACCATTGAAAGGGCCGGCATTTCCCTTACCACGCACACTCAATTGCATACCGTCTTCAACACCAGCAGGGATGTCAATCTCAATGATTTCTTCTTGTCTTTTAAGACCTTGAGCATCTGCATCTGCAGGTTTTTTGTCGATGCTTTTTCCTGCACCTTGACACACATGACAAGCAGACTGTGTTTGCATTGCACCTAAAAATGTTTGAGCAACACGAGTTATTCTGCCTGTTCCTTGACAAGTCGGGCAATTTTTATAAGTTACGCCTTCGGCCTGAACAAGCTTATTTACTTTAATTTTTTTCTTGACTCCAGTGGCTATCTCGTCGAGAGTAAGCTTCATTTTGACACGCAAATTTGTGCCTTTCACCACCCGTGAACCACCACGACTACCGCCAAACGAACCGCCAAAGGCGCCACCAAAAATATCACCAAATTGGGAAAAGATGTCGTCCATGTTCATGCCGCCGCCACCAAAACCTCCAGCTCCGCCCATTCCTGCATGGCCAAAACGATCGTATTGGGCCTTTTTTTCAGGGTTGCTCAGTACTTCATATGCTTCGGCCGCCTCTTTAAATTTATCCTCGGCAGAGGCATCGTCCGGATTTTTATCTGGATGGTACTTGATGGCAAGTTTGCGATAAGCCTTCTTGATTTGAGACTCGTCTGCAGATTTATCTACACCAAGTACTTCGTAATAATCGCGTTTGTTACTCATAGTTTATTTTATTGTCCAACAACAACTTTTGCAAAGCGCAACACTTTGTCATTGAGGTAATAACCCTTTTCCACATCATCTATTACTTTTCCTTTCAATTGTTCTTCAGGGGCCGGAATATTGGCAATGGCCTCATGCAGATCAGCATCAAATTGTAAGCCTTTGGCTTCCATCTCCTTGAGCCCCTTTGACAAAAGTATTTGCTTGAACTTTGATTGGATCAATTTAAATCCTTCTTTGAGTGCGGCACTGTCTTCCAAGGTTTCATTATTTAAAATAGCCCTCTCAAAATCATCAAGCACGGGGAGTAAATCTTTTAATAACGACGCATTGGCCGAAGCGATTAAATCTAGCCTTTCTTGATTGGTACGGCGGCGGTAATTTTCGAATTCTGCATACAAACGCACAAACTTTTCTTTGTATTCATCTGTTGCTGGCTCGTCAGTGGTGTCTGAAATCACCTCTTTTGGTAGTTCATCAGCTGCTTGCTCATTTGATGATAAATCTGAGGTTTGTTGTTCGTCTTGAGGATGGTCCAAAGGCAATTCTTTTTCTTCTGACATGTTTTTTATTTTTTATAAGCAATGTCAAGACAAATAATAGGCCAAGCGGTGAATTGAGACAAGGTGTCAGTAGATGACTGACAAATGGTGTCAAAAAAGCAGTTGAATTGCACTCCATAAAGATTGTGTAATTTTGTCATATGAAAAAAATAGTTTTGCTTTTATTGCTTCTTGGAGGCAGCCTTCATGCGCAGCTACTCTATCAAATTACTGGCAACGGCCTCAAGGAACCCTCTTATTTATTTGGCACCATTCACATGATGCCCAATGACGATTTTAAATTAAGTAATAGTTTGAAACGTGCATTTGATGCATCGAGCACACTGGCAATGGAAGTGGATATCAATATGTCTGGTGCTGAAAAAATTGCCATTGCCAAACAAGTGCTCTTACCGGAAGGAAAAACGCTAAAGGACTTTATGGCGGAAAAAGAATTTATAGCACTCAAGCAATTTTGTATGGATTCCCTTAGTTGGAGTGAAAGTAAATTTGAAAGAAGCAGCAAACTCAAACCGATGTTTTTCTCCAGTAT
This sequence comes from Crocinitomicaceae bacterium, assembly GCA_030833845.1. Lineage (GTDB taxonomy): Bacteria > Bacteroidota > Bacteroidia > Flavobacteriales_D > Crocinitomicaceae > UBA952. Next base: position 21,416 of record JAURGK010000027.1, on the reverse strand, counting down.
CATGATTCAAGAAAGCCTAAAGGATATGGCCTCTTATGAAATGGAATTAAATAAAATGGCCAAAAAAAAGCACAAAAAAGTGATGGGTCTTGAAACCATTGAATTTCAACTCAGCCTCTTCGACCAATTGCCCATGACAACTCAAATAGGCATGTTACAAACCGATTTAGAGAACAACCTTCATAATATTGATACGCTCGTTGAATGCTACCTCAGCGAAGACCTTGAAAAACTCAATGTGCTGATGAATGCAGAAACAGAATCCTATCCTGAATTTACAGAACTCATGCTCAACAATCGCAATCTGACGTGGATTGCAGCTATAGATAAGCAAATGCACCTAGAAAGTACATTTTTTGCAGTCGGCGCCGGTCATTTAGCTGGTCCACAAGGTGTGGTTGCATTGCTGCGCGACCAAGGATTTAAAGTAACGGCCATCAAACAAGACTGATTCAATTTTCCTCTTTACATCATATGCAACTTCAAGAACAATTTCAGCAAATCATTGATTTCAGACGCAGTAACCGCAAATTCAACCCTGATGTAGCGGTCCCTGCTGAGGTCATCGAGCGCAGCTTACAACGTGCGATTCTCTCCCCTAACTCGAGCAATATGCAATTGTGGAGTTTTCATTGGGTATCATCAAATACTGAAAAGCAAAAACTTGCTGCGCTTTGTTTGGGTCAATCTGCCGCACGCACCGCTCAGGAATTGGTGGTGTTTGTCACAAGGCCTGACAAATGGAGAGAACGCAAAAATTGGCATCTTGATCAGGTAAATCAGGAAATTGTTGGCGAGCCGACCAAAGCACAAAAAATGATGCAACAATATTATGGAAAAGTAATGCCACTTTTGTATGCCAACGACCCACTCCGAATTTTGGCTGCATTGCGTTTAAGCGTGAGCTTTTTTGGAGGCTTGTTCAAGCCTTTTTATCGAACTGGAGGTGCCTCAGCCGTTAGGGTGGTTACGCACAAGTCTTGTGCACTTGCGGCCCAAACATTCATGCTTTCCATTGCAGCTGAGGGTTTCCACAGCTGCCCACTAGAAGGCTTTGACGCCAAACGACTTAAAAAACACCTTAAATTGCCTAGACGCGCAGAAATCAACATGGTCGTGGCTGTTGGTCTTGGAACCGAACCAGGAATTTGGGGTAAGCGTGTAAGGGTTCCCTATGAAGAGGTTGTCTTCAAAAGCTAAGGCATTATTCTGCCTTTGATTCTCCTTTTTTCTTGTTGGCTTTGGCTTTTTGAATGGTTAGTTTGAGTTCGTCAGCACCAGTTTCAAAATCAAGTATAATCGTATCTCCTTCTTGGAGTTGCGAATTAATGATATGTTCAGCCAGTGGATCTTCTATGTACTTTTGAATTGCCCTTTTGAGCGGGCGGGCACCAAATTTTTCATCATATCCGCGCTCTGCAATGAAATCCTTGGCTGCATCTGTACAACTTACTTGGTAACCTAAATTTCCGATTCTCAACAATAATTTTTCTAACTCGATATCAATGATCAAATGAATGTCTTCGCGTCTGAGAGATTTAAACATGATCATGTCATCTACGCGATTTAAAAATTCTGGAGAAAATGCTTTTCTCAATGCATTTTGCACCACAGACAATGCATTTTGATCTTGAGCATCTTGCTGTGCTTTTGTACCAAAACCTACTCCGGTACCGAAGTCTGCCAATTGACGGGCCCCAATATTGGAAGTCATGATGAGAATCGTGTTTTTAAAGTCAATTTTCCTTCCTAAACCGTCAGTCATATGGCCGTCGTCGAGTACTTGTAATAATAAGTTGAACACATCAGGATGTGCTTTTTCAATTTCATCGAGCAATACAATGGCGTAGGGTTTGCGCCGCACTTTTTCGGTAAGCTGGCCACCTTCTTCGTAGCCTACATATCCGGGAGGGGCCCCCACCAAACGAGAGATAGAAAATTTCTCCATGTACTCAGACATATCTACCCGAATCAAAGCATCATCGGAATCAAATAGGTTCTTTGCCAAAATTTTCGCAAGTTGGGTTTTTCCAACCCCAGTTGGGCCCAAGAAAAAGAATGAACCAATGGGTTTATTTGGATCTTTGAGCCCGGCTCTATTGCGCTGAATTGCCCTTACTACTTTAGCAACTGCGTCATCTTGGCCAATCACTTTTCCTTTGATTGTTTCGGCCATCTTGACTAATTTACCAAGCTCAGATTCAGATATTTTAGTAACCGGAACGCCACTCATCATAGAAACAACTTCGGCCACATTTTCTTCTGTAACTACAACCCTATTGTTCTTGGCTTCCTCTTCCCATTTATTTTTGGCAGCTTCTAACTCTTCTTGTAATTTGCGTTCGGCATCGCGCAATTCGGCGGCCTTTTCATATTGTTGAGATCGAATCACTTCGGCTTTTTGCCCCTTTAGGGCTTCAATCTGCGATTCAATATCAGTTATTTCTTTGGGGACATGGAGATTTGTAATATGGACTCTAGAACCCACCTCATCGAGAGCATCTATGGCTTTATCCGGTAAATGGCGGTCTGTAATATAACGTTCTGTGAGCTTCACACAGGCAGCAATGGCGTCGTCGGTGTATCTGACGCTGTGATGATCTTCGTAACGTTCTTTGATGTTATTGAGAATTTGTATCGTTTCATCGATGCTCGTTGGCTCGATAATTACTTTCTGAAAACGGCGTTCTAAGGCCCCATCTTTTTCAATGTATTGCCTGTACTCATCAAGAGTGGTAGCACCAATCGCCTGCATTTCACCTCGTGCCAAAGCCGGTTTAAACATATTGGATGCATCCAGTGAACCACTTGCGCCGCCAGCTCCTATGATCGTATGAATTTCATCGATAAAAAGAATGATGTCTGGATTCTTTTCTATTTCTTGCATGACAGCTTTCATGCGCTCTTCAAATTGACCACGGTATTTGGTGCCGGCAACCAAGGAAGCCAGATCTAAAGATACCACACGCTTGTTGAATAAAATGCGAGACACTTTGCGCTGTACTATGCGCAGGGCCAAACCTTCTGCAATCGCTGATTTACCTACGCCGGGCTCTCCAATCAATATGGGGTTATTCTTCTTTCTTCTTGATAAAATCTGACTTACGCGCTCTATTTCTTTCTCGCGACCCACAATTGGGTCAAGACGGCCTAGCTCTGCCATCTTGGTAAGGTCTCGGCCAAAATTATCTAGCACAGGCGTCTTGGACTTTGGATCTGTACTCTTTTTCTGAGATTGACCTAAGTTTTCTTCATTGTCTTCTTGCCCGGATCCCGGAAACTCTGATTTGGGTTGTTGTTTATCTTGTAACATAAGTTCGTATTCGTCTCGGGCGTTTTCATACATGACGCCATATTTGTTAAGTACTTGGCAAGCTACGCTGTCTTCGTAGCGCAGAATAGTTAGGAGTAAGTGCTCAGTACCAATGATATTTTGCTTGAATTCTTTGGCCTCCAAATATGATTGTTTGATGATGTTTTCTGCTTGCTTGAGCAGTGGCAAATTCAGACTCACGAGTTCTCGAACAGCCGTCTTGGAAAGAATTTGCTCTAATTCCTCTTTGAGTTGGGACATGTCTAGTTTAAATTCTTGTAAAATTTGTACTGCCGTGCCCTCATTGAGTCGAATTAGACCCAAAAGTAAATGCTCAGCACCAACAAATTCATTCGACAAACGAACGGCTTCGTCTCGACTGTAAGAGATCATGTCTTTTACCCGTGGTGAAAATTTAGCTTCCATGAATTGATATTGCTTCTGACAAATATAACTTTTATCTCTGCACAACGTTCGGTTTTATTCACAATTTATAGGTGAATTTTGTTAGTAAAAATAAAGTCATTAGAGGCCTTAAGGTTGTCATTTTATTAACTTTGAAACACTTTAAATTATAACGTAAAGACTAACACAAGATTATGGCTGAAGGCGAAAAAATCATTCAAATAAATATTGAAGATGAAATGAAATCTGCATACATCGATTATTCGATGTCTGTGATTGTCTCAAGAGCACTCCCCGATGTACGCGATGGCTTCAAACCGGTGCATAGACGTGTCCTCTATGGAATGCAGGATCTTGGTGTTTTCTCCAATAGACCTTATAAAAAGTCCGCTAGAATTGTCGGTGAAGTCCTAGGTAAATACCACCCACACGGCGATAGCTCTGTATATGATACCATGGTGCGCATGGCACAACCCTGGTCCTTGCGCTACCCACTAGTTGACGGTCAAGGAAATTTTGGATCCGTAGATGGTGATAGCCCTGCTGCGATGCGATACACCGAGGCACGCTTGCGCAAAATAGCCGAAGAAATGCTCGACGACTTAGAAAAGGAGACTGTAGATTTTCGTCCCAATTTTGATGACTCGCTTCAAGAGCCAAGTGTCTTACCTACCAAAATCCCTAATCTATTAGTGAATGGTGCTGCAGGTATTGCCGTTGGTATGGCCACAAACATGGCCCCTCACAACCTTACCGAGGTTGTTGACGGTACGATTGCCTACATTGAAAACCGAGATATTACAGCAGAAGAACTCTTACAATACATCAAAGCTCCAGATTTCCCAACAGGCGGTATCATTTATGGATACGAGGGTGTACGAGATGCCTTCTTGACTGGTCGTGGTAGAGTGGTCATCAGAGGCAAGGCTGAAATTGAAGAAGAAAACGGGCGCGAGCAAATTATTGTCACCGAAATTCCTTATCAGGTCAATAAGGCCGAAATGATCAAAAAAATCGCTGAGCTTGTCAACGATAAAAAAATTGAGGGAATCTCTGATTTAAGAGATGAGTCTGACCGAAATGGAATGCGCATTGTATTTGAAATCAAACGCGATGCAATTGCCAACGTTGTACTCAATAAGCTTTATAAATTTACGCAACTACAAACCTCATTTTCGGTCAATAATATTTGTCTTGTGGATGGCCGTCCAAGACTACTCAACGTCCGCGACCTCATTCATGAATTTGTAGAGTTTCGTCATGAAGTAGTGATCCGTCGTACGCGCTTTGAATTGCGCAAAGCTGAAGAACGCGCGCACATTTTAGAGGGTCTTATTATTGCTTCTGATAACATTGACGAGGTCATTGAGATTATCAAATCTTCAGCAAGCCCCGACGATGCTCGCGATCGCCTAGCAACGCGTTTTGGTCTTTCAGAAATTCAAACCCGAGCGATCGTAGATATGCGTTTGCGACAGTTGACTGGCCTTGAACAAGATAAATTACGCGCCGAGTACGACGAGTTAATGAAACTTATAGCAGATCTCAAAGACATCCTCGACAAAGAGGAAAGACGTATGCAAATCATCAAAGATGAGCTCAATGAGGTTCGTGCGAAATATGGCGACGAACGCCGCTCTTCGATTGAATATAGCGCTAGTGAAATGCGCATGGAAGACCTCATTGCAGATGAAGAAGTTGTGGTAACGATCTCACATGCCGGCTACATCAAGCGCACCAATCTTGCAGAATACAAAGTTCAAAACCGCGGTGGCATGGGATCTAAGGGGTCTGCCACCCGTGATCAAGACTTCCTTGAACATCTTTTTGTTGCGACCAATCACAACTACTTGTTGATTTTTACAGAGAAAGGCCGTTGTTTTTGGATGCGCGTTTACGAAATTCCAGAAGGAAACAAAACCTCCAAGGGAAGGGCCATCCAAAACCTCATCAATATACCACAAGACGATAAAGTAAAAGCCTACGTCAAGGTGCTTGACCTTACAGACAAGGAATATGTAGAGAATAATTTCATTGTCATGTGTACCAAACAAGGGGTTATTAAGAAAACTTCTTTAGAGGCCTATTCTAGACCACGCAGCAATGGTATCAACGCCATAGGAATTCGAGAAAACGACGAACTATTAGAGGCCAAATTAACCAACGGAAGTAACGAAATTGTTTTGGCAACAAGTGAAGGTCGGGCCATCCGATTTAATGAGGCAACCGTTAGGCCTATGGGGCGCAATGCATCTGGGGTTCGGGGAGTAAGCCTCACCTCACCTACTGATGTAGTGATTGGTATGATTTGTGTTGAAGATATTTTCTCTACTATTCTTGTAGTATCTGAAAAAGGATTTGGCAAACGCACCTATCTAAACGATCCAGAAGACAAGGAACCGGTTTATCGCATTACCAATCGTGGTGGCAAAGGAGTTAAAACACTAAATATCACTGAGAAAACGGGTAAATTACTTTCCATTCAAAATGTATTTGATGAGGATGACCTGATGATCATCACTAAGTCTGGGGTGACTATCCGTATGCATATCGATGGCATCCGAACCATGGGCCGTGCAGCTCAAGGGGTTAAACTCATCAATTTAAAAGGAAACGCTGAAATTGCAGCCATTGCCCGCGTACCAAGAACGGAAGATGAAGACGATGCTGAATTTGATGAGAACGAAAATGGCACGGAAATTGAAAACAATGAATCTCAAAGCGAATAAATTTAAAATTATGAATAAGCATTTTTTTATTACAGGTTTAGCCATCTTCTTGGCGACAAGCACCATTGGTCAGAAAAAAAACGTTACCGATGCCATTCTTTTGATGCGTAAGTATGACCCTACTGGTGAACTTGCCGCAAACAAGAAAACAGTTGCCGAGGCAAAAAACTTCATTGATTTAGCAGCCGCGAACCCCGAAACTGCCGAAGATTTCAAAATGCATTTCTATCGAGGACAAATTTACTACGCACTCATTGAAACAGCTACCCTTGAGGCCGCTCAGAACAACGGCAGCCCAGACCTTGCAGCATTGGCATTATACAAAGAATCGGTTATTGCCTCTTTTGACAAAGTGCGCAATGATCCAAAAAAAACTTTTAAAGCTGACGCCGAGAATTTCATCAATGCGAAGGTAGACTTTGTTTTTAACATTGGAATTTTGGCCTACAATAATAAAAAGTACGAAGATGCTGCCAAGGCATTTTTAGCGGCTTATGAAATAAAAACCTTCCTAGGCGAAACATTCAAGGACGCAGAAATCAATACTTCCCTTGCTGCCAATTACGCTGTTGAAGATTACCTGGCTGTTAAAAAATATGATGAGGCTTTGACATTTGCGAACACCATCGCTGAGGCAATGCCACAAAACATTGACATCTTGATCAGCATGGTCAATATCAATCTTCAAAAAGGAGATGTAGCAGCTACCGAAGCATGCCTTAAAAAAGCGCTAGCCTTAGACCCCAATAACAAGCAACTCTATTATGTTCTTGGAACAAGTTATATGGATAAAAAAGAAAATGATAAGGCCACAGCTGCTCTTCAGAAAGCTTTAGAAATTGACCCTAACTACAACGAAGCCCTTTATCAACTTGGAGCACACCTTTACAACTTAGCGGTTGAGAAGCGTAATGCATCAGTAGAGCTCGATTACAAAGATCCTAAAGCTGCCCAATTAGAAGCCCAAGCAATGGATCTTTTCAAAGAAGCATTGGTTCCACTCGAAAAATATGCCTCTCAAAATGCCGACGAAAAAGCAATTTTGGATATACTCTACAAAACCAATATGAAGTTGGGGAATATCGAAAAAGCCAAAGAATATAAGGCACGCCTAGATGCTATAAAAGACTAGAATTGCTTACATATGGAATTTGTACATCCTGAACGCTTGTGGTTCCTTTTCTTGTTACTCATTCCAATTGTCATTCACCTTTTTCATTTTAGAAAAAGAAGAACGCTCTATTTTTCTTCGCTTCGTTTTATTCAATTCTTAGAAAAAGAACAACAAAGCACCCGCAAACTCAAGCATTTACTTGTATTGCTAAGTAGAGTCTTAGCTTTAACTGCGCTAGTTTTAGCCTTTGCACAACCTGAACTTAAAAGTAGCACGACTGCACAATACGGTAAACGTGCTGCTATCATTTATCTAGATAATTCCTTTTCGATGAGTGCCATTGGTACCGAAGGAAGTTTGTTTTCAGAAGGACGTGAATTGGCCAAGAGAATAATCACCAAACTAGCGCCCGACACACGCATCTTGCTTTGTAGCAATCAACTGCAACACGAGGAACAACGATTTGTAGATAAAGCCACTGCATTGCGTTACCTAGATGCCCTTGAGTTGTATGCCCTTCCTCGCACCTTAAATGACATTCTAGATTGGCAACAACAGTGCATCAAACAACATGAAACCCAATATGAAAAGCTGGGTGCCATCCAACATTTTCTGATTTCTGATTTTCAAAAAAGTGCATGCCTAATGAAGGCAAAGCAAACAAGAGAAAATCAATCTTTTTATGCCTATCAGCTCAAAACTCAAAATTTCCAAAACACTTATATTGATAGCATTTGGTTTGCCAAACCTACACATCAATACAATACCGAGCAAACATTGATGGTTCGAATAAAGCAGCTCGAACAGGCCCCAAAAAAGCGTCTGGAACTCAAAATAGAAATTGGCAAAATCAAACGCACCCTGTTTGTTGAACCTAGCACAAGGAACAATAGAATTCTCTCTTTTCCGTACACCGAAATCAATTCTGGTTTTGTGAAGGGGCTCGCTCAGATCAATGACCATCAAATTCACTTCGATGACACTTGGTACTTCACCTATGAAGTACCATCCAAAACCGAAATACTCTTAATTGAAGAATCTAGCTCGAGCCCAGCTGTAGCAAAGGCCTACTCTGTTGAATCAAGATATCATATCTTGCGCTCCACAATTGACGATGTAAATGCATCTGCGATTCAAGAAGCAGATTTGATTGTGCTCAATGGGATCAATTCCCCACCTAGCGGACTTGTCGAATCTATTGTTGAAGCAAACCAAAATGGAAAAAGTGTGCTGGTTATCCCAGGCGATCAAATACAATACAATGATTATCAACCTCTGTTGAGCGGGCTTTCTTTACCGAGCTTAGGTCAGGTGCAAAATGCAGGGCTTTCCTTGCAACATATCATCGACAAGGATCCCTTTTTTTCAGGAGTATTTGAAAAAAAGCAAGACCGATTAAATATTCCTTTACTCAAGAAGAGTTACTCGGTCATTGATCAAATTCAAAGCGGCGCAATCCCATTGCTTTTACTTCGCTCAGGGCAAGCACTTTTTTTAAGAACTCAGGCCAATGCATTTTTATTTACCGCTGCCCTACAAGCTGATTTTGGGAGCATGACCAATCAGAGTTTATTTCCAACGCTTTTGCTACGCTGCGCAGAATATGCAAGCAAACACTTCCCAGAATATGCTATCTTGGGAAAAGACGTTCAAATAAAAGTAAGGGCTGCATTCGATCAAGAAACTCCCCTTATGTTAAAATCACCACAAACAGAATTTATCGTGCAACACCAAAGCATGCAAAACTTATTGCGCATACAAATTGGCGGGATTGCTGCATTGGAAAAATTGAAAGCCAATCACTACGATTTACGCGGCGATGCACTCTTGGCAAAATTAGCACTCAATTACAACCGTACAGAATCAGATTTAAGTGCCATTTCACCAAGCAATTTATTAGAAAGATTTGAAAACAACGGTATAAAAAATTGTACCTTTAACCAGGTAAACGAAGGTCAAAGTTTGCAAAATATAGAACTTACCCCTCGCAGCACCTATTGGCGCATTTTACTCATCTTTGCACTGCTCTTTTTATTGGCAGAACTCGCATTGTTAAAATGGTGGAAATGAAAATTCAACTCAAAAACGTTCAAATCCTTGACCCACAATCAAGTTGGCATCTTCAACAACAAGATATCCTCGTAGATAATGGCGTCATTACAGCAATTGGTAAATTAGAAACGGCCCCCGATGCCATAGTGATCAACTCCTCAGCACTCAGCGTATCGCCAGGATTCATTGATCTGAAAGCAGATTTTTGCGATCCAGGTTTTGAGCACAAAGAAACAGTTAGCAGCGGATTAGACGCAGCAAGCGCTGGTGGTTATAGCCGTATTTATGTGCAACCTAATACACAACCAGTTTGTGATAACAAGGCGGTGCTTACTTATATCCAATCTCAAGGTAACAACCATACCACAGCCATAGGGGTGAATGGCGCACTATCCAAAAACCTCGAAGGCAAAGCGCTGGCGGAAATGTATGAACTTTTTGAACATGGCGCTAGACTTTTTACAGATGACACCCACAGTTCAAATGCTGGATTGGTGCAACGTGCTTTGCTCTATACCAAAGATTTTGGTGGCCGTGTTGCGCTACTTTCACGCAATGCGTCGCTTACGGATAAAGCGCAGGTTAACGAAGGAATGGCCTCAACCAAAACTGGATTGAAAGCAGATCCTCACCTATCAGAAATCATTGAAATTGAACGCAACATTCGTCTTTTAGCGTATACCAAAGGCAGTATGCACCTCTCTGGAATCAGCACTGCTGAGGGGTTAAATCTAGTTCGACGCGCTAAGCAAGAAGGCCTTGACCTTACTTGCGATGTTCATCTGATGAATTTGATTTTTACCGAAGAGGATATGCTCGGCTTTGACACACATAAAAAAGTGCTCCCAGTGTTAAGAACAGCCACCGATCGAGAGGTGCTTTGGGAAGGTATCTTAGACGGTACATTGGATGCCATTGTAAGTGATCACAGACCGGCAGACACAGAAGAAAAAGAGCTCGAATTTGATTTAGCAGCTTTTGGCGCACCACAACTTGAAACGGTTTTTTCCGCACTATTGACTCAAAAGCCGGAGGCCTTAAACCATTTTTTACCTTTACTACATACAGGGCCTCGCAAAATACTTGGTATTGAGTCCAATGTCATTGAGATAGGCCACATGGCCGAATTAACGATATTTGATACCACTTTGGCATATCAACCAAATATGCGACCTGAGCAGTGGCGCTTTAGTCCATTTAAAAACCAAGAGCTTCAAGGTCGGATTCTTGGGGTGATACGTGGTGCTCATGCGACTTTAGCACAACACTAATGTCAAGAGGTTCATTCTTAAAAGAATTTTTTAAATCCAACCGAATGGTTGGGTCTATTGTGCCGAGTTCGCGTTTTTTGAGTCGAAAAATGCTTCAACCTATTGCCTTCAATAAAGCTAAAGTGATTGTTGAATTAGGACCTGGAACGGGTGTATTTACAAAGGAACTCATCAAACAAATGCACCCAAGTACCCAACTTGTTGTCATTGAACTCAATGAGGCCTTTTATCAAAATTTAAATCATCAACTAACTGCTGCCAATCTACACATTATTCACGGCTCAGCAGCTGATATTGGCTTAGCCTTAAAGCAGCTAAAATTGCCTAAAGCAGATTACATTCTTTCATCGCTGCCCCTTTCAAATTTTCCAGTTAACTTACGAAATGATATTTTAACAGAGATTCAGCGAAATTTAAACGAAGATGGGAAATTGATCCAATTTCAGTATTCACGTGGTTTACGAAAATTATACAGTGCATTTTTTCCCAAGGTGAGTATCGATTATACGGTTATGAACTTCCCTCCCGCCTTTGTATACACTTGTTCCAATAGCTGATTTCTTTTGCCTATCTTTGCGCAAAAATAAATCAATATGTTATCGGTAAGCAACCTTTCCCTTCAATTCGGCAAACGCATTCTATTCGACGAAGTCAACGTTAAGTTTGTTAATGGCAATTGTTATGGTGTCATTGGTGCCAACGGAGCCGGGAAATCAACGTTTTTAAAAATTCTTACCGGTGATCAAGACCCGACCACAGGCCGAGTTGAACTTGAGCCAGGTAAACGCATGGCTGTCTTGAAGCAAAACCACTTTGAGTTTGATCAAATACAGGTTTTACAAACTGTAATCATGGGTCACAAACGACTCTATGAAATTATGGTTGAAAAAGACGCCCTTTATGCCAAAGAAGATTTTTCAGATGAGGATGGCATGAAAACGGCAGAACTCGAAGGTGAATTTGCAGATTTAGAAGGTTGGAATGCAGAAACTGATGCAGCCACACTACTAAGCAATTTAGGTATAGATGAGTCTAAGCATTACTTATTGATGGAAGATCTTTCCAATGATCTCAAAGTTCGTGTTTTGCTTGCCCAAGCCCTGTTTGGGAATCCGGATGTGCTTATACTTGATGAGCCCACCAATGACCTCGATCTAAAGACCATTGCTTGGTTAGAAGATTTTTTACTCGATTTTCGCAACACAGTAATCGTTGTATCGCACGACCGTCACTTCCTAGATACGGTCTGTACTCATATCTGTGATATTGATTTTAGCAAGCTCAATCTATTTACCGGTAACTATACTTTTTGGTACCAGTCCTCACAATTAGCTGCACGCCAACGCGCTGATAAAAACAAAAAAGCTGAAGAAAAGAAAAAAGAACTCATGGAGTTTATTTCTCGTTTTTCGGCCAATGCTGCAAAATCTAAACAAGCTACATCGCGCAGAAAAATGCTCGACAACCTAGATCTAGAAGAAATCAAGCCTTCGTCGAGGCGCTATCCGGGCATTACTTTTCATCAAGACCGCGACGCAGGCAATCAAATTTTAAGCATCGAAAACTTGAGCAAAAGCCAAGAAGGTAAAAAGCTTTTCAAAGACCTCCATCTTACAGTGAATAAAGGAGATAAAATCGCTTTTATTTCCAGAGATTCTGTGGCACTTACCAATTTCTTTGAAATTCTATCTGGTGAAGTAAAACCAGAAACTGGCAGCTTTACTTTCGGTACAACCATCACCACTGCCTATTTACCGAACGACAACCATCATTACTTTGAAGCTAAACTGAGTTTGATTGATTGGCTACGTCAGTATGCACAAACTGATGAAGAGCGCGAGGAAGTTTATTTACGTACCTTTTTAGGTCGAATGTTGTTTACAGGTGAAGAGGCCATGAAAATGGCCACAGTTCTTTCAGGTGGTGAAAAAGTACGTTGCATGCTTTCAAAAATGATGCTCGCTAAAGCCAATTTATTGCTCATGGATGAACCTACCAACCACCTAGACCTAGAATCTATTACTGCGCTCAATAATGCCATGCAAGAGTTTCAAGGAACCTTACTTTTCACCTCTCATGACCACGAATTGGTTAGCACCGTGGCTAATCGCATCATTGAATTAACTCCAAAAGGTATCATTGATAAAATGATGCCCTATGATGACTATCTTGCCGACGATAAAATTGCGCAATTACAAGCTGAACTCTACGCCTAAAAACTATGATTGCCTATCAAGTCTTTTGTGAACAAGCGCATCAGCGATACATTCAATTCAAAGCCATCTTTACGCCTTTACAAGGCGCTGATTTTTTGCAATTAGAACTTTCAAGTTGGAGACCCGGACGCTATGAAATTGGCAATTTTGCTAAAAATATCAAAGGTTTTAAGGCTTTTGGCGCAACCAACAAACCTTTGAATTTCGAAAAGACTTCCAAGGACAGCTGGCAAATTTTAACAGAAGGCAACACTCAAATTACCATACAATACAGCTACTATGCTGCCGAATTAAATGCAGGCTCCACATACCTTGACCCTTCTCAGTTATATGTCAATCCGGTGAACTGTTTTTTTTACGACGCCCAACAAATCGATCAACCCTACAGCATTACACTACATATCCCTAAAAATTGGGAACTTGCTTCGGCATTAAAATTTGACGATGACAATAGCTGTGTTGTATCAAATTTTGACCGACTTGCTGACAGCCCTTTTATCTGTAGTGCTGAGATTGAGCGTAAAAGCTATGAGGTTGATGGAATAAAGTTTCACATTTGTTTTAACCAACAGCAAATGATCCCTTGGGATCGTGTCCTGACTGATTTTGAACGATTCACTAAAAGACAAATTCAAGACTTTGGTGAATTCCCGAGCGAAGAATACACATTTTTAATTCAATCTCTACCCCATGCAGCCTATCATGGCGTTGAACACCTCGATAGTACGGTCATTGCCCTTGGGCCATCTTATGACCTTTTTAATGGACTTTATTCTGAATTATTAGGGGTTTGTTCACACGAACTTTACCACGCTTGGAATGTCAAATCATTACGTCCAAGAGAGATGCAACCCTATGATTTCAAAAAAGAAAATTATTCACCCTCAGGACTCATCTATGAAGGAATCACGACTTATATGGGTGATTTATACCTGTTAAAAAGTGGTGTTTTCAGCCTTGAAGCCTACCTAAGAGAATTCAGTAAGCAAATTCAAAAACATTTTGACAATCCCGCACGCTTCAATATGAGTGTAGCCTCCGCTTCTTTAGATACTTGGCTCGATGGTTATGTGGCTGGTGCTCCAGGAAGAAAGGTGTCGATTTATACAGAAGGTTGCTTATTGGCTTTTTATACTGATTTTCGCATACGACGAGCAACCAATAACAAATTCGGTTTAGAACATGTCATCAAAACCCTCTATTTTGACCACAGAATTTCAGAGAGTGGCTATGACTTGAAGGACTATCAAAACGCACTTGAGAACATAAGTGGTGAGTCTTTTGACATACTATTCAAGGATTATATTTTTGGTACACAAGCATACGAATCTCTGCTGCAAGAAGCCTTAGACTATTTTGGCTTGGTACTTGATCAAAACCCTAGTACTAGTTATACGGAAGCTAGAATTGGAGCAAAAGTAACACAAGTGGGCAAAACTTGGCAAATCAACGCCATTTATCCTGGGTCTGTGGCAGATACCGCCGGCCTTGCTCTTGGGGATCTTATTTTAGGGGTCAATATGCAAGCTGCCAATCCTTCTCTTGATCAACTATTGTCATTTTTTGAAAACCAAAACAAATCCGTACTCATCGAGAGAAATGGTCGTTTTCTTGAAAGATTTTTACCTGAGGTGGATAGAAATTTTTATGTCATCCATAAGGTTGTAAAAATGGATCAATGCCTTGCAAATCAAAAGCGTGCAATGGATCTTTGGTCCTGCTAATTTTCAAAAAATTCTTCTGGAAAGTTAAGTAAGTAAAGCTGTTCGCTGGCTCTTGTAAGCGCTGTATATAACCATCTTAAGTAAGATTGATCGCGCCGGTCTTGTGGCAAGTAGCCATAATCAACATAAACATGCGCCCACTGACCACCTTGCGCTTTATGGACCGTTACTGCGTGTGCATATTTCACTTGAAGGGCATTGAAATAAGGGCTCTTTATTACCTCACGGTAGCGCTTTTGCTTGTTCTTGATATCCCAGTGCTCAGCTTCAATATTGTAAAACAACTTTTTGAGTACCTCTCTTGGTAAATTCGGACCCTCTTCGAGCAAACTTTGCACATGTACCAAACAACTCAGGGTGCCTTGTTCTGGGTAATCCACAAAAGATAAATCTAACAATGCAAATTCAAAACCATAGCAAGCCTCAAACTTTCGCACGCGCTCAATACGAGCAATTTCTCCATTGGCTATGAATCCCATTTTTGAACTAGGATCCAACCAATGGTAATTATTCTTCACAACCATTAGTACATCTCCTTTTTCAAAGATTTCCTCTCGGTAAAATAGCCGATTTCGAATTTGAAGATTCCATTGATTGGCGCGTTTGTTCGAAAGTGTGAGCAGCATAGACTCATCCGCCCCAACTTCGGCAATGGATTGTTCTAGAAATTCTTGAAATTCTCCTCCATGAATTCGGTGGACATTCCCCTGCTTCTGCACAGAAAGATTCTTGAATATGGGCAGCATAAAGTGCTCCATACATCTTAATTGAGTAACAGTTTCTAGAATGGTTGATCCAGCCTTTATACGTACAACCTCATTGAGATGGCTGTGCCAAATCGTCAAGGAATCATAGGCAAGAAGCATTTTTTTTGGATGCAATGCAATGCTATCTTCTTGACCAACAGGCGGTAACTGACCTGGGTCACCAATAAAAACAAGGTGGCAATTCTCCCCATTGTAAACATAGTTCAGCAAATCTTCTAATAAGTTATTTGCCTCAAAAGCGCTGGCACTTGAAAGCATTGATGCTTCATCGATAAAAAACACCGTGTTTTTATGTAAATTTTTGGCCAACTTCAGTTGTTGGGTACTGAGCTCACCGTTAGAGAAGTAGATATGACGATGAATGGTGCTTGCACTAAAACCGGCATAATTAGATAAGACTTTGGCCGCTCTTCCAGTAGGTGCTAGCAATCTGAAATTCAGCTTTTCTTGATGCATTTGCTTCACTAGATGGGCAATAAGCGTAGATTTTCCAGTTCCTGCAAAACCAGTAAGAATCCATAACTTTCGTAGACTTTGGGCCCTTAAAAACAATAAAAATTGTTCAAAGGCTTTTTGTTGGTCTGTGGTATATTGAATTGGCTTATCTGACATGAGTGTATAAGTGCCAAACAAAATTAAAAATTGTAGCTTTGTAACTAAGGCAAAGACCTCAAGACTTATAAACAATCCATGAAGCAACTTGTACTTCAATTTTCAGAATCTCGATTACAACTTTTTGAGACAGGTTCAAATCATCCTCTGCTGCAGCGCTTACCCATTGATTTGAATAAACCCTTTGCAAAAGATCATATTTCCTCAGCAATCAAGGAGTTGTTATCGAACTACACAATTAATGAAATCATGTGGTTTGGTTCGGATTTCACGCTTTTTCCAATGGCCTTGTTTGATGCTCAACACATTGCATCCTATTACCAACTCAACTTGGGTACAGCAGCAAATGATCGTAGGCTAACTTATCAACTGCTCGAAAAAGAAGGAATAGCATTGATTTACAGCATTCCAGTTTGGCTCTATGACTACGCAAAATATGAGCTACAGCATCCAACAGTAACTCATACTGTGGCTCGTTTAATCAAATATAACACTGCACTTATTCATACCAGTCAGGTGACTATATGCATCGAAGAAGAACAATTTGTGATGATTGCCAACCAGGATGGCCGCATGCTAAATGCCTCGGCCAATTCCTATCAGCAGCAGACAGATATATTGTATTTTCTTTTGGCGCAACAACAAAAATTACAGCTTGTGGCTCCGGTTTCGCTGCATCTCTTTGATGCGACAGGTAATTTTGACGACCAACTTTTTTTAAATCAACTCCAACAGTTCAAAGACTTTGAACATTATCAAATCAATTTTCAACCGAGCACCTCATACCAAAATCAAATCTTGTGCGCATTATAAGAGGAGTACTTAAAGGCAAACGCTTTGCCACACCCCCGGGATTTCCTTCAAGACCCACTACAGATTTTGCAAAAGAAGGCTTGTTCAATATTTTAGATCACCTCATCGACTTCGATGGCCTACATGTTTTGGACTTATGTGCAGGAACGGGTAATATTTCCTTTGAGTTTGTGAGTCGAGGTGCAGAAAATTTACTGGCCATTGATAGCCACCCAAGATGTGTACAATATTTAAAACAAAATGTACAAACGCTGGGCATTGCTTCTCAAATGCAAGTATATAAATCGGATTGCGTGATTTATTGCCGCAATGCCAAGCAAGTTCAATACGACCTCATTTTTGCCGACCCCCCATTTCACCTAAAGTTTCATCAAGAACTTATTGAAACCATCTTTTCAAAGGCCCTTCTTCGTCCTGATGGTTTATTGATCATTGAGCATGGCAAGCAACATGATTTCACCTCCCTACCTCAATTCGATTCTTGCCGAAACTTTGGAAATGTGTATTTTAGTTTTTTTAAGCACAAAGCATGAAACGTTGTCTATTTCCGGGAAGTTTTGATCCTTTTACAAAAGGCCATGAGGCAATCGTAGTGCAAGCACTCGAATTATTTGATGAGGTGGTGATTGGAATTGGAATCAATTCAAAAAAAACCGGTTTGTTTACAATTGATAAAAAATTGGCTCACCTTTCTGCACTTTACAACCATGAAGCACGCATCAAAGTGACCACCTTTCAAAAGCTAACTGTTGCTTTTTGCAAAGAAATGGAATGTACACACATAGTCAGAGGCCTTAGAGACACCAAGGATTTTGAATATGAAAAAAGTATCGGCCACATGAATCGAGCCATTTCCGGTATTGAAACTGTATTTTTTTTAACAGCCTTAGAACACAGTGCCCTCAATTCAAGCATCATCAGGGAGATGTATCAAAACGGAGCTGATATCAGCTCTTTTGTAACTAATCCAGATTTACTCGTTTAATATCAGTGAAATCAGCCTTATTTTCATTTCTTTTTCTTCTACCTGGTAGTTTTTTAGCGCAAGTTGAAATTCTAGGCCTGTCTTTTTGGCAAAGCCCCTCCCTTGATATATATGAAATACCCAATCACTTAAGCAAAGAAAAAAAACCTTTAAGATCGGTTACTCCCGATTCAATGGGGATTTTTAAAGCCTTACTCGACATCAATGAAATCACAACACTTCAAATTTGCGACCAAAATAACTGTGGTATTTTTTACGTGCAACCCAAGACTAGGTACCTCATTGAACTTCCACAATTAGAACAAGAAAACACCTACATCGAAGACCAACAAGAAGTAGAGCTTTTATTCTACAAGCTTGATAGTACAGATATCAATTACCAAATTTTAGGATTCGAAGCCTGGATGGATAATTATCTGGCGGATATTTATCAATTGAAGGATATCCGTAGTAACGAATTCATCATTAAAATAAGAGAATTCAAAGCTCAAGCTGCAGCCATTTATGGCCAGCAAGATGAGTCATTCTTAACGAATTACATCAAATATAGCATTGGCCTTACTATTGACAATTTTTCTGTTGTTGGAGGACCTACAAAAGAGGATAAATTCGAATTCTATTTACAGACCGACAGCATCGATTACAAGCACCCCAAGCTCTTAGAGTATGCCCAATTATTTTACCAAGCCTACGATGGTCAGGTAAGCCAGGCGCTTCGTCAGCAAATTGATAGATCATTTCTAACCACCAATACCAAGGCCCTCATAGAGGCGCTTTTAGGCGATCCCTTTGTATACAATCAGGCATGGGCAGAATTTGTTGCCGTCCAACAAATTTTGGAACACGAACAAAATGGACGCATTTCAAAATTACAGACCCTAGAAATGCTATACTTTTTAAAAGAGAATGCACAGCAACTTCAATTAAAAGAAGCCACTAGAGCACTTATAGAACAAAACAGTAGTTTGACCGCAGGGCAAATTTTAGATAAATCTTTACTTGTTGAAGACTTAGGGCTGAGGGTACAAAATGATCAATTTATTTATTTACATCATTATATTCCCGGCAATCAAAAATGCATCGCCGAAATGATTGCTCTGAAGCGTTTAGCAGAACGCTACAAAGACAAGGTACAAGTAATTAGTTTGTACCCAACTGATATAGCATGGACACTCGCAGATCAAAAGGCCTTTGAAGGAGCCAATTGGCCCCGTGCGGCAGTTCAAATTTCGTCACCATTGTGGGCCTTGCTTGATTGGAGCAGTGCACCGTCCTATGTGCTTTTAGATGCCAATTTAAAGGTTATCTATCTCAATGCACTAGGGCCATTGCCAAATGCACGCACACAAACCATCGATTTAATACTGCATCAGTTAATCCAGCAATAACTACTCTAAACTTTCAGGCAAATATTGAAGGATAATTCGTGGTTGGGCAAAATCCAATTGATACGCATTTTGTTGACGCAAGAACCAATCGGCAAATGCTCCGTCAATGGGCTGCGCTAGGTCCACAACTTGAATATCGCCCTTCAAAGCAGCACTTCGTTTGCGCATATCTTTTAAATAAAGCTGCTGCAATTTAGTAAAGGAAGATTGTTTTTGAATTGCAGATTGTATTGCTCCCCGCTCTTCATTATAAACAAACACACCAACTCTATTGAGTCTGGTTAAATCATCTGTGCATTCTTCGCACTTCAATTCATAGCGAATATATGGATCGGGAGGAATGATTGATTGCGTTTTTGGTATTTGTAGCTGCGCTACCTGATTTTGGATGGCAACCGAAACTGTTTTTTGATTTTTATTGTCAATAAAGGGTTCGAAAGCCACGCCCGATTCCGATAAGGCTCTGGCTCTGGCTAAATCAATGCGTTGACCCTGGTAATAGGCCACAATAAAGGCATCTGTTATTCCCTTTTTGACGGCTTGTTGTTGTCGCTTTTTAGCCTCAGCTAGGGCATCAAATTTACCACTGGCATAGCGGTACTGTCCTTTTTGGGTGCGCGCTTCTATTAATTCAGGCAAGCCAATAGGATCCGCACTTGACAAAGGTTTGTTATATACACCCACCTGCACACTGTAATACAATCCTTGACCGGGCTCAGCAAAGGGACGAGTGGCGGGGTTGGTTTGATCGATTTTATTTGGCTGTTGATTTTCTTTTAATCGTCCTTGGGCAAGTGTCATGCGTTCACAATTTTCATAAGCCACAATAAAAGCATCTGTATAACCCAAGGCTCTTATAGCTTTTTGTTGCTTCATTGCCTCTGCAGAAGTACGGAAATTACCAGCCATATAAACAATGAGTCCGTTGGCCAATTTACGACCATCAACAGGAGTAAACTCACGAAATCTGTCTGCAGGAACAGGCTTGCGAAAAGCTCCGACTTGCACTCTGAACACCAAACCATCCGGACAAGGCAAATCAATTGGTAAGGATTGTTCTATCTGTGGATCAGAGACCATTTTAAAATCTGAATTCGAGTTTGAATTAGCATTAGATTGCTGCACATTTTGAACTACCTCAAAATCATTTAAGGTCGGAATAAAATTATTTTGTATCAATAACTCCAATTGTGCTTGATTGTCAAAGTCAAGGAGATGGTTTTTCTGCTTTTCAAGGGCCACAACAAGGGCGTCTTGTGCTACAAGGAGTTGGACGAGAACTTCTTCATCCAGGGCTTCAAAAACTTCGCTCTGCCTGCGAAGCTCATCTTGATTAGCTTGCAATTGTATTTTTTGTTGTTCAAAAGTAGAGCGCGCCACTACATAAGCGACATAATTCTCAATTAACTTGACATCTGAATTGTATTTTGATTCTAATTGCACTAGCTGCGTTTGGTTTGCCGTAACTTCGATCATTGGCAACTTTAATGCTGCATCCAATAAATCAAGTTCTGATTTTGTTAAACCTAATTCATCCAATTCAACAGGCTCCAAAATTTGTTCATCTGATAAGTTTTTGAGCTGTTCAATCGATGCTTTGTAAGTGCTTACCCTGGTTTGTGGTGCTTGGTTTATTGAAGTTGTTTCTTGCGTAATGGATTCTTCTTGTGAAGATGTTACCTCGTTGATTGAAGTTGTTTCTTGCGTAATGGATTCTTCTTGTGAAGATGTTACCTCGTTGATTGAAGTTGTTTCTTGCGTAATGGATTCTTCTTGTGAAGATTCTTGGTTTATTGATGTTGTATTTTGAGAAATTGATTCTTCTTGCGACGATGTTTCCTCGTTGATTGATGTTGTTTCTTGCGGAATGGATACTTCTTGCGACGATGTTTCCTCGTTGATTGAAGTTGTTTCTTGCGTAATGGATTCTTCTTGCGACGATGTTTCCTCGTTGATTGAAGTTGTTTCTTGCGTAATGGATTCTTCTTGCGACGATGTTTCCTCGTTGATTGAAGTTGTTTCTTGCG
>JAURGK010000017.1 GCA_030833845.1 Crocinitomicaceae bacterium | reverse complement strand
TATAAGGCGCTTTCCGAGAATCCAGGAAAGCGAATTTTCCTACTCTCACAAATGATTCACAATCCGGCCGTTAACGAAGATTTACAAGCCAATGGCATTTCTTTTCTTCAAGATACCCATGGAAATCAACTCATTGATTTTAAAGAACTTAATTCCGATGACATCATCCTTATTCCGGCATTTGGCACTACCTTAGAGATAGAACAGCGGCTCCGAAACTTAAAGATCGATATTCAAACCTACAATACCACCTGCCCTTTTGTAGAAAAGGTATGGAACCGCTCCGAGAAGTTGGGTCAAGACAAGCACACGATTATCATTCATGGCAAACATGATCACGAGGAAACCCGCGCTACTTTTTCGCATGCAGCTGCCTTTGGCCCAGCCTTGGTCGTCAAAAACATGCAGGAAGCAACATTTTTAGCACAGGTTATTAAAAAACAAAAATCAAGTGCTGAATTTCATGCCTATTTCAATGGAAAATACACCCCGGGGTTTGACCCTACCGTTGATCTCAATAGAATTGGCGTAGTCAATCAGACAACCATGCTCGCCTCAGAAACACAAGCCATTACAGATTTTTTAAGACAAACTTACATAGATCTGTACGGCCCTCAAGAAATCAAAAAATTCATGGCCGACACACGAGACACCTTGTGTTATGCAACCAATGACAACCAGTTGGCCACCATTGGATTGCTCAACGAAAGCGCCGATTTAGCCATTGTGGTAGGCGGTTACAATAGTTCCAATACGAGTCATTTGGTGGAACTTCTGGAACAAAAATTCAATACCTTTTATATCAAAGATGCTTCTGAAATTCTAGATACAGATGTGCATCATTATGACTACCGCACCAAAGAAATGCGTCTTACCAACAATTTTTTACCCAGCACAAACAAACCAAGAATTGTGCTCACCTCAGGTGCATCCTGCCCAGACAAGATTGTAGAGGATGTGATTTGCCAGTTGCTCAGAACGAGATATTCTGATGCACAAATTGAAACATATTTTCAAAACTTTACCCTATGAAAATATATACCAAGAAAGGAGATCAAGGCAGTACTGGCCTTATTGGTGGCACAAGGGTGTCAAAAGGAGACGTTCGAATTGAGGCCTACGGCACCATTGATGAACTGAATTCATATATTGGCCTGATCAGCACACTAGAGATTGATGCTCAGTCTATTTATCAGCTCAACGAGATTCAAGACCGTCTTTTTACGATTGGTTCTCACCTAGCCTCAGACCCACAGAAAGCCAAGATGCAGTTGCCAGATCTCCATTCAAGCGATGTTGCTGCGCTCGAAAATTGGATGGATGAAATGGATCAATCTCTTGCCGCCCTTACAGCATTTATTCTGCCTGGTGGACATCACACTAGTGCTCATGCACATGTTGCGCGATGCATCTGTCGACGCGCCGAACGCATCATTGTCTCCTTGGATGAAATAGAAGGAGTTGCTCCGCTTATCCTTGCTTATATCAATCGCCTCAGTGACTATCTTTTTGTTTTATCGAGAAAATTAAATTCTTTACAAGGAGCCAAAGAGCAGCATTGGAGGCCACGAAATTAATTTTTTTCTAGTTTTTCTATTGGATACTTGGTTTTTTGGAAATTAAAATTACTTTTGCCAAAAATTATATCTAAAATTAGAACATATGTACTGGACACTGGAACTTGCCTCCTACCTTGAAGATGCACCGTGGCCTGCCACTAAAGAGGAGCTTATTGATTTTGCTATTCGAACAGGTGCTCCACTTGAGGTGGTTGAAAATCTACAAGATCTTGAAGATGAGGGTGATATGTACGAAAGTATCGAAGAAATTTGGCCAGATTATCCCTCGAGAGAAGATTTTCTTTTCAACGAAGATGAATATTAAGCTTACCTAAACGCAAAAAAAAGGTCTTGCCACGGCAAGACCTTTTTTTTTACCTAATGAGGTGTACAAACCCGAGGATTTTTCTTGGCTCACTATTTTGAGTCTCCTGATATTCAACTAAATAATTATAGGTGCCGTCTGGGCATTTGGTGCCGTCTAACATTGCTCCATCCCAATATGCATAAGGATCAGCACTGTAAAAGATCTCTTCACCCCAACGGTTAAAAATTTGAAAACTGTATCCTTTGGGAGTGAAGCCTGTCGAAAATACTGGGAAGAATACGGTGTTAAATTCGTTTTGATCAGGAGTAAAAGCATTGGGAATATAAACGGCAATATTATTCATTACCGTTGCGGTGAGTAACAATGAATCCGAACAACCCAAATCTGTACTACTCACCAACATCACACTGTATGTCCCCTCTATGATAGGCAATTCGAAATCAAAACTACTGTTCTCATTCTCGAAAGAAGCGCCATTGATATTCCAAAAGTGATGGAGATTGCCTTGAGTTACATTATAAACACTAATCACAGGATCATCGATTTCCACCTGATCTGGATTAATATAAAAATTAGGATTTGGGATCGGATCTATTTGAACCATAGCTTGCACAGGTATACTCTGACAGCCATTTTGATCTGTACCAATCACGGTATAAGTGGTAGTTTGCGTTGGACAAACCGTGATGCTCCCATTGCTATTCTGCGAAACATTCCATTGATAGCTTAAAGCTCCACTCGGTACAAGATCAACACATGTGTTTTCACAGATAAAAGTATCTGAAACTAACACTACCGGCAAATTCAAAGTACTAAGGGTCAGAATTACTAAGGAATCACACCCATTTTGATTATTTAAATGAACTTCGTAAATACCAGGATTGCTCAGTGTTAAGCCATTAAAATCAAGGAGTGAGTCGGCACAAATCACCATACTCACTAGGCTTGTATCGGCTTCCATATTAACTTGCAGCTGGACCAACGAATCACAACCAAACTGATTACTTAAAGTTGTACTATACCATCCAGCACTTGTAATATCCTGCCCAAAGAAATTAAAACTTGAACCAATGCATAAGCTATAAGAACTAATAGTAGTATCCGGATCCAAAACGTCTACAATAATTTGGTCTTGCGCCGAACAACCCAAATTATCTGTAACTGAAATTTCATAGGTACCAGGAGCCGTCACATAAATTTGCTGACTAATAGCACCCGTTGACCATAAATATGAATTAAATGAGGAGTTGGGTTGTAGCAAGGTTGAATCGCCTATGCAATGATAGGTATCTTGACCTAAATCGACGATGGGCTGTTGCACTGAAATCACAATGGAATCTCTGGCTAATCCACAACCACTCGGCACATCTAACCAATAAGTGCCGGCAGCACTAACATTAATTGAAGCAGTCGTAGCACCAGTACTCCAAAGATAGGAGGTGTATACTGCTGAAGGCTGTAAATCTATGGAGGAGCCATTGCAAATTAAGGTATCCGGGCCAAGATCCGGCGGACTGCCAGGTGCAGGCGGTGAATAATTATAAACAAGCACACCAGGCGCTCCGAGTTGCGCTCCGAAGTTGGTGCCAGCGCATGCAGGCCCCGTGTGTAATACTGATCCAGGTACTCCTCCATTTAAAATTGTATTGACGTTCGGTGGCAATGTTGCTTGTTGAAACACAATAGCGCCACCTCCACCTCCACCTCCTGGGCCATGACATGCAGAGGCCCAAACGGTACTTAAAATATTACCACCATTGCCGCCTGATACATTTACATTGATATTGGAATTGATTGTTGAGCTCAGTAAATAAACACAACCACCTGCACCACCTCCACCGGCTCCTTCAGAATCGGTATTCCCTATCACATTGAGTCCATTGGCAAGAATTTGTTGATTGTTGCCTTCTATGGTTGGTGAAATTAAAAATACAATTCCACCTCCGTTTGATCCGGCAAGGCATGTCAAGCCATTGTCTTTGTAGCCACCACCCCCGCCGCCACCTAAAAATGCACGGTAGGTACTGTATGAAAGCGGGTAGGCTCCCATTCCAAATGCAGTATTTACAGGACATGAACCTGAGAACTGATTCCCCCCTCTTCCACCTGCTCCGCCATTTGCACCGCCACCCGCACCAGGATTTCCGGTATTAGAACCTCCACCACCGTTAGCCAAAGGCGCCCTGTTTCCATCCATATTCAAAGGCGCCAGTGCTATGCCTTCACCTTTTTTTCCTGCACTTGTTCCAGGGTTGGCATAATTTGGATCGTTGCATGCAAAAAATCCAGAAGTAACCGCACCCCCTACAAATCCTTTTCCGCTAACATCAATATTGCTATTAAATGTAATGCTACTCGTAGCTTCAATTGCCACTACACCACCCGTTGTACCATTCCACGGACTTGCCGTAACAACAGCATTGATAGTGGCTTGGGTATAGACCGGTACACGAATCAATTGTAATTTGCCTGAGACTGAGAAAGGTTTGCAGAGATTGTTTACAAAAGTGATCTGATTACCACTAATGGAGAGAATGTTTGTGAATTCGAAATTTCCTGCAGAACCCAGTGCGACAACCTGCCCAAAATTAATGGTATTGGTTTGATTAATTGTGGCGCCCTTCATTTGAATTAACAAAACCCGGTCACTTACAGAAAAACCTGCAGCACTTGTAACTGTAACGCTATTAGGCGTAATATTGGTAACGGCTGTATAAATATTGACAATGCCACCAATTGATTGACAATATATTTTTGTTTGTAGAAAAAATAAAAATAATATACTTAAAACCGCGCGTTTCATTTCTGTTTATCTCATTAATAATACGTGTCCAGTTACACGAATAATTTCATCGGTATTGAGTGTTTTAAAATCAATGAAGTAAGTATAAGTTCCCTCTGGAGCATCATAAATATCAATTTTACCATCCCAACCCACATGATAATCATAAGATTCAAATACTGCCCCGCCCCATCTGTTTGAAATGGTTAGGTGGTAACTCATCGGATCAAAACCGGAGGTAAATACGGGCAAGAAAATATTGTTCAATGCGTCGCCATCGGGTGTAAATGTATTTGGTATGTAATAAATAATCCCCCCTTTAATTTGGATTTGTACCTGAGATTGATCGGTACAACCTTCAGCGGTCTCGATACTTAAGGTAACAGTGTAAGTTTGGTCTTCAACAAATGGATAGGTGTAGTCAAATGCTGAAGTATTGCTCTGAAAGAAATTGCCATCACCAAAATTCCAGACACTCGTTGCCGCATTCATTGCATTTGAAGTAAATGATACTGTTGGGTTGTCATTGGTCAAGATCAAAGGACTTGCCGAGAAATCAGCACTTGGCATGGGGTATACAGTGACGGTGGTCACAGCAGTATCAAGACAACCAAAAGCATTGGATCCAATGACAGCATAGGTATTGGTTTGGGTAGGTATCCAACTCACTTGAGATCCACTAAAAGAAGGGTCTGACCAACTGTAGTTCAAGGCCCCGCTCACAGCTATACTGACACCAAAGCCCGGACAAACTCCTTGATCTGCAGTGATGTCTAATTGAGGTACTGGATTGACTGTAATTTGAATTTGAGTGCTGTCTTGACACCCTTCTATCGTAGTCCCGATGACTTGATAATTCCCAGCTTGAGGGTTAAGAATTTGTTGTATGCTGTTGGTATTTACAAATGTAATTGGCCCACTCCAACTCAGAGTTTGTGCTCCAGAGCCTTGCAAAATTAGCGTATCGTAGGCGCAAAGTACAGTTTGATTGGCCAAAATATTCATTACCGGCAGAGCAATAACATCAATATTTACATTAGTTGTATAATTACACAAATAAGGGTCAACAGCTGTCACAGTATAGACCGTACTGGTGAGCGGACTGACTAACAACTGAGGTGAAATTATTGGCAACGGATTTCCTGCACTTTGCCAAGCGTAGGTGACATTGCTAAAACTAGATTGCGGAATTAAGGTAGTTTGATCACCAAAACATAGCATGGTGTCTGTCAATGAAAAAGTAGGCTCGTTTGAAATTGAAAGGTCGAGTGTGATAATTGAATCACAACCATGGATGGTCAGTGCTGAGTCAGTATAAACCCCAGATACGCTATAACTTTGCCCATTGAATAAATAAGGGCCACCATCACAAATGGTGTCTGAGGTGACAGTTAGAGAAGCCTCATAGATTGTAACGGTAACTTGATCAGTGGATGAGCATCCAGATGCAATACTGGTATCTGTAACGGTTAGCGTGTAAGTTTCAACTATGTCTGAACCTGAATTGATATTGGTTGCTTGCACCGTAGGATTAGCAATATTTGAAGCACTCAAATACGTACTAGGGCTCCATGAATAAGCCATCCCTGGTTGGCCTAATGCGCCAATATCTCCTTGAACTGAAGAGCACAAAAATAGATCGAGCCCAGCATCTACTGAAGGACTATTTCCAATGGTTAAGTTGAGATTGACTACTGAATCACATCCATAAGCTGAATTTAATGTATCGACATAAATACCAGATTGAGTAATGGTCTGGCCATTGAACACATATTGCCCATTGCAGCTTGTTTCATTCGTTATGATATTGTATTCGGGTTGGATGGTAACTACAATTTGATCGGTTGTAGGACACAAACCTGGTGCACTTGCCAAGGAAGTTGTCACTGTATAAGTTTGAGTTATAGGTGCGCCTGTAGTATTTGGAATAGTAACCGTCGGATTAGCTGCATTAGCAGAAGACAAGCCAACACTTGGTGTCCAACTGTAAATATTTGCAGCATTCGGGGTTGCGCCTATGCTCACCGGAATATTTGAACAAGTTGTAACGTCTACTCCAGCATTTGACTGTGCTTGATCGGTATAAATGATCACATTGCGCAAAGAGTGTTGATCTGTAGCTCCGCCAGTACTCGCTGTAAAACCCATATAGCCGGTAAAACCGACAGGAAAATTGGCCGTCAGGTATTGAATATTGTTAATAAATAAGGTGATCAGGCCATTGTCGTAGGTAATTTTCGCTGGCTGATAGGAATTACTTCTTATAAAATTGAGGGTTCCAGAAGAATTATCAACTTTGACAATTCCAGCCGCACATTCATTATAACCTATTCCACTATAAATTTGCAACTCAGGATTTGGACCGCCACAATTATTCCATGTATCCAAAACCACCTTTAACCCATTTGCAGTGCCGGGAATACCCACTCCCCCGCCGGATACAAAACCTGTTGGCGGTACACTTAAGAAACAAAACGCCAAGCCATCGGCCGCGCTACCTCCCCATATCCGATATTCAAATTCTACGGTCCATTTCTGACAAACCGATAGGTTAATTGGGGTATTGTAAAAGATACCTCCTGATTGATTATTAAATGCATTGGTGAGTACAAGTTCGTTTAAAAAATTGTCAACATCACCAGGTGTATCACCTATGGTTGCATTGCCATTTAAGTTCCATCCAGCAGTATTCATCAGTGGCGATCCGGAAAGTTGCCCAAACACATAGGTTTGGGACCTTAAATCATTCAAAATGAATAAATTCAAAAGAAATAGGATAGAAATAATAATTCTCATCTTGTACAAAACGTTATAAACAAAGATAGGTTGCTAAATTTAAAATTTTTAATTGCTTTTTCAACATACTTAGTGTATTTTTGACACAAACTAAACTTTTTGGCATGACAGTCCAAACTAAAAACAATTCAAAACAAGAACGTTTTCAGGCTTTCAATATTGTTGTATTTGGAGGTGATGGAGACTTATCGATACGTAAAATTTTACCTGCAATTTTTCATCGCGATTTAGACGGGCAACTAGATATCCCATACAATATTGTGGCAATTACTAGAAAAACTCCAGACATTGAAGGCTTTCACAAAAAATTACTCCCCTTCTTAGAAGAAAGTGATCATTTAAAGTACAGCCGCGAAGAGATAGAAAAGTTCTTAAAGAAACTCGTCATTATCAAGGCTGAAAATCCAAATACGGCAGATTATGCAGAATTAAAAGCATTTTTAGAACAGTATCCCGAAAGACAAAATATCTATTACTACTCAACGCCTTCCTCTGCTTTTGGCCCTATTACACAAACACTCAAGTTGTGCGGGCTCGTTAAGAAAAGCAGTAAAGTTGTTTTAGAAAAACCGCTCGGACACTCTCTTGAATCGTCTATTGCGATCAATGCAGAAATTACCCAAGCCTTTGCAGAACATCAAATTTATCGAATAGATCATTACTTAGGCAAAGAGACTGTTCAAAACCTAATGGTACTTCGTTTTGCAAACAATCTTTTTGAACGTGCTTGGAACGCTGAAAACATCGAAAGCGTACAAATTACTGTTGCCGAGAGCTTGGGTGTTGAAAAACGAGCCTCTTATTATGACCAATCGGGTGCACTACTCGACATGGTACAAAACCATTTACTTCAATTGCTTTGTTTGGTTGCAATGGAGCCACCTGTTGCCCTAGAGGCAGATGAAGTTCGCAACGAAAAGTTGAAAGTACTTAAAGCCTTGCGCCCACTCAATAAAAAAACGGTACTCAAAGATACAGTCAAAGGGCAATATACGGTCGGCAAATCAAAATCCGGAAAAGTAAATAGCTACCTTGAAGACATCGAAAAATACGAATCAAAAACAGAAACCTTTGTTGCCATCAAAACATATGTCGATAATTGGCGTTGGAAAGGGGTGCCATTTTTTATTCGAACTGGTAAACGCATGATCAAGCGCTATTCTGAAATCGTTATAAATTTTAGAGAAGTAAAACACAATATTTTCCCTTCCAAGGAAAAACTTAACAATAATAAACTCATCATTCGACTACAACCTGAAGAGCGCATAGAGCTCATACAAATGACCAAAATTCCTGGGCCAGGAGGCTATCGATACAAGCCGATTGCCTTGAAACTAGATTACAACGATTCGTTTAAAGAACGTTTTCCAGAGGCCTACGAACGCTTAATTGTCGATGTCATCAGAGGAAACCAAACGCTATTCATGCGCCAAGATGAATTACAAGCCGCCTGGACTTGGATTGAAACCATTACCAACAGTTGGAAAGCCACCAACATGCCAAATGTGCTCTATGAAGCTGGCTCTTGGGGCCCCGGAGATCAAATTCTAAATGAGTCAGAATCTTGGATTACTAAAACATGGCGAGAATGATCATTTTTAACACAAAAAAAGAGCTAGAAGAAGCCCTGTGTCAGCAAATTTCATCGGATTTGAAAGAGGCTATTGCCCAAAAAGGAAAAGCCACACTTTTACTTTCTGGCGGCTCTACTCCTAGTGGTGTTTACCGCTTACTTTCCAATGCAGATGTAGATTGGTCTTTAATACATATCGGTTTAGTGGATGAGCGTTTTGTTCCTTCCGAACACATGCATTCTAATTACAAATTGTTATTAGAGAGTATCGTCCAAAATAAAGCAGCACAAGTCCGCGTATATCCAATGGTTCTTGATGATGCCAATTATGTAAAGAATCTTTCATTAATTGAGGAAAGCTACCGTATTTTTACTGAACCAGATGTGGTGCTCTTAGGTATGGGCCCCGATGGGCATACGGCATCTATTTTTCCAAATGACGGTGCATCCCAATTGGCTAATGAGCAAACTAATCATTTGGTGTCAAATACCAACGCGCCTGCCGACCCTAAACAACGCATTACCCTAAATGGCCCAGTACTGAGAAGAGCAAATTCTTTATATTTAATGATTACTGGTACCGATAAAAAACATATTTTAGAGAATAGCAGCGCTTTAAATTTACCCATTGCAGCATTTCAATCGAGTCTAAAAAACATTTATTACACTTCTGCGTCATGATTCATCCAACCATTGCACAAATTACCAAAAGAATTATTGAAAGAAGTAAGGCTACTAGACAAAACTATTTGGCACAAATGGATGCCGCACACCTTGAAGGAGTGCATAGAAGCACGCTGAGTTGTGGTAACCTAGCCCACGGTTTTGCAGCTTGTAATCAGCATGATAAATCGGCGCTAGCCGCAGATCAAATCCCCAATATTGGCATCATTACAGCCTACAACGACATGTTGTCTGCTCACCAAGTTTATGAAGAATACCCAAAAGAGATAAAAAAATATGCCCATAATTTTGGTGCAGTTGCCCAAGTAGCCGGAGGGGTTCCTGCCATGTGCGACGGGGTAACGCAAGGACAACCAGGCATGGAGCTTTCCTTATACAGCCGTGATGTGATCGCATTATCGGCAGCCGTAGGCTTGAGCCACAACATGTTTGATGCTGCACTCTATTTAGGAATATGTGACAAAATTGTGCCAGGGCTACTAATGAGTGCCTTACGCTTTGGACACTTACCCGCAGTTTTTATGCCTGGTGGCCCTATGCCTAGTGGCATCAGCAATGAAGAAAAATCGGCCATCAGACAAGCCTTTGCAGAGGGCAAAATTGGCCGCGAAGAATTATTAAAAGGCGAATCAGATTCCTATCATTCACCCGGTACTTGTACTTTCTACGGAACGGCAAATAGCAATCAAATGCTCATGGAAATCATGGGATTACATTTACCTGGTTCGAGTTTTGTCAATCCACACACCCCACTGCGTAAACTTCTAGACGAAGAGGCCGTACGTGTAGCTATTGAAAACTCCAAGAATGGTAAAAAAGCTTGTTTAGCTTCTATTTTTGATGAGAAAACGGTGGTGAATGGCATCATAGGATTACTTGCCACCGGTGGGTCAACAAATCATACCATTCACCTTATTGCCATTGCACGTGCTGCGGGCATTATTATCAATTGGGACGACATGTCGGAGCTCTCGGCCATAGTTCCATTAATCACACGCATGTACCCGAATGGAGCTGCAGATGTAAATCATTTTCATGCTGCTGGCGGCATGGGCTTTGTGATTCGAACCTTACTTGAAAATCAACTCCTTCATGAAGACGTGCATACGATCATCGGTGCGGGCTTAAAAAAATATACACAAGAGCCAAAAATTGAAAATGGCGCGTTGATTTGGGTTGAGGGTGCTACACAAGCCCTTAACAATACCATCCTTAGAACTGCCAACGATCCGTTTACCAAGGACGGAGGTATCAAATTATTACAAGGCAACCTTGGGCGCGCAGTTATTAAAACTGCGGCGGTTGCGCCGGAGCATAGGATTGTCTTAGCTCCTGCGATCGTATTCAATGAACAAGCGGACCTGATTAAGGCCTTTAAGAATGGTGAACTAGAAAAAGATTTCATTGCTGTTGTTCCATTCCAAGGACCTAAATTCAATGGCATGCCCGAATTACATAGCCTCACACCTACCTTGACTATTTTACAGAAAAAAGGCTATAAAGTTGGTTTAGTAACCGATGGACGTATGTCTGGAGCCTCAGGTAAAGTGCCGGCCGCAATTCACCTCACACCAGAGGCTATGGACGGTGGCTTGATAAGCAAAATTCAAACTGGAGATATGATTTTATTAGACAGTGAGAATGGCTTGATTGAGGTACTTGACTTTTATAACATTTCCTCTAGGGCAGCGGTTGAAAAAACCAATGTTGAGTTAGGTTTTGGAAGAGAGCTTTTTAGAAAACTACAAAGCGGGGTTAGTCAGAGTGAAGAAGGCGCTTCTTTCATAGTATAAACGCAAAATTATTCTGACCTATTAGCTGTCAACATTGAAAATCCTACTGAGAGTATCAAGGCACCTACTACGATAATCAATGAAACTATGGCATCGATATGTACAAAAGGTGCAACGATCATTTTGAGCCCAATAAAACTCAGAATAAATGCCAAACCGTAGTGCAGCTTTGAAAATTTATCAATTGAGTTGGCCAACAAAAAATACATCGATCTGAGTCCAAGAATAGCGAAAATATTTGATGTGTAGAGTATTAATGGATCATTAGGCGCAATGGCAAAAATTGCAGGAATTGAATCAATAGCAAAAATCAAATCCGAAGTTTCAATGACGATTAACACCAAAAAAAGCTTGGTTGCATAACTCTTTGCCCCTCTTCGTATAAAAAAAAGATCGCCATGGTAATTTTTTGTAACTGGCAATACTTTTCTAAGCATTCGAGCGCCGAGGCTTGAGTTGAAATCTTTTTCTATCTCTTCATTATTTTCAAAAGCTGATTTTATTCCCGTAAATAAAAGAAATGCGCCGAAAACGGTTAAAATCAAATTCGGACGAAAAAAGTGGCCGCTTATATGATCTGCACCGTGCTCTAGATCAAAGTGGTATCCAAATAATTCAAAGACTGGTAAATAAGTCAGCTTGATCAAGCCTATCCCAGAAAAAATAAAAATAGCCCTAAAAAGCAAGGCACCTAGAATCCCCCAAAAAAGCACCCGATGTTGCCGCAAGCCTTCGAGTTTGAAATACTTAAATACCAGGATAAAAACAAACATATTGTCTACGGACAGGGCTTCCTCTATCCAATAGGCTGACTGGTATTCAGCAAATTTTGAAAAGCCCATTTGCCACCACACCAATATGCTAAAGCCCATGGAGAGCCCAATCCAAAGCAGCGTCCAACGCAGGGCCTCTTTATTTGAAATTTCATGAGATCGCTTATTGACCAACCCTAAATCTATCAGAAGCATGCCCAAAATAATGACCACAAAAACCGTAAGCACCCAAGGGTTAGAAATCATAGCTGCATTTTATACAAAATTAAAAAGAAAGCCACATGATCTTCATGTGGCTAAGCAAAATCTGAAAGACTTAAAGACTATTTTTTTTCCAACAAGTAGGCAACTGCATTTGCTGCATTAACAAAACCTCCAGAAATACAAACTTCTTTCATTTTGTGTTTTTCTCCATCGGGACCCACAACACTTTTCTTGTAGCTTGAGGTTGTACCCATGAGTACCTCTCTAACTTGAGCAGCACTCAATTCTGGAAAATAGCTGCGAATTAAAGCTGCCACCCCTGCTGTTGCAGGGCAAGCCATAGAGGTACCACTTGCATTTCCATAATTGTAATCGGGAACTGTAGAATAAATATCTACACCTGGAGCAAAGAAATCAACAGTTGTTGCTCCATAATTTGAAAACTCAGCTAGTAATTTCTTGCCATTCGTAGCAGCGCTACTCGCACCCACTTCAATCCAGTTTGGTGCAATCGTTTGGTTATCTAAACGTCTAGTTGGGTATGAGTCTTCTATATCTTTATTCTTAGCGTCATTACCAGCTGCGTGCACCAACAATACATCTTTGCTCAAGGCATAGAGAATAGCCGAATCTACATAGAATTTATGTGGCGTCCAGTATTTACCAAAAGACATATTGATCACCTTTGCGCCGTTATCGACGGCGTAAATAATGGCATTGGCTACGTCTTTGTCTCGTTCATCACCGTCCGGGACAGCCCTCAGAACCATGATTTTTACGTTATCTGCCACACCATCAATTCCAATTCCATTGCCTCTTGTTGCGGCAATGATCCCAGCTACGTGGGTGCCATGAAAAGCATCTGGGCCCTCATAACGGTTACAACCATAAATTTTATTGTTGAGATCATTTGGATCATCACCAACAATAGCTTGTCGGATGGAGTCAGCATCTTGCGTTGACATGGCAATAGCGCCTTCTATTGATTTGAGCGCACCTTCAATTTCATGATTGAGTTCTTCTGCCGGAAGCATTGCTAGGATGGTTTTCATGCGATTTTGAATGCGTTTGTCTAAATCATTGGCAGGTGTGTAGGCCTCGTTGGTTTCTTTGGAAAATGTTGCTCCAGACTGTGCTTCTACGCGTTTGATATATTCAGAAATCATTTGAATGTTGACCAAATTCATTTGCTTTTCTTCCAATTCTTTTTCAAATGCCAACTTAATTTTTTCGTAGGTAGCAAAGCGAGCCAATTCATTGCTTGGAATATTCTCGGCTTTTTTACCTTCAAAATAAGCAGATTCTAATCTGTACATACGCGCCAATTCCAAAGCTTCTTGATTGATATCTTCAGTTGGGCCACCAAGAAAAGACCAACCATTGACATCATCAATGTAGCCGTTGTGATCATCATCAATGCCATTATTTGGAATTTCATCCTCATTGACCCAAATGACATCTTTGAGATCTGGATGATCTGTTTCGACACCGGAGTCTATAACTGCAACGATGACCGTTGTTGATTTTTTACCAGCTGCATTGAGCATTTCATAGGCTTTGGTAGCGCCTGTTCCGTAAACCCCATCTGCTTTTGGATCTTTGAGATACCAATTTAGGTTTTCAGGCGTTTCTACAGCCGATTTCTGGGCATAAGTAAAAATAGAAAGACCTATGAATGAGGAGAGTAAAATTTGTTTTGTCATTATCTTAAAATTTATCCAACGAAAATACATTTATTTTTAAGGCCAACGAACAACTTGTTGAAAAGTTACACTGTGAAGAAAACGTTTAAAACAATGTACACTTGGTTGCACACTTGTTAGGTACATTGCATTAATTTTGTAAAAAAATTACTGATGAATCAAATAGAACGTATTTCTTGTTTAATAATTGGCTCAGGGCCGGCTGGATATACCGCTGCTATTTATGCAGCGCGTGCAGATATGAAACCTGTCATGTATCAAGGCATGCAACCAGGGGGTCAGCTCACCACCACCAACGAAGTAGAAAACTTTCCTGGCTATCCCGATGGAGTCACTGGACCTGAAATGATGCTTCAACTCGAGGCACAAGCAAAACGCTTTGAAACCGATATCAGAAGTGGTTTTATCACTAAAGTAGATTTTTCAGGTCCGCTACACAAGTGCTGGACTGAAGATGGACATGAAATTCATGCCGATACGGTAATTATTTCAACAGGAGCTTCAGCAAAATATCTGGGTTTAGAGAGTGAACAGCATTACTTGAAACTGGGTGGAGGCGTTTCAGCTTGCGCAGTATGCGATGGTTTTTTCTACAGAAATCAAGAAGTGGTCATTGTTGGAGCCGGTGACTCTGCCTGTGAAGAAGCCCATTACCTTTCTAAACTTTGTACTAAAGTAACCATGTTGGTGCGTCGTGATGAATTCAGAGCTTCAAAAATTATGGCAGATCGTGTAAAAAACACGGCCAATATAGACATACTATTCAACACCGAAACCAAAGAGGTACTTGGTGATGGACAACTCGTCACAGGGGTCCGGGTGATTAATCACCAGACAAATGAAGAAAGTGAAATTGCCTGTACTGGTTTCTTTGTGGCTATCGGGCATCAACCCAATACGGCGATTTTTAAAGATTATATCAGTTTAGACGAAACGGGTTATATTCAATACGCTCAACCAGGAACAAGCAAAACAAATGTGGCGGGTGTTTTTGTCGCAGGCGATGCTGCTGATAAAACCTATCGTCAAGCCATTACTGCTGCAGGCACAGGTTGTATGGCAGCCCTTGACGCGGAACGTTTCTTGGCCGCTAAAGGACACTAATACAAAAAGCAGTGCCTAGCGCACTGCTTTTTCGTTTAATAGCTTGATGAAATGAAATCCTTTGGGTGAAAACCCTTGATTGTAAAAGAATTTATGTGCCTTGAAATTCGAAGTGTAAGAGTCCAAGGCAAGCATATTGCAATTTTCTTTTAAGGCGATCTGTTCAATTGTTTGAAAAATCAACTCACCAACACCCCTACTGCGGTATGCAGACTTGACAACAATATTGTCGAGTTCCAAATATTTCCCAATCCATAATTTATTTCCTATCCAAACTCCGCAGACCGCTATACATTCTTCTTGCGTATGAATGGCAAGTTGTGAATAGTTATTAGAAAGCATTAGGTCCAGTTCTCGGCTGTATTGGTCTAAAGTTAGACTTGGATAAAGTTCTTGTAAGACCTCAAGATTCAAGAGCATTTTTTCTTTTTGTATGACCCTTTCAATTCGAAATTCCATAGTCTTATTTTAAATAGGTTTCAAATAATTCATAAATGCGGCGATATTCGTCAATCCAGGAAGAATTGTATTCGAAACCATGTCTCTCTACAGGATACAAGGCCATCCACCAATCTTTTTTACCCAGTTCAATGAGGCGCTGATTGAGCCTTACGACATCCTGAAACTGGACATTGTCGTCGATCATGCCATGCAAAATGAGTAAGGGATCTTGCAAACCTTCAGCAAAATATATTGGCGAACTTTGCCTATATGCTTCTGGATCTTTTTGTGGGGTATTCAAAATATTTGAAGTATACTCATGGTTGTAATGCGCCCAATCAGTGACCGAACGCAAGGCTGCTCCGCAAGCAAATGTACCAGGCTCCGTGAATAGCCCCATGAGGGTTATAAAACCACCATAGGAACCTCCATAAATGCCTACTCTATTTGAATCTATGCCGAAATTCGAAACCAAAAATTGTTTGGCATCTACAAAGTCTTGAAGGTCGCGACCACCCATGTGACGATATATTGCCGTTCTGTAATCGCGGCCATAACCTTCACTTGCGCGGTAATCTACATCTAGCACAGTGTAACCTTTTTGTACCAGCATTTGGTGAAACATGAATTCTCTTTGGTAATGACTCCAATAATGGTGGGCATTTTGTAAATATCCTGCACCATGCACAAATAAAACTGACGCACCATTTTTGTTTTGTTGTTCTGGTTTGTACAAACGCGCGTATACATCAACGCCATCTGTTGCTTCGAACTTGAGTACTTCTGGTTCTTGCCAAGGAAAAGTCCGAAATACCTCAGTAGTTGATTTGGTAATGCGCAATTCATCCTTAGGTTTTTTCATAGAACAAGTATAAATTTCCCATGGTCGGGTACTTGTGCTAAACCGGTAAGTCAGCTGCTTTTCATCGGGTGAAAGTTGTACTTCGTAGGCACCTAATTCTGAGAGGATTGGCGTAAGAGCAAGCGTCTTTAGATCCAACTTATGAAAACTACGTGTCCCGGGATGATATAAATTAGTAGTCAAATAAAATGAAGTGCTATCCTGAGCTAAAAGCACTTGATGTACTTCAAAGTTACCGCTGGTAAGTGCTGTCTTAATATTAGTTTGTATATCAAAGGTATACAGATGTGAATAACCAGATTCTTCCGATTGAAAATAAATGGTTTGGGCGTCTGTCAACCAACCGAGTGTGCCCGTTTGAAAGTTCCAAGAAGAAATCCCAGGCCCACCTATCCAGGCGCTGTCGTGTTGATGTTCCAATTGCTTAATTTGACCAGTTTGAAGTTCTAGGCAAACAATCCAACGGTCTTTGTTGTCGGCACTGCGGATATCCAATAATGCCAGAGGTTGAGTCTTGGCAAAAATAGCGGGGTGTATAATCAGCTCGCGCTCCTCGAAGCCCATTTGGGAGAGTCCTGAAAAATCGATCTGCACCAATGTGTCAGAACGTAAATCATGTAAAAATAGACGCTGAGAAGGTTCTTCATTCAACACTTTGGAACGCGCCTTTTCATTGTAGAGATGGGCATCGGCCGAAATAAAATGCGGGACTTCAGTCGCTTTTTCCTCGGGCCGCTGCTCCTGCTTTAGCAAGACAAAACGGGATGTAGGGTCTATCTGCAAAGCGCCTACTGGGTCAAATGAAATATATTGACAGGTGGGCATATCAAATCTAGTACTCTGTAGTTCTTGCTTGCGAACACTTTCAAAAAATTCTAGCTCTGTCTCAGATAAGCCATCTAAAGAAGGTTTTAAAGCAGGTGGGGTTTGGTAACAAACTAATTTTTTTGCTCCCCCTTGTTGAAAGTCAAATACAAACAAACTTTTTCCCTGTTGAAAAACAACGGTTTGCGCTTTGTTTTGCACTTGCAAATTCCAAATTGCATTAGTAAATAATGGAAAAGTTTTAATTGATAAGGTTTTAGGATCCTTGATTTCCAAGGCTTGGTCTTGAATTCGCATGTAATTTAGCGTTCCAGCATCAGGCACCCATGCCCAGCGATTTTGCCATTCATGTTTGGTTAAAATGGTTGTTTTTTGCTCAGCAAGATCATAGCTGTAATAGGTTTGTTGCAAAGAATCTGGAAACTTTTTCCAATAATAAATTTGCATGCCATCTAAAGACCACTCTGGTGCTTCGGGCAAAGCCCCAACAAAGCCAGGACCTTTCATAATTTGATCTAGCTGCAATTGTGCATAATACTTTGGGTTTAAACACAAGCAAAAAGCAAGGATTACAATGATTTTCATTCGATAAAAATAGAAATAATTGTACTTTTGAGAGGAACCATTGTCAATGAAGAAATTTCTCTACCTCATTTTACCTCAAAAGTCGTATCTGTCAACGCTACATAGGTTATTTTATATACTCTTTGACCTCCATTTGCTTAAAAGTAAGGAGGCCTTTAAATACCACTATTTTGTCAAAAGAATCATCGAGCCAAATTTCATTGTCATTGATATAGGAGCCAACTTGGGTTATTTTGCCAAAAACTTTTCGAGATTGGCCAACAATGGAAAAGTTGTAGCAATTGAACCCCTACCGCAATTCCACTCCATACTATCGAAATTTATTGGTAAAAAAAACAACGTAGAATTGCACAATGTAGCTTTGGGCGAAAAGGCCGGTACAATTACCATGGTATTGCCTCAAACCAATGGCATGTTGCGCACAGGTTTGCCGCATGTCATGCGGCCTGACGAAGCTCAAACCAAAGAAAAGACCCAAGAAGTACAAATGGTAAACACCGCTGATTTCTTTCAAACTTTTGAGCGCATTGATTACATTAAGTGTGATATTGAAGGGCATGAATGGGCAGTTTTTTCATTGCTACAAGGTGTATTAAATTCAAAGAGACCTATTGTCCAACTTGAAGTTGACCCTAAAAATGAAAAATCAATTTTTTCACTTTTTGAACAAATTGACTACCTGCGCTGTGGAATTCAAGATGGCCAATGCTTGGTAGAAAACACCAGGCACTATGGTGGAGATTATCTTTTTGTTCCAAAGGAAAAGCAAAACTTGATCGACAAATGGAACGCTTGATTTATTTTCTTGGGATGATGCTCATTACAGTAGCCTGTCATAAAGGAACTGGAGAATTTGTTATCAAGGGTGTGGTGACAGATGAAACCTTTCAAACGAGCCTAGAGGGTGCCGTAGTGACATT
Organism: Crocinitomicaceae bacterium; assembly: GCA_030833845.1. Classification (GTDB taxonomy): domain Bacteria; phylum Bacteroidota; class Bacteroidia; order Flavobacteriales_D; family Crocinitomicaceae; genus UBA952. Next base: position 34,373 of record JAURGK010000017.1, on the reverse strand, counting down.
ATATAAAGTGCCGATCGGGACCTCTGACGAGCAATTTGTCAAGAGTTTAATCCTTGATGCCAACGGTAGCTATCAATTCAATGTAACGAGGGAAAAAATGGAACGCTACATTATTAAAGTAGAGAAGCCAAACTACTTTAGCATAGAGAAAGATTTATATTATTCGCAATTGAGCATTTCCCAAGACAATCTTTGCAATCTCGGAACCAAAGCAATGTCATGGGCAAAAATTCATTTCAAGAACATCAACCCTTTGCCTTCGGATCATTTTAGATATATCAAACAAGAAGGCCTAGCGGCATGTTTGAGCTGTTGTCCAAGTTCTACTCAAAATTTTTACGGGCCCTTGGACACCACCTTCTACTGCATTAACAATGGCAATACCAACTATTCGTTGTACTACTGGGAAATGAACACCTCAAATAACGGACTAAAATCAGTCCTTACCAATGCTTTTGACACTACCCTCATAGAGGTGATTTACTGACGCACCGATCAGTTAAAGTGCTTGCTACCCGCACCTTGATTGACAACATAGTTGCGCATAGAAATAACAATAGTGCCAGTTTGGTTGTTATTTGAGGCAGTGTTAGTCTTTTTGCTTTGATGTAGATCTGCGGCAACACTTTTGGGTAGTTTGAATTTCTTCACATCAATAGTAAAGACCATTTTGTAGGGAAGGCCATATTTAGCATGGCTGCCATAATAGTACAACACGTCTAGGGTTCCATTGGTTTTACTTGTAATTTGGGATTTGAGAATCAACTCTTTTTGGGCATCAATCCAGAGCTTTACCAAAATGATATCAGCATTCTCTGAATTGGGCATGAGTGAAACCACAGAAGTTTTAACATCTCCAAGCATTTTAGTACCATTCAATGCTGTTGTGTAGGCTTTGTCATTGGCTAAAAATTGATTCAATTCGCCCATTCCTTGCTTGGGCAAAATAGCTATTGCCTTAGATTCTATTTTAATTTGATTTGGCTTTTTAAAATAAACTTTGGCATCGACTTCATCAATTTTTATCAATGGGACTTGTGCCTTGATATGCATATCGGCAGTGTAATCTTTGACTAAGGCAAGTTTACTACTCACGGCGGCAACCAGCGCATCGGCATCTTGGGCGTAGATCAATTGACCATAAATCAATAGACTAAATAATAAAAGTAACTTCATGAGGTAATATCCTTTTTTCGAAATTTAACTAAAGCAATCAACACAAAGATGACATTGTGCGCTAGGAGTATATAAATAGAATTATAAATAGCTGACCACGGCACAGGGTCATTAAAGTATGAACGCCAAGACGCCATATGGGTTGTGAAAAGCCATGGCTTGATCAAATCAAAAACACTCACATCTAAAGTTCCTATAATGGTAAAAAGAATAATCACAGCCATGGTAGAAACAATAGGACCAATGGAGTTATCTGCAAAAGCAGAAAAGGCCAAAGACAAAGTAGAAACCGTCATTAAAGCAAGGTAGGCCACCAAAAATGCCAAACCATAGCGCCACAATACATCTGTATAGTTCAATATGACTAAACCGTCAGAATTGAGTACAATCAAATCACCGGTGCCAAAAATCCAACGGCCAACAAAAAGGGCTAAAAAGCCCATCCAGAGCACCAAAATTAGGGTGTAGACCGCAGCTGCAATCAATTTGGAAAATACAACCTGATTGCGACTAATTGGTTTGGTAAGTAACATGCGCAAAGTGCCCATGGCGGCCTCTCCTGAAAGCAAATCTCCGGTTACAAGCGCTACAAGTAAGGGAATATGTACAATCAGCATCTGAAGAATGATAAAAGCAATTAAATTACCATTCAAAACATTTCCATTGAAAGATAGGGTTTGTTCAAAAGAAGCCGTGACAAATGAAATATACATTTTTCCATCGGCCTTCATAGCAAAGAGAATAATCACAATCAACAGAGTGAGTGCGGCTAAACCAATATAACTCCGAGGCTTGGCTAGGATTTTTATAAATTCATTACGGGTGTTTTTCAAAAGCATTGTCATCGAGTCATTTGAATGAAAAAATCTTCTAATTTGCGTTTGGACTCTAATCCTACGACTGCATAACCGGCGTCTATGAGTTTGCGATTCAATTGGGCAATCTGCTGCTTTTCAATTTGCAACTGAAAGGTTTTAGGCGAGGTAATCTCACAAATTAAATCAGGCCAATTCTCTTGTATATAAATGACTGCATTTTGTGCCTCAGGCTCACAAAGCTCCACAAAAAGTAAGGTTTGTTGAGCATTCATCAGCTCAGCTACCGTTCCCTCTATGATTGTTTTTCCATGATTGATAATTACCATACGGTTTGCCACAAGTTCAATCTCAGCAAGTTGATGTGATGACAGGATTACGGTCTTGTGCTGCTCGTTTTTGAGACGCAGAATTAAATCACGTACTTCAATGATCCCCTGTGGATCAAGGCCGGTTGTGGGTTCGTCAAGGACAATCAAATCTGGCTGATGCAATAAGGTTTGTGCAATTCCCAAACGCTGACGCATGCCATGTGAAAAACCACTCACCTTGTCCTTTTCTCTGCCAGTCAACCCAACAAAATCTAAGGTCGAGAGAATTTCTTTTTGAGTCACATTGGCACCTGATACCCGGGCAAAAATTTCAAGATTTTTTAAAGCTGATAAGTACTTATAAAAATCTGGTTTTTCAACAATACTACCTACGCGAGAAAGAATAGCCGTTCGGTGGTTTTTTAAATCTTTACCAAATAAGCTGATGCGGCCTGCCGTAGGCCTTATCAAAGAAAGCATACAACGCATCGTTGTACTTTTCCCAGCGCCATTGGGACCTAAAAAACCAAAAACATCACCTTTATAAACTGTAAAATTCACATCTTTTACTGCCTCAAAACTGCCAAATGTTTTTTGCAGACCTTTTACCTCGAGGATAGCTTCTTTCATAGCTTCAAATTACAACAATAAATCTTTATAGGATTTTAATTTTTGAATATTTCCTCCACCTTTTTGAACCGATAGGAAAAAATATGCTCAAGTTTTGGTCTAACTAGCCATGGATGCAAGCAGCGGCCCAAAAATCCAAAGGGCAAAACATAAGTGACAATATCTGTCATCTCTACCCCACCATCAACCTGTTTGAAATGATGCTCGTGATGCCATATTTTATAGGGACCGATGCGCTGCTCATCGACAAAGAATTCTAGTTGCTTGACTGTTTTGATTTCAGTCACCCAATTGAGCAAAATACCTAGAAGAGGTTTTACGGTGTATGATATCATGAGGCCTTCATACATTTTTTGTGGCACTTCTGAACGAACCACAAAACCCATAGATGGCGGAGTTATTTCCTTTAAGTTATGAGGAGAAGAAAAATAGTCCCAGCAGACTTCTATACTTGCCGGAATGAATTGTGTTCGTTTGAGCTGATACATGCCTATCTAACACACTTGGCCAAAAAAAGTTTACTTGTTTTGAAATGCATTTTTATTAGGCCTAGGACCCATTTCAAAAACCAAAGATCCACCCATTAGCAATTGCTCATGTTCAATAAAAGGACTTGTTAATCTCTTTGTGTTGAAGAAAACTCTTTGAATGTAAATATTTTTTGAAGAATTTTCCGGCGCACTAATTTGCAGTGTTTTACCGTTATCTAGTTGCAAGGTTGCCTTTTTTACCAAGGGCGAAGTAAGACAGTAATAAGTGGCCCCCGGAGCAAATGGATAAAATCCCAAGGCTGAAAATATATACCAAGCACTCATCTGACCACAATCATCATTGCCTCCCATACCTGTAGAAGTCTCACCATATTGATCTTTTAGTATCAAGCGGGTTTTCTCTTGTGTTTTCCAAGGTTGTGAAGTAAAATTATAAAAGTACGGGATGTGATGCGAAGGTTCGTTTCCATGTACATAGTTGCCAATAATGCCCTCGCGCATGATATCTTCAGTTTGGGCAAAATATGCGTCGGGCAAATCCATCGTAAATAAAGAATCTAGATGAGTTATGAATTTTTGATCACCACCCATTAATTTGATCAGTTCATAGGGTGCATGTGGCGCATAAAAACTATAATTCCATGCATTGCCTTCGATGAAACCTTGATCATGGGTAGAAAGCGGATCAAAAGAATCTTTGAATGCACCACTCGACATCCTGGGCCGCATGAATCCTGATCCCGCATCATAGACATTTTTAAAGTTATTTGAACGCTTTAAATAGTAGGAAGCCAAGGAGTCATTATTCATTTTTTTTGCCATTTGAGCTATACACCAATCATCATAGGCGTATTCTAATGTTTTTGATACCGAGCTACCACTCACGTCTTCCGCAACAAAGCCATCATCCAAATAAGCACCAAGTCCTTCATAAAATCGTTGATTAGCGGTGCTATGAGCCGCGTCTAAATAACGTTTAGTATGCTTTAGATAGGGGTTGTTTTTAATTACTGCGTCTGCCAATACAGATACCGCATGATAGCCAATCATGCACCAATTTTCGTTGGCATAATGCGACCAAATCGGAAGCATGTGATGTACACTTTGATTGTAATGTTGGAGCATCGATTCAATCATACTCGCATTTTGCTCAGGATAAAATAAATTCAAAAATGGATGTTCAGCCCTGTAAGTATCCCATAAAGAAAAAGTGGTGTAGTTTGTAAATCCATCTGCCTGATGGATGCGTTGATCAAGCCCTCTGTATTTTCCGTCGACATCCATGTATATGGTCGAACCAATTAAGGTATGATACCAAGAAGTGTAAAAATTGACAGCATCTTCAAGCGACAAAAATTCAGCATTCTCAACAATAGAAAATGCTTTTTCCCATTGTACTTGTGCAAGACTTTGGTAGGCAGTAAAATCAGAGATCGGCGCCTCGGTTTTCAAATTAAGTAAAGCTCCTTCTATGGACACTCCAGAAATAGCAACCCTCAACTCAAGGGTATTTGCTGCGCCAAAAAAAAGCGCGGCCTTGATGCCTTGACCCGCCCCTTCGGCAAAATTATTTTCTGTATCAAACTTTCGCCAAAATCCTTTATAAGAACTTGGCCGGATATCTTTGATATGGTAAGTAGAAATTGGTTGGGAAGTGGCAATCGCAAAATAAACGGTTCGTGTCCTCCCCCAACCGTTGGTTTGCTTGTATCCAGTGATCAAGGTATCATTCTCTACACGTAAAAAACACCAAACATTTTTACCCTCGTAATTATAAATACCATGCGTTAAATCTAGAATTAAATGAGTTTGTTCTTGTGCATCAAAACGGTATTTATGCACCCCAACACGCGTGGTGGTTGTCAGCTCCGCAAATACTTTGGGTTCATCTAAATAAACTCCATAATAGCCTGGATTTGCTATTTCTTGATGTGAATATTTAGATCTATAGCCCTTTTGTGGCTCAGCTGAGGTTCCTGGGTTCCATTGGATTGGCCCCGTATTTGGCATGATCAAAATATCCCCTAAATCTGAATGACCCGTCCCTGAAAAATGGGTGTGCGAAAAACCGACTATAGAAGAATCATTGTATTGATAACCTGCACAATACCTATAAACATCCGGCTGGTACCTTCCATTCACTGCAAAGGGAATGGTGTCGGTATCGGGACTCAGTTGAATAGCGCCGAATGGTAAAGTTGCGCCCGGATAAGTATGCCCGGCATCTTGTGTCCCAATGAGCGGTCTTACATGCTCAATAGGCCTATACTGACCATAGGCCGTAGTTAGAATAAAAAGGCAGTAAAAGAAACGCATTAAACAAGCTCAATCACCATGGCTGAGGCTCCGCCACCACCATTACAAATTCCAGCCGCACCTCTTTTGGCGTTGTTTTGCTTGAGCACATGCAATAAAGTGACGATTATTCTTGAACCTGAGTTACCCAATGGATGGCCCAAAGCAACTGCTCCACCATTAACGTCTACTTTATTTGGATCTAAGCCTAGAATCTTGGAATTGGCAATACCCACCACAGAAAACGCCTGATTGAGTTCCCAAAAATCAATATCCGCTACTTGAAGATTGGCCTTTTCTAGCGCTTTGGGAATAGCCAAAGAAGGTGCTGTAGTAAACCACTCAGGTTCTTGGGCTGCATCGGCATAAGATAATATTTTGGCAATAGGCTTTAAGCCATATTTTTTAACCGCTTCTTCGGAAGCTAAAATTAGCGCAGAAGCACCATCATTGAGTGTAGATGCATTGGCTGCGGTGATGGTGCCTTTTTGATCAAAAGCAGGTCTTAAAGAAGGAATTTTATCTAAAAAAACGTTCTTATATTCTTCGTCTTCATTGACAAGGATCGCATCTCCCTTTCGCTGTGGAACGCTCACCCCAACAACCTCTTCTGAAAACCGACCCTGTGCCCAAGCAGCAGCTGCACGTTGATAAGAGGTAATGGCAAATTGATCTTGTTGCTCTCTTGAAATGTCATATTTTTCTGCACACAATTCTGCACAGTTGCCCATGGGTACTTTATTATAAACATCTAACAAGCCATCTTGTGTAATTCCATCCAACATGGAAATGTTTCCAAATTTAGTTGCATTTCGACCTGCGAAATAATGCGGTGTCTGGGACATGTTTTCCATTCCACCTACGGCTACCACCTCATTGTCACCACAAAGTATACTCTGAGCGCCTAGCATAATGGCTTTCATTCCAGATGCGCACACTTTATTAATGGTTGTACAAGGAACATTCTGACCTATGCCAGCCCCGAGTGCGGCTTGCCTTGCAGGTGCTTGCCCCACTCCTGCTTGAAGCACGTTGCCCATAAATACTTCATCTATCCATGCTGGATCAATATTGGATTTGCTCAGTGCACCTTTGATTGCTGCTGCACCTAGTGTAGTTGCTGATACTGAAGAAAAAGCACCCATAAAAGAGCCCATCGGTGTTCTTACGGCTGAGATAATGTAAACGGTTTTTGACATGTTGATTGTGTTTTGCCCACGAATTTACGTAAAAATGTATGTATTTTTGGACTATGCATTTGCTATCTTCTTTTTCGCTTTGGTGGATTTTCCCCATTTTTTTATTGGCAGCTGCAATCAGTTGGCTTTTTTACAAAAATGAGAATTGGCTAAAAGAAAAACATAAGTACTTAAAATATAGCTTGATAAGCATCCGTACTTTAAGTATTGGATTGATCATTTCCTTGCTGCTAGGCTTGCTTTTGGAGCAAATTCATTTCCAAACAGAACAACCCATTCTACTCACCTTAGTTGATCACTCATCTTCTATGATGAACTATCCAGAAAGCCGAAAAGTGGAATCTCAGATTGAAGCCTACAACACGGCCATTCAAAAGAAATTTAAGGGTAGATATAAACTAAAAACGTGGCATTTTGGACAAAATCTTAATTTCAAGCGACAAGGTTTTGATGCCAAGCAAACAAATATGCAATTGCCATTTGAAAGTGCTGCCAATCAATTTTTTAACGCCAACCTTGGCGCCATTGTTCTGATTTCTGATGGTAACTACAACGTTGGGCAACATCCTATGTATGCTTCAGAAAATCTACCACTCACCTCGGTTTACTGCTTGGCAGTTGGCGACACCACGAGTAAAAAAGACCTCATTCTATCTCACGTTGCCTACAATGAGTTGGCGTTTTTGAACAATACCTTTCCTATTGAAATTGATGTAGATGCAAAACAATATTCTGGTGCAAGAACAAATGTCATATTATACGAAAATGGCAAGCAAATTGCCAGTCAATCCTTGCAAGTACCCAAAGGCAAATCAAGTCGAACTACCATGCAATTTAATTGCAAAGCACTCAAGGCAGGTATCAACGAATACAAGGTCAAAGTTGGGCCTTTAAAAGGTGAATTTTCTCTACAAAATAACCAACGTACTTTTTACATTGAAATCATCGATAGCCGAAATAAAGTATTAATTTACAGCCATACACCCCATCCAGATGTTGCAGCCCTTCACGAGGCTTTGATTGGCAACCAACTCAATGAAGTTGTTGTGCAATACGCAACCCAATTGGATTTGGCCAAATTAAATAGTTACGACCTTGTCATTTGGCACGATCCAGGACAAAATTTTAACAACCAACTGTTCAGTGTGTTGGAAAAAAATAACTTGCCCGTTTGGTATATTCTCGGTACGCAGACTGACCAAGCGATAGCCAACAAAATTGCTCATGGATTATCCTTTTCCTTGAAGCAGCAATCCGAAGAAGTAATGGCTAGTGCTGCAGCAGGGTTCTCTATCTATGAAGCCAATAGTATATTTTTAGATTTGTTAAAAAACATGCCGCCGCTTACCAAAAAATTTGGTGATGTCAATGCCAAAGCCGGCGCCGAGACTCTTCTTCAACAACGCATTGGTGAGATCATCAAAAACCAACCCTTACTTAGTTTTTATCGGTACAAACAAAATCGCGAGGCCTATTTGATTGGGGAAGGAATTTGGAAATGGCGCCTACTGACCTATCTTAAAAAGCAAAGTCACGAAGCTTTTGACCAGTTCATCAATGAGATTACAAGTTACCTCATGGTTAAAAAAGAAGGCAGCGGTCTAAGAGTGCAAGCACCCAAAAAAAGAGCTGTATCAGAAAATTGTGTTTTAAGTGCTTCCTTTTATAATGAAGCCTTACAAGCCATCAACAGCCCAGAAATAAAATGGGAGCTCAAGGACCAACGCAACAAATTGCGCAAAGGCACTTTTTCAACCAAAGGAAGTTATTACCAACAGCAATTGGGCAAACTCAAGGCTGGACGCTATTATTGGAAAGTGTACACGAGTTTTAACAATAAAAAATACATCAAATCCGGAGCCTTTGTGGTGGAAGATATAGAACTCGAATCTTTGGAATCAGCTGCCAGACACAGCACCCTCTATCAATTATCTGCTCAAAACCAAGGTAAAGTATTCCCATTGAAAGCCTACCAAAAATTGATCAATACCCTGGCCAAAAAAAACGATTTAGTCGATCTGAGGACTGAGTCTCACCACTTTGACCCCTTGATAGACTACCAGTGGTTATTGTTAATGATACTTTGCCTACTCTTTTTAGAATGGTTTTTAAGAAGGTACTTTGGTGCTTATTAGTAATTTTAAATCCAAACGATTCCAATGCGCGTGTTCAGCATTACAATTATTATCCTTTTTTCATTTGTTTGTAACGGACAAATCCTATCTAGCAATTTAGGGTCTTACCAAGATGGTGATATCATATTTCAACATAGCGCCTCAGCCCAAAGTACTGCTGTTCAATTGGCAACTAATTCTTATTATTCACATTGTGGCATTATCATTCATCTGCAAGGCAAAGCTTACGTATTTGAAGCCATTGAACCGGTTGGTGTTCGTCCTATTGAATCTTGGATAGAAAGTGGTAAAGAACAAAAATACGCGGTTTACCGACTTGAGAATCTTACCTTGTCTGCAGAACAACTTCTTACAATGCGAGCATATCTTGAGGCCCAAATTGACAAACACTACGACCTCGGCTTTAACTGGTCAGACAAAGAAATGTATTGTTCTGAACTCGTTTATAAGGCATACAAAAGTGTAGGTATTGAATTGTGCCATACAAAGGCTCTACGCGATTTTAATTTGGAAAGTCCTCAAGTGAGAAGAATCATGCAACAACGCTACGGTACTCAAATTCCATACGACGAACCCATGGTTTCGCCCGGTCAACTTTCAGAATCTAAATTCTTGCACCAAATTTATTAAGTAAAGATGACTCTCAGTTTTCAATTCTTAGCCTTTGATGAACTCACCACGCATCAATTATACGACTACCTGAGATTACGCAGTGAAGTTTTTGTGGTAGAACAAAATTGTGTATACCAAGATTTAGATAATCTTGATCAAATTGCTCACCATGTTTTGGTTTATGAGTTCAATACATTAATTGGGTGTGCAAGAATCATTCCAGCCGGCCAAGCATACAAAGAAATTTCAATAGGCCGAGTCATTGTTGCCAAAGAGCAGCGCAAAAAAGACATTGGAATTGAACTTATGAAATTTTGTATTGAGCAAATGAATAAAAATTTTGGTCCACAATCCATTGTACTCTCTGCACAAGCCCATTTGCAAGAGTTCTATAAAAAACACAACTTTGTAGCGGTTGGAGAAATTTACCTCGAAGACGGTATCCCCCACATACACATGATCAGACAAAAACAATTTAAATAGCATGAAAAATTTTCTTTTCTTATTGACCACATCGAGCATATTTTTATCGAGTTGTAAACACGCTCAACAAAACGACCCCTCATCCAATTCAAGCCTCCAACAAAGCATAGACCAAACTGCTCTCGATAGAACAATCAGCCCTGCAGATGACTTCTTTTTATTTGCCAATGGCTCTTGGATAGCCAAAACGGATATTCCAGCTAGTGAATCTAGATGGGGAAGTTTCAATGAGTTAGAGGCCTCCAATAACGAAAAGCTCAAGCAAATTCTCAACAAAGCCGTAGCGATGAACCCTGAACCTGGCACCCAACTCCAGATTTTGGGGGCTTATTATCAGTCGTTTACCAATATGCAACGTCGTGATGAACTGGGTATTGCGCCACTTTCAGAGGATTTGAATAAAATCAATATGCTCTCTGATAAATCAAATCTTGAACCGATTATTGCAAGCTTACACAAGGACGGCATTTCAGCATTGTTTTCCTATGGTATTGGGCAAGACCTTAAAAATGTCAATCGAAATGTAGCATACATTAGCCAAGCAAGTTTGGGCCTTCCTAACAGAGACTATTATAAAGAAGAAAACAAATCAGCCATCCGAGAAGCTTATCATGACTTTGTTTTAAAAGCGCTGGAGATTTGCCAGTTTGAGAACGCCGCACAGATGACAGCAGACATTATCAACTTTGAGCAGGCTCTTGCGACAGCCATGTATAGACCGGCAGAACAAAGACAGCCTGAAAAAACTTACAACCCTCAAGAACTAAGTGTAGTCATACGCTATCTATTACCTCAGTTCAACCTCAAACCTTATTTTCAAATCCTTGGTTCTAAAACTCCAGACACACTCGTGGTGAGCAACCCCGCATACATGACTAATTTGGCAGAAGTACTAAATAACTCTAGTCTTGATCAGATCAAAGCTTATTTGACTTGGGCGGTAATCAATCATTATGCAGGTCATTTAAATACGGAACTAGACATCCTCAATTTTTCATTTTATGGCCAAGTGCTTTCAGGCAAAAAAGAACAAGCTGACATAGAAAAAAGATGTATCGACGAGATTACTGATTTGCCTATCGGTGAGTTGCTCGGCAAAGCATTTGTTGAAGAACATTTTTCAGAAGCTGCCCAAAACAAGGTAAATACCATGGTAGACAATCTACTGATCGTATACCGTGAACGCATTAATGGCTTGGAATGGATGTCCGACTTAACTAAAAAGGAAGCCGTCAACAAACTTGATGCCATTGGACGCAAATTAGGCTTCCCAGAAAAATGGGAAGATTTCAGCTCACTACACCTGCGTGCAGATCGTTATTTCTGGAATTACCAAGCGATCAATAGATACAGCACTGAAAAGAACTTAGCCAAATTTGACCAAGCTGTTGACAAACAAAAATGGGGCATGCCGGCACATATGGTCAATGCCTATTATCATCCACTTTTAAATGAAATTGCTTTTCCGGCAGGAATCATGCAAGCACCATTTTTTGATGAGCACTTTGAAGATGCAGTGAATTATGGTCGGATCGGAATGGTGATTGGACATGAATTCACTCATGGCTTTGATGACATGGGAAGTAAATTTGCAGCAGACGGATCTTTCAATAATTGGTGGACAGAGGAAGACCGCCTCTTGTTTGAAGAAAAAACAAAAATTTTGGGCGCTACCTTTTCAAGCTTTTGCCCCATTGAAGACCACTGTGTAAATCCAGATCTCACAATGGGAGAAAATATTGCAGATCTCGGTGGGCTCACCATGGCCTACTATGCTTATACACGCACCGAAGAATTTAAATCGGGGGCCTTGGTAGAAGGATTCACCCCTGCCCAACGCTTCTTTATTGCGTATGCACAACTTTGGAAGATTAAATACACTGAAGCCGAGATGAAGAAGCGCTTGGCCACAGACCCACATTCTCCAGGTATGTATCGCGTAAATGGCCCCTTGAAGAACTGCCCTGAATTTTTTGAGGCATTTCAAATAGAACAAGGGCGACAAATGCGCAACGATACTAAAAAAGTTGCTCGCATTTGGTAAGAAACTCTGCTTCGGTGAGCTGTTCTTGCTGACCAGTTTCCATATTTTTTAAACTGAGCATTCCGTCTTTAGCCTCTTGCTGGCCTATCATAACCACATATGGAACCTGGCGATCATTGGCATATTTGAGTTGTTTTTGCAATTTACTTGCTTGCGGATAAAGTTCTGCAGCGAGGCCAATATTGCGCACCTCACGGAGCAGTTTTAAAGCGTGTTTTGCTTCACTTTCTCCAAAGTTGACAAATAAAACACTCAAGGTTTGATTCAAAGACTTCGGGAACAAATCTAGCTCAGACATAACATCATAAATGCGATCTGCTCCAAAAGATATACCTATACCCGATAAATCTTTTAAGCCGAACAATGCAGTGAGGTCGTCATAGCGGCCTCCGCCACAAATACTACCCATCTTCACCCCATGTGCTTTGACTTCAAATATAGCACCAGTATAATAATTCAAACCCCGAGCTAGTGTGAGGTCAAAAATGAGCTCGCCTTTTTGAAGCCCCAGTGCAGCTATATCATCAAGGACCACTTTTAATTCATCGAGTCCCTTTTGCCCAATTTCACTTTGAGCCAAATATTCTCCAAGCAACTCCATCTTTTGCTCATTATTGCCTTGCAACGCAAAGAGTGGTGTGATTTTCTCAATTGATTTTGGAGTAAAACCCTTCTGAAGTAATTCATCAATTACACCCTGTTGTCCTATTTTATCTAGCTTGTCAAGAGCAACAGTTAAATCAACAATACGATCAGCCTCACCAATGAGCTCGGCAATACCGCTCAATATCTTTCTGTTGTTGATACAAATGCTGAAGCCCGGCAAACCAAGATTACTCAAGACTTCATCAAAAATTTGAATCATTTCTACCTCATAAAGCAAGGACTCAGAACCAACCACATCGACATCACATTGGGTAAACTCTTGATAGCGACCGTGCTGAGGTCGATCTGCTCTCCAGACCGGCTGAATTTGATAGCGTTTAAAAGGAAAAGTTAGGTCATTTTGATGTTGCACCACAAAACGTGCGAAAGGCACGGTCAAATCATAACGCAATGCTTTTTCCGAGAGTGAGCTCGCAAAGCGAGGTAAATTATCTGCTGCTAAAGCCTCCAAATCAGCTTTACGTATTTTCTCACCAGAATTTAGGATGCGGAAAATAAGTCTGTCGCCTTCATCGCCATACTTGCCCATGAGGGTACTTGACAATTCAAAACTAGGTGTTTGGATTGGCGCATAACCATAGCGGGCAAAGACTTGCTTGACAATATCGAATAAAAAATTACGTTTTGCCACCTCTGCAGGCAAGAAATCTCTGGTGCCTTTTGGAATTGTTGGTTTTTGAGCCATGTTAGGTATTGTTGTTTTGCAAAAATAATTCATAAATCACACCATCCGACAATCCAATCCTAGGAACCTGAATGATTTGTTGCTTTAAGGCCAAAAGTGCCGTAGTGTAAATTTGCAAAGCGGGCCCCAACACTTCTGCTCTATCAGGCTTAAGTTTAAATTTTGAAATCCGCTCACTTTGGCTCAGACTTATCAATTCATTTTGAAGTGCTAGCAAGTCCTTCAAAGTTATTTCTTGCTTGGTATTGGCACCAATTATCTTCATGGCCCTATTGATATTTCCTCCTGTACCCATGACCAAGTATTGCTCAGTTGGAGAGGTGTTATTTGTTAGCCACGTACTGAATTGGCCCCAAATTTCTTCAGGCACCTTTCCCTTTAATAAACGAATTGTGCCAAGTTCAAAGGACCGGGAAGCAATTTTACTCCCATTTTCAAAAACACTAATTTCTGTACTACCCCCGCCAACGTCAATGAGTACATACTTTGATTTTTGTAGTAATCCTGAAAGGTGAAAAGCAGAAAAAATAAGCCTTGCCTCTTCGTCTCCGGCTATGATTTCAATTTCAAGACCTGTTTGCACTGCAATTTGTGAAGTGATTTTTTTTGCATTTTTAGCCTCTCTCAATGCAGAGGTCGCTACAGCTCTTAAATGTTGTGCACCGTGTACCTGAGTTAAAAGCAAAAAAGCTTTGATTGCATCTGTGAGCTGAGTAGTTTTATTTTTTCCAAGTTTCCCTGATTCGAATACATCCGCACCCAAACGAAGCGGAACCCGATAGTAGGCAACTTTATGAAAAGTATCGACAAAATCTTTGCACTCATGTTGCACAATTGAAAGGCGCATCGCATTGGTTCCAATATCTATAGCAGCAAAGATCATCAATACAAAATTAAACATTGCCTATTGCTTTGGCATTAAATAATTCGTTTATTTGTTTAGTCAAGATGAAGTATAAAGAGCAGCATATTTTTAAAACGAATACAAGCCCGCATCCAGGCTGCCTACTATTGGCCGATCCATTTTTGGATCAAGAACATTTTGTTCGTGCCGTAATATTACTTATTGAACACAACGAGGAAGAAAGTTTTGGATTGGTCTTAAATCACCCCACGGAATTACACCTCAACGACTTAACGCATCTGAGTAATCTTGAACTACCCATTTATAGCGGCGGGCCAGTTGGAAGCGATCAACTCTTTTATTTGCATCGTTTTTCAAATATTGATGGCGCACTTCAAATCAATGAACAACTCTATTTTGGTGGAGCATGGCAGCAAGTTTTAAAAAAAGCTCAGTTGGCAAAAACACCTCAAAAACAACTCAGGATTTTTAGAGGATATGCCGGTTGGGGAGCTCAACAATTAGATGCCGAGGTAGCTGAACACGCCTGGATTTGCCTGCCAACAATCCATGAAAAAACATGGTTACAAACCGATCCATCGACGCTTTGGAAAAAATATCTCCTCGACCTTGGTCCGGATTTATCCGTTTTTGCTCATTTCCCCTTGCATTTGGCAGACAATTAAACGCATAAAATCATTGTTTGTCAAGTAATTATGCGTACCTTTGCACCTCATTTTGAACGTGCACCCTGATTGCGCGCCTTTTATTTTGTTTAACATCTTTCTGATAATCAGGGTATTAGAAATACAAATTTACAGGCCAAATGGCAAAAAATATTGAACCGCAGGGAACTGCAGATTTTGATTGGGAAGCACTCCAATTAGATGGCTACAATCAAGTAGAGCGCTCTGAGCTCGGAGATCGTTACGAAAAAACCCTTACTTCCATCATGGAAAAAGAAGTAATCCAGGGTACTGTAGTGATGATCAACAAAAAAGAAGTGATCATTAACATTGGTTACAAATCAGAGGGTGTCGTAGCAGCAAATGAATTCCGCTACAATCCAGATTTAAAAGTTGGCGATAGCGTAGATATTTACGTTGATTGCCTTGAAGACAAAACAGGTCAACTTATCGTTTCTCACCGCACTGCACGTATGCACAGTGCATGGATCCGTGTCAATGATGTATTGCGCACCGGAGAAATCATTACTGGTTTTGTTAAATGCCGCACCAAAGGAGGTCTTATTGTTGATGTATTCGGTATTGAAGCTTTCTTACCAGGATCACAAATCGACGTAAAACCTATCCGTGACTACGATATCTACGTAGGTAAAAATATGGAATTCAAAGTGGTGAAAATCAACGAAGAATTCCGCAATGTTGTAGTTTCTCATAAAGCGCTTATCGAGGCTGAGCTCGAAGAGCAGAAAAAACAAATTATCTCTGGCCTAGAAAAAGGACAAGTATTGGAAGGGGTTGTGAAAAACATCACTTCTTATGGTGTGTTCATTGATCTTGGTGGTGTTGATGGATTGATTCACATCACGGACCTCTCTTGGGGACGCGTTACACACCCAGAAGAGATGTTAGAGCTAGACCAAAAAATCAATGTAGTTATTCTAGACTTTGATGACGACAAAAAACGCATTGCTCTTGGTTTAAAACAATTACAACCACATCCATGGGATTCTCTTGACACTAGCCTCAAAGTTGGAGACAAAGTGGAAGGAAAAGTTGTTGTCATGGCTGACTATGGTGCATTTATCGAAATTGCAGCTGGTGTAGAAGGCCTTATTCACGTTTCTGAGATGAGTTGGTCTCAACACCTTCGTTCAGCTCAGGACTTCCTTAAAATTGGAGACAGCGTTGAAGCAGTAGTACTTACCCTTGACCGCGAGGAGCGTAAAATGTCATTGGGTATCAAACAACTCATGCCAGATCCATGGAATGACATCGAAATCAAATATGCCGTAGGTACACGCCACAGTGCTAAAGTACGCAACTTCACCAACTTTGGTGTTTTTGTAGAACTTGAAGAAGGCGTTGATGGATTGATTCATATTTCTGACCTTTCTTGGCAGAAAAAAATCAAGCATCCATCAGAATTCTGTAAAGTGGGTGATGCCATGGAAGTATTGGTCTTGGAAATTGATCGCGAAAACCGTCGTATCTCATTAGGACACAAACAACTTGAAGAAAACCCTTGGGATGTATTCGAGACAACTTTTGCTGAGGGCACCGTTCATAGCGGAACAATCATCGACATGAAAGACAAGTCTGGAATTGTTGCCTTACCTTATGGCGTTGAAGGAATTTGCCCTTCAAAACATTTGCGTAAAGAAGATGGTTCAAATGCCAAAGTTGAAGATACACTTGACTTTAAAGTGATTGAATTCAATAAAGATGCCAAAAAGATTGTTCTATCTCATACGCGTCTATTTGAAGAAGGTGAAGACAAGCCAACTTCATCTGCCAAAGGCAGCAAAAAATCTGGCGGAAATCAAACCGATCAAGCAGTAAAGGCAATCAATCAAAGTGCTGAAAAATCAACACTTGGAGACTTAGATGCGCTTGCTGAGTTGAAAGAAAAAATGGATCGTGGCCAATAAGTCACAATTCAACAAATTAAAGGGGGCTTCGGCCCCCTTTTTTATTGTTTAGTGTCTCAAATTTATACTTAACTTTAGCAACTGAAAGATGGAAACGAGTCAAATTTCTAGCACTGTTAAAGATATTTTTGCCGCATACTTGGAGCAAAATGGTCACCGCAAGACACCAGAACGCTTCGCTATACTCGCAGAAATTTATGCCTACAATGGTCATTTTGATGTTGAATCTCTTTACATCAAAATGAAGAACCATAACTATCGCGTTTCGAGAGCTACCCTCTACAATACGATTGAATTGCTATTGGCCTGTAATTTAGTGCGCAAACACCAATTTGGCAAAAACATTGCACAATTTGAAAAAGCACATGGCTCAAAACAACACGATCATTTAATCATCACCGACAGTGGAGAAGTCATAGAGTTTTGTGATCCACGCATTCAACAAATCAAAGGAACCATTGAAGAATTATTTGGTGTTGAAGTGCAACACCACTCTCTTTATTTTTATGGGATCAAAAAAAGTAACATCAACTAATGGAAGTACTACTGCAACATTCAGGGCCCTTGAGTATTTTGAAACTTAACGGGCGTTTCTTCACAGAAAGTGACCGTGAACATGCCATTGAAAAGCTAGATGAAATTGAAAACTGGAATTTGGTCATTGATTTGTCCGAATTGGAATACATTAATTCTACTGGAATTGCATTCCTGGTTAAAACACTTACTAGGTCTCGACTCAACCTTGGCGACACGATCTTATTTAAGCCCAATGCTCAGCTCAGTAAAATCTTCGAACTGACACGAATGGAGCATATATTTAACATTTTTGAAGATTTCGAACAAATTAAAAAGTTTTTTGAACAAACAACATGAAGGTAGACGTACTATTAGGCTTACAGTGGGGAGACGAAGGAAAAGGAAAAATTGTTGATGTACTCACCCCCTCCTATGATATTATAGCACGATTTCAAGGCGGACCAAATGCTGGCCACACCTTGGAATTCGAAGGAATTAAACATGTATTACACACCATACCATCTGGTATTTTCCATTCCGAGGTAATCAATTTGGTTGGAAACGGCGTTGTCATTGACCCTGTTGTGTTTAAAGCAGAACTCGATAAACTCCAGCCTTTTGGCATCAATTTTCAAGAGCGCTTGTTGCTATCCAAAAAAGCACATCTTATTTTACCTACACACAAATTGCTGGATGCAGCATCAGAAATTGCAAAAGGTAAAAATAAAATTGGATCTACACTGAAGGGAATTGGCCCTACCTATATGGATAAAACGGGCCGTAACGGCCTACGTGTAGGAGATATTTTCTCACCTCATTTCAAAGAAAAATACAATGCCTTGGTTGAGAAACATGTCGGTATTTTAGAGCACCACGAAGACTTTACCTATGATTTAAGTGCACTTGAACAACCTTGGTTTGAAGCCATTGAGGTACTCAAATCATTGCAGGCTGTCGATTCAGAACATTATCTAAATAATGCCCTTTTAGCAGGAAAAAAAGTACTGGCCGAAGGTGCACAAGGCACTATGCTCGACATCGACTTCGGGACCTACCCTTTTGTAACTTCATCCAATACCGTGACCGCAGGAACCTGCACCGGACTTGGCATTGCTCCTACAAAAATTGGATCTGTCATTGGTATATTCAAGGCTTATTGTACCCGCGTTGGCAGTGGCCCCTTCCCTACCGAATTACTCGATAGTACAGGAGAGCTCATGCGCAAGGAAGGAAATGAATTTGGCGCAACCACCGGAAGGCCAAGACGATGCGGGTGGTTAGACCTCGTGCAACTGCGTTATGCAATAATGATTAATGGTGTCACTGAGCTGGCCATGATGAAAAGCGATGTCCTAGGAATATTTGAACACATCCAAGTATGCACGCATTATATCATCGATGGCCAAAAAGTTGATGAATTTCCGTATGATGTAACAGATATTTCTATTGAACCCGTCTACGAAAAACTAGAAGGTTGGCATTGTGACCTTACTGAACTTGAGGATTTCCAAAGCGCCCCGGCAGCTCTAAAAGCCTATGTTTCGTATTTAGAAGCACAATTAAACATCCCCATTCGCGTTATTTCTGTAGGGCCAGACCGCAAACAGACCCTTCAAAATTAAAAATGACTACTCGCTTCCAAAATAAAATTGCATTCACATTTATTGCAACTTTATTTTGTTTGCAGGTTTGGAGCCAGGGTAAATTACAGTTGCTACCAGGTACCCAAAAAGTATATGCCATTCAAAACAATGTACACCGATTGGTCGGAACAGTAAGTTTTGAATACCAAGGCAATACCATGTATTGCGACTCTGCACACTACAATGATAAGGCAAAGGAGGTTCGCGCCTATGGCAATGTTCATATACAAAAACACGGCATCAACCTTTATGCAGACTCGATTTATTATGCAGAAAACAACAAATACGCCAAGCTTTGGGGAAATGTAAGAGCGCGTGATAACGCTTACAAAATGAGTGCGGATTCCATGGACTATGACGCCAAAAAAGGACGCGCCATTTTTCGAAGCTACGGAACCATTGCTTCAATTCTCTCTGATGAGAAAATTACTTGCGAACGCGGATATTTTTACCCAGCCAATGGCTCCTTTTTCTTTAGTGGGAAAGTGCATTACTCCAAGGCTGATTTAGATGTCACGGCAGACACCCTCCAATTTGCCTATGAACAACAAAAATTGTACTTTTTTGGCAATACCCAACTACGCAATGACAGCACGCAAATCTATTGCCAGAAAGGATGGTATCATGTTCAAACCGAGGCTGGTTCGCTCTTTGACCATGCTGAAATCTATTTAAAAAATACAATTATCAAAGGAGACACCCTATTGATCAATACAAAAACCAATGACCATGAAGGTCGGGGAAATGTTTATTTTAAAGACCTTGACCATCAATTGGCCTTATTGGGATCCCATATGGTTTACAGTACTACAGATCACTTTGCATACGTTTGCGGCAATAGCCTAGGTTTTTTAAAATACCAAAATGACACACTATATGTACACGCAGACACCTTATTTTTAGAGCGAGATAGCATAAATCAATCTAAAAATCTTGTGGCCAATAAAAATTTTCGTTTCCTTCATCCTAAACTCCAAGGAATTGGAGATAGCACCTCCTATAATTTTGAATTGTCGAAATTGGAAATAGGAAAAGACCCTGTGTTATGGTCTAAAAACGGTGAATTAAAAGGTGAGGTTGCTAAAGTATTTTTCAAAGACTCCTTACTTAAGCAAGTAGAATTGGACGCTAATGCAACTATTTTATTTGAGGTGCAAAAGGATAGTTTATACAATCAAATGGCTGCCAAACGCATTGTGGCTGATTTTGACACGAGTGGTACCCTTTACCAAGTTACTGCCAGTGGCAATGCCTGGACAATATTCTTTCCGCTAACCACAAAGAAAATAAACGACACCCTAGTTGAAGAGCAGCGAGAAGGCCTCAATAGGTTGATAGCTCAAAAACTATTGGTAGAACTTAAGCAAGGGGAAGTATCTCAGATTACCTATTTTGATCAACCTGATGGCATTTTTTATCCCATGCAAGAAATTGATCCAAAAGATCGTTGGATAAAAGGATTCAAGTGGAATCCGTCATTGCGTCCAAGGAGCGCACTAACACTTAGACAGGATTAGCCTAGCAACATTTTATTTAGTTCAATTCTTCCGAGTCTTCGATTGAATCCCAACGTGTAACACTCTTCACGCCTTCGACTTGCTCAAATTTGCGAGTAAGTTGTTCTAATTGCGCGGTGTCATAGACCAAAACCTTGATGCGGCCTTCAAACACACCGTCATTGGTCTCAAAGGAAATGCTTTTCATGTTGATATTGTTCTGCCTTGAAATGATTTCCGTTAGTCTGTTCACAAGCCCAATTTGGTCAATACCTATGATACGAATTGCGGCAATTCGCTCCACAAAGGCACTGCTTTGCCATCGGGCTTTTAAACAACGGTAAGCCAATTTTGAAAGCAAATGCACCGCATTTGGACAATTGAATCGATGAATTTTTATCCCACTAGAAATGGTAATGAATCCAAAAATGGAGTCGCCTGGAATTGGGCTGCAACATTTGGCCAGGGTATATTCAAAACCTTTGAAGTCCTCCCCTATAACAATTGTGTCTGAATCCGTATTGATGCCCTCATTCATGAGTACCTCTTCAGATCCTTTAATTTTCTTGGAGCGAATTTTACGTTCAATCACAATTTGGCCACCAACTACATTTAATTCGCGCAATTGACTTAAATCGAGCTTCCCTTTGGCAATTTTGAAGTACAAATTAGTGGTAGTATCCATACCAAAATGTTTTTCAAGAGCACGTAAATTTTCGGCGTTGAAACGAATGTTGAACTGCTTGAATTTTCTCTCCAGAATTTCTTTACCATCGGCAGCTACTAATTTATAGGCCTCATTCAAGGCTTGTTTGACGCGTTGTTTTGCTTTGGCCGAAACTACAAAACGCAACCATTCATCGTTGGGTTTTTGTTTTGATGAAGTAAGGATTTCTAACTGATCTCCATTTTGTAATTGGTAACTGAGTGGCACCAAACGGTTGTTCACCTTAGCACCTATACACTTATTTCCTATCTCGGTGTGAATATCGTAGGCAAAATCTAATATCGTTGAGCCGGTTGGCAATACACGTAATTCGCCTTTGGGAGTAAAAACATATATTTCGTCATTGAATAAATTTAATTTGAAATCATTGACAAAATCCAAGGCGCTGGCATCTGGATTGTCTAGTAGGTCCCTGATTTCAGCAATCCAACGATCAAACTTATTTTCGTCTGTTTTGGATTCTTTGTATTTGTAATGTGCCGCCAAACCATGTTCAGCAATGTCATCCATTCGCTTGCTTCTAATTTGGACTTCAACCCAACGCCCTTGCGGAGACATCACGGTGGTATGAAGAGACTCATAGCCATTGGCACGAGGTGTGGAAACCCAATCTCGAAGTCTTTCAGGACTAGGCTGATAAAAATCGGTCACTACCGAATACACTCTCCAGCAATCTGACTTCTCTTTTTCAGGCGGAGAATTGAGAATGATGCGCAATGCAAATAGATCAAAAACCTCTTCGAATGGCACATCCTTGGTTTGCATTTTGCGCCATATCGATGACAAGGATTTGGTACGCGCTTTTATTTCAAATTGATACCCCTGGGACTGCAACTCGGCTCGAATTGGTGCTACAAACCTTCGAATAAAGCGATTGCGCACATCTTGTGTGGATTTGAGCTTGCTTTCAATCTGAAAGTAAATCTCAGGTTCACAGTACTTCATTGATAGGTCTTCAAGTTCAGATTTGATTGGATACAAACCCAAACGATGGGCCAATGGTGCGTATAGGAATTTGGTTTCAGAAGCAATTTTGAGCTGCTTTTCGGGCTTCATGCTTTCAAGCGTTCGCATGTTGTGCAAACGATCGGCTAATTTGATCAATACAACCCGAAAATCGTCCGATATGGTCAAGATCATTTTACGAAAATTCTCCGCCTGGATGGAGGTATTTTCGTCGAAAACTTCTGGAATTTTAGTCAGACCATCGATGATTTTTCTAACTGTTACCCCAAAAATATCCTCAATGTCTTGCAGAGTGATATGCGTATCTTCTACAGTATCATGCAGTAGGGCACAAACAATGGCGGTTGGTTCTAGGCCCATTTCTTCGGCACAAATTCTTGCCACCGAGATCGGATGATAAATATAAGGTTCACCAGATCGCCTACGCATGTCTTTATGGGCATCTAAGGCGATATCAAACGCCTTTCGAATCATTTTAGTTTCATCGCGAGAGCGGTCTTTGGTAGCGCGCAATAAGCCCTTGAAGGCATTGAGAATTTCTATGCGTTCTCTTTCTAGATCAATGGGTGTATTGGCGTCGTAGTACATCAAAGTGCAGCAAGCAATTTACTTCTAACTTCTCCAAAACCAATTTTTATGCCATTTTTCTCACACACGCCTCGCATGATCACTGTATCGTTATCTTGAATGAAACGGCGCTCAGTGCCATCTGGCATTTGCACAGGTTTTGTACCTTTCCAGGCAATCTCTAGCATAGAACCATAGGAATCAGGTGTCGGGCCAGAAATGGTACCAGAACCCATTAAGTCTCCACAACGAATGTTGCAGCCATTGATCGTATGATGTGCAAGCTGCTGAGACATATTCCAATACATATAACGAAAATTGGATTGGCTGACAATTTTTTCAGGTTGATTCATTGCCTCTATGGCCACCTCTAAGGCGATATCATAAGATTTGTTTCCATCAAAACGCAAATATTCCAAAACCTCAGGCTGCTGCTCAGGAGTTGGGCAGCAAAAAGGTTGTAGTGCGTCAAGCGTTACAATCCAACAAGACATCGACGAAGCAAAATTTTTCGCTAAAAATGGCCCTAGAGGAACATACTCCCATTTTTGAATATCCCTTGCTGACCAATCATTGAAAAGGCACAATCCAAAAATGTAATCCTCTGCTTCTGCAGTACTGATACTTTGTCCTAAGGCCTTGCCATCAAAGGTAATGAAACCCATTTCAAGTTCGAAATCTACCTGACGTGAAGGAGCAAAAATAGGGTCCGAATTGTCATCAGGTTTGATTTGCCCTTTAGGACGCACTACTGACTGTTCGGAGGGAATCACCGAAGATGCTCTGCCGTGGTAGCCCACCGGTATCCAAAGCCAGTTAGGTAAAAGTGCATTGGCTGGGTCGCGAAACATGACACCCACATTGGTAGCGTGCTCTTTAGATGAGTAGAAATCAGTGTAGTCGCCAATCTGGACAGGTAAGGCCATTTGAATGGCCTCTACGGGAATCAGAGCGCTATGATGGAGGGTATGATGTTGAAATGATTCGTTGGAATCGCTGAGCAAATCTGAGAGTCGGTTTCTTAAAGCACGCATGGCCATTTTACCGTGCTGCATCATTGGGTTTAAGAACGGTTGATCAAAATCTTGGGGACCAAATTCGAGGTCTTCGAAGTAGCCAAAAGAGGCCAACTGAAACAAATCAAGAACAAAATCACCAATACGCACCCCAACGCGCTTGGTAATTGACGCGTTATAGAAAATTCCAAATGGCAAATTTTGGATCGGAAATTCTGTTTGATCTGCCCCCGAAACCCATGTTCGCAATGCGGGATTGTTTGCTGTAATCTCCATTTTTAGGTCTGTTATACATTAAATCGAAAGTGCATGATGTCGCCATCTTGTACTATATATTCTTTTCCTTCTACTTTAAATTTACCTGCTTCCTTGACTGCACTTTCCGAGCCCAAAAGCGTGTAATCATTGAACTTCATGACTTCGGCACGGATAAAACCTTTTTCAAAATCAGAGTGTATGACCCCTGCAGCTTGTGGGGCAGTCATGCCTTTGCGAATAGTCCAAGCCCTCACCTCTTTTACGCCAGCCGTAAAGTAGGTTTGAAGATTTAAGAGTTCATAGGCCTGACGAATCAATCGATTGACTCCTGGCTCTTCGAGTCCAAGCTCCTCTAAAAAAAGTTGACGTTCGTCGTAAGTATCGAGCTCAGTGATGTCGGCCTCAATCTTTGCGCCAATCACCAAAACTTCAGCATTTTCATTACTTACCGTAGCCCTTACTTTTTCAACATAGGCATTGCCGGCCTTAACTGAGGCTTCGTCTACATTGCAAACATACATGACGGGCTTGGAAGTGATCAGATTAAAACCCTTGATAACATCCATTTCTTCTTGTGTAAAGCCTAAACCTCGTACAGACTTCCCCTGCTCAAGCCCTTCTTTGATACGCAATGCAAAATCATTTTCTTTGAGTGCTTCCTTGTCACCGGATTTGATCACTCGAGACAAACTTTGAATTTTTTTCTCGATGGTTTCCAAGTCCTTAAGTTGCAGTTCGATATCGATAATTTCCTTGTCTCGGATAGGATCTACGCTGCCATCCACATGAATGATATTGCCATCGTCAAAACAACGCAACACATGCAATATAGCATCGGTCTCACGGATATTGGCCAAGAATTGATTGCCAAGCCCCTCCCCTTTGGAGGCTCCTTTGACCAATCCTGCAATATCAACTATTTCCATCGTGGTGGGCACAACGCGCTCAGGATTGACAATAGCTTCAAGTTGCTCTAATCTAGGATCTGGAACAGAGATAGTTCCTAGGTTGGGTTCTATGGTACAAAAAGGAAAGTTTGCCGACTGCGCTTTGGCATTTGACAAGCAATTAAATAAAGTAGATTTTCCGACGTTTGGCAAGCCAACAATTCCGCATTTTAAAGCCATTTCTTGTATTGATTAGTTCTTTTGACAAAGATAACCAAAAGGAGAATGCTTCTGTCTAAAATTGGTAATTTTACGCAAAATGTAAGCAATGAAAAGGCTATTTTATTTACTTGTTTTTTTAGGTCAATTTACTGAAGGCTATTCCCAAGATTCAGTAATGGTTCGTCGCATTTATGACCAAGCACTCTTAAACGGACAAGCCTATGAAAACTTGCGTCAGCTATGCAAAGATATCGGACCCCGCCTCTCTGGCTCTGCCCAAGCACAAATGGCCATCGACTGGAGTTACCAAAAAATGCGCTCCTATCAATTTGACAAAGTACAAAAACAAGCAATTACCGTGCCCCATTGGGAGCGAGGAACCACGGAAAGCGCCTGGTATCAAACATCTAACGGCACACTTCACAAAGTACATCTACTGGCGCTAGGTGGTTCTATAGGCACCAACGGGTTGCTGCAAGCAGAAATCATTGAATTTAAGACCCTCGAAGCCCTTCAATCAGCTAAAAAAGAAATAATCGAAAATAAAATTGTCTTTTTGAACCAACCAATGGACGCAGCTCAAATCCAAACCTTTAAAGCTTATGGCGCTTGTTATGCCATACGTGGCAATGGTGCTGTCGAAGCTGCCAAACTTGGTGCCAAAGCAGTAGTGATCAGATCTTTAGGTTTGCCTCAAGATTTACATCCACACACCGGTTCTATGCATTATGAGTCAAACGTTCAAAAAATTCCGGCCGCAGCCTTATCTACTGCCGAGGCCAACGACTTATCCATTGAACTGCAAAAAGGAAAGGTGAATTTTTTTCTAGAAATGGATTGCCGAGATTTTCCTGATGCTCCTTCCTATAACGTGATGGCTGAAATCAGAGGCAGCTCCCATCCCAATCAAATCATAACCATTGGCGGACATTTAGATTCCTGGGATACTGGTGAAGGAGCCCACGACGATGGCGCGGGCGTGATTCATTGCCTGGAGGCCCTTCGCATCTTAAAAGAATTAGGCTACCAACCCAAACACACCATTAGGGTCGTATTCTTTATGAATGAAGAAAATGGCAATCAAGGCGGCCAACAATATGCCCAATGGGTAAAATCTTTAGGTGAAGAACAAATTGCAGCACTAGAAAGCGATCGAGGTGGTTTTGCTCCACGAGGTTTTGGACTTGATGGCCCCGATACTTACCTTGCCCTGCTGCAAAGTTTTGAACCACTTCTCAAACACTATGACTTACATATTTTTGAAAAAGGTTATGGCGGTGTAGATATTGGGCCTCTTAAGAATTCTTATCCAGGCATTCCACTGTTTGGTTTTGTACCTGATTCTCAACGATATTTTGATTTCCATCATGCCCCTTCTGACGTTTTTGAAAATGTGAACAAAAGGGAATTAGAGTTAGGTGCAGCCGCTGTGGCAAGCTTTGCTTATCTCCTTGACTTGAATTTATAAGCCCTAGTGAGATGTGCGGTATTAGTTGTCTTCATTTAAAAAACTCTCCAAAGGACCATTTCGGACCTGAGATATTGACCCAAATGAATGACAAACTCATTCATAGAGGCCCCGACGGATCTGGCATTAAATGGTTTGAAGATCAACAATTTGGATTGGCTCACCGTCGTTTAGCAATCATTGATTTGAGTGATGCAGCTACGCAGCCTATGCCTATTTTGGATCGGTATTGGCTCACTTTTAATGGAGAAATTTATAACTATCTTGAACTCAAAATTGAGTTAGAGCAGTTAGGTGCCAAATTTCAAAGCCAATCAGATGCCGAGGTGCTGCTCTTTGCCTATCACTATTGGGGGGCCTCCTGCCTTGATCAATTGAACGGCATGTGGGCCTTTGCAATCTATGATACACAAGAAAACTTGTTGTTCTGTGCCCGCGACCGCTATGGAGTTAAACCATTTTATTATTTAGACAATTCATCCCATTTTGCGATTGCCTCTGAAATCAAGGCACTCTGTGCAGTGCCTAGTCATGAAAATGTAGCAAATACTGCGGCGCTGCTCACTTTTTTTTCAGAAAATGCAATCGAGACCCAAGAAGAAGGATTTTTCAAAGGAATATTTGAATTATTGCCAGGGCATGCACTTTCTTATGACACCAATTCGAAATCAAAGTCTATTTATCGCTACGAAAGTTATGCCACCTATGCCCAAACACCTACAGAAAACGATGTCGCCCTTGCTTTGAAAAATGCTGTTTCACTTCGTCTGAGAGCTGATGTACCCATTGGTTTTTGTTTGTCAGGCGGTCTTGACTCAAGTAGTATTTTGTATTTAGCAAACCAGATCAAACAAGAACGCGCAATCGATTCCTTACAACACGGCTTACACGCCTTTACGGCAGCACATAGCTCCGAACAAGATGAAAGACAATGGGCTAAATTGATGATTGATGCGAGCGGTGCAAAATGGCACCTGAACGAATTAGATAGCCTACAGCTCACAAATTCAATCAAAGAACTTATTTACTACCAAGATATCCCCTTGTTAAGTACAAGTACTTTTGCACAAAGTAGCGTCATGAAAAGTGCTGCTAAACAAGGTATTAAAATATTAATTGACGGGCAAGGTGGCGATGAACTTTTTGCCGGTTATCAGGTATTTTACCCCACCTTTTTCAAAGAACTATTTTGGACTGGACGCTGGCTTCTCTTCATAAAAGAATGGAGGCAATTAGCAAATTCTCCAACGTCCAAGACCTATATTTTTAAGGAGTGGTTCAAGGACGTGCTCAGTTACCTTCCGCTTAAGATTCAAAGAGGAGTACAAAATCGTCAAAAAAATACTTTTTGGCCTTATCTCTTGCAAAGACCAATAACTAAAAGACAGCGCTTCAGTACATTGCAAGGGCACTTAGGTGCCTATTGCCGAGGCCACCAACTCAAAGGCCTACTGCGTTGGGAAGACCGTTGTGCGATGCAATATGGCATTGAATCTAGAACACCCTTTGCCGACGACCTCAATTTAATGGACATTGCTCGCTCCTTACCTGCAACAGAACTCATTAAAAATGGCTGGTCAAAATTTGCGCTGCGCAAGGCATTGAATAAAAGCTTACCTGCATCCATTTCTTGGCGTCGGGATAAAAAAGGATTTTCAGTGCCAGAAGGAGAATGGCTGATGCAAAGTAGTGCCTATTGGGTGCAAATCATTCGCTCTAAAATTGATTTAGATCAATCTATGCTCATAAATAAAGATCAACTCTTGATGGATTTGAACACGATATTTACAGATCCACAAAAGCAGATACTCCAAAATTTTGCTTTTAAATACGCCTGCTACCTCCTTTGGATCGAAACATTTGACATCGAGCAATTCGCTTGATGCTGCACTACTGCTGCTCGATAGTTATTTTAAATTCTCTAGAGGGCACCTCATTGATATGAATCATCTTGTATATGATTTCATCCGGCACATAGACCGCACAAAGTGTATGCTTGACCAAATATACATTTTGATGCATATGCTTTGGCAATCCATCCATAATTCCTTGCAATACTTCAAAACGCGGATACTCTGCATCTGATTTGGCGTCGTGCCACACCATTATAGCAGCCTCAGAACGTCTAAGGGAGAGTGCCGTTTTGGTATCGCGCTCTACTGCTTTTGTGCTGTGATCACCATCGATAAAAATCAAATCAAATTGAGACAAAAAAGGTTGAAAATCAAAAGTAGCCGAATCTCCAAATAAATGCTTGATATTGGGAATATCTTTGGAAAAATGTCGATGCGAAGCTATGTATGCTCGAGATTGCCCCATCTGTTGTAAGGTCTCGTCAGGCAAATTCAAGGTATAGACCTCTTGAACGTGCTGGGCCACATTGGCAGCACTTTCACCACGCCAGGTACCGATCTCAAAATACTTTTCTACTTTGTATTGCATGCAAAGTATTTTTAAAAGTGCGAAATCGGTTGCCAAAGATGAACCGGACAAAAATGCATACGGTGTGATGGTTATTTTTTGCACATTCCAAAGCTCAAATAAGTCAATTTCCTTTAATTGAAATGCTGGATAAGATCGTTCAAATTGAGCTTTCACGAATTGCTCATCCTTTAATATCAGATTCAACAAAGCAGGCCTTTGGATGATTAATTTGATCGCATTTAAAAGTTTAAAAATCTTTTTCATGATTTCTTTGAGCAAATGCGCAATTGCGCTTGATAAATAATTTCTTTCACTTCCAAAACCGTTGGAAAAATTTGCAAGCGGCCACCATCATCCTTAAAGTATCGATACACCACCGCACTCGTACTGGCATAGGAAATAGTTGCCGTTATGGCAGCACCCAAAACTCCATAGCTTGGTATAAGCATCCAGGCCCCTAGCAAACTTATTAAAAAACCTAGGCCAGAAGCCAAGGCATTGACTTGGTATCTGCCGTGGCCTGAAAAATAATGCCCTACAATTAAGGCATATGAAAACACCCAAATTCCTGGGGCCAAGCACCACATGATAGGTTTGAGCGCTACAAAATCTTTTCCAAAGATAAATTGATAAAATTCACCGGGCAGCAACACCAAAACAATACAAGCAAACATGGCAGTAGTAAGGCCAAAGGCGGCTAGTTTCTCGGTCAAGTTGATGGTATATTGCCGATCTTTCGCATTGGTAATGGTGGCAAACTGCCACAATGAAATACTTGAGGCAATAAGCCAAATAGATTCGGTGATGGAACTTCCGTTTGAATATAGCCCCACCATAGATTTGCCATGGTGGTATTCTAAAAAATAATAGGACACCCTAAAACTCAACAATTGGAAAACATGTGCCAGTTGATTGTAGGCGCCATAGGTGAGCATTTTTTTAAAAATAAACCCACTGGCTTGTATCTCAAATTGTTCTTTTGGGTAGTAGTACCAGATCAAATAAATACTGCTAAGAAAGGCAAAACCATAGGCTACGTAAAGCGAAACTTTATAATTCAAAACACCTGAATGCCCATACTGAAACAAGCAAGTCAGAAGCGTAAGGGTGGGAATAATTATCTGAATGAAATTGTATGCAACAAATCGTTTCTGACCAAGCAACAAAGAAGAATGAACAGCCACAACAGCACTTAACAAACTCAATATCAATACATTGATTAAGTAAAATGCACTAAAGATACTAAAAACATAAAGCACAATCCCGGCCAAACAAGTCAATGCAAAAATCCATGCATATGAGTTGCGAAGTAAGATTGCCCAAGAATATTTTGATGAAAAATTCACCAAAGAAGCACCACCGATCAGGGCATCAAATATGGTGAGAATGGCAATAGTAGTCAGCAATAAGCTCTGTTCGCCCTTGCCAACAAGACCACTGACTTGTGAAAACAAAATAACGAGCCCTAAATTGAGCAGCGCAGAAAGCACCCTGATACTAAAATTCCCGAAAATACTACGCCACATCTTTTGTCAAAACCATTTGGTATGCCTCCAAAAATAATTGGGCTATATTCGTTGGGCTATACTTTTCAATTGCTTCTGACCGCAGGCCTTCACCGTCAAATTGCATGCTCTGGATAGCTCGAAGGGCTTCGGTGAGTTCAGGTAATGATTCTGATTGAACCAAAATACCGTTCTTGTTATGAACAATTTCTGCTACACCGCCAACATTTGTAGCAATAACTGGGGTTCCGCAAGCCAATGATTCAATCAAGACGCAAGGTAAATTTTCATAACGGCTGCTCAAAACCAAAGCATCAGCAAAATTCAAAATGGCCGCTACCCCCTCTTGTTCTTGTTTTCCATGAAAATGAATTGACTTGGAAAAGTCGAAATCCTGAATAACGTCTGTGTAAATTGTTGGGTCTCCATCTGAAACAACGTGCAATTCAATGAGCTCGTTTGTCTTTTTGAGCTCATAAAATGCCCTAATCAAGAGATGGAAATTTTTTTGAATAGGGTCCAATGAAGAAACATGTACAAATCGAAACGCACGGTGAGGAGCTTTAGACTTAAAGGTAAAAACCTCAGGGTTGACTACATTAGGCACCACCTTCATTGGTACGCGCATGCCAAATTTTGACATCGCAACACCCAAATCTAATGAAACAGGTAGAATCAAATCTGCACGTTGGCCAAGCCATTTCAATAAAATGCTTACCATTTTTGATGGTCTGGGTTGTGCGTAGGGATGATAAATGGTCCAATGTTCAGTAAATAACAAGGGGATGCGCCAACGCCATTTAAGCAAAACACCAACAATTCCAACCGGATACAACACATTGGCATGAATTATATCAGGTTTTCCAATAGGCAACTTCGAAGCATATTTCCAATATGTCAGAAGTACACGAAAATAATTGATCAACACCCCAATAATCGGAACCTCAATTTTGGGCAAATAAATCACATGTGAGTCAAAAGGCTCTTTGGAGTGCACATGTGTAGGTTTGGAATGATCACGACTCAATACAACATGCAAAAGGGCCACTGCTGCTATCTTTTGTGCTGCTAAAATATGTTGCTGCACAAAGTTGCCATGGGTAGGGTGCACCGAATTTGGGTACCAACTTGAAATAAATAAAACTTTTGGGCGTCCAGGCATTTGTTGAATTTACAAATTCTTTTGGTACACCTCTTCTAATTGTTGCAAGGCGTAATCAATTTCAGCTTTGGTGGTGTAGCGAGAAAAAGAAAAGCGTGCATTGGGCCTACTAGCATCAGCACCTATTCCTTCGAGCACATGCGATCCTTTGGCTGCTCCGGAGGTGCATGCAGACCCACCACTAACCGCAACTCCTTTCAAATCAAGTGTGAATAATAACAATCCAGCCTTGCTCGTTGGCGGTAGACTTACATTTAGCACCGTGTAGAGCGCTTTTTCAAAGCTCGTTTCACCATGAAAAGCAATATCTGAAAAGATGTCGGTGAGTTTATCGATCATATAGCTTTTCAAAGCCCAAACATGCTGTTGGTGATCCTCTAAAGCGTCATAGGCAAGCTCCATGGCTTTGCACAGTCCAACAATACCTGCAATATTTTCGGTGCCACCACGCAACCCACGCTCTTGTGAGCCACCGTGAATGAGTGGGTTGGATCGATTTATTTTATTTGCATATAGAAAACCAATTCCCTTTGGGCCATGAAATTTATGCGCGGCACAGGTGATAAAATCAATATCGAGCTCCGTTAAATCAAAATTGTAGTGCCCCATCGTCTGAACAGTATCCGAATGGAAATAAGCACCGTATTTACGACACAATTTGGAAACTAATTGCAGCGGAAGCAATGTTGCAATCTCATTATTGGCATGCATCAAAGAAACTAGGGTTGGAATTTCTTCGTTTAATTTTTCCTCAAGCTCTGACAAATCTACATTGCCTTTGGAATCTAAGTTCAAATAGTAAACCTCTACCCCATAGAGCGCTTTGAAGGCCTCAGCAGTATGCCCTACGGCATGATGTTCAATGGAGCTAGTAATGATTCGCTTGACCCCAAATTGAGTTATAGCGGTATGTATTGCCATGTTGTCTGCTTCCGTACCTCCGGAGGTAAAAATAATTTCAGCTGGTGAACAATGCAGCTGTTGAGCAATTTGGCGTCTAGAATTTTCAATTAAGGCCTTGGCCTGCCGACCATAAGCATGCGTTGATGAGGGGTTCCCAAAGTGCTGATACAAGACAGGTATCATTGCCTCTACCACTTCAGGTGCCACAGGCGTAGTGGCAGCGTTGTCAAGATAGACATTCATTGGTGCAGTTTTGCCACGAAGATACTAAAATTAGTTTGCTTATCTTTGAGTAATGAATGCTCCGCTCGCCGAACGCATGCGCCCCAAAACATTAGATCAATACATTGGTCAGCAACATTTATTGGCGCCAAATGCATCACTGAGACGCGCTATTGATGCGGGCATGATCCCATCAATGATATTTTGGGGGCCGCCTGGAGTGGGCAAAACTACTCTTGCTCAACTGATCGCACAACATTTACAACGACCCATACACACCTTATCTGCCATTTCAAGCGGAGTCAAAGATGTACGCGAAGTCATTGCAAAGGTCGAAGGCGGAGGCATGTTCACACCCAAAGGCACTATACTGTTTATTGATGAAATTCATCGCTTTTCTAAGGCTCAGCAAGACTCCTTACTTGGTGCGGTTGAAAAAGGCATCGTCACCTTGATTGGTGCCACCACCGAAAACCCTTCTTTTGAAGTCATTTCGGCATTGCTTTCGCGCTGTCAGGTCTATACCCTTGAGCAGCACACTAAAGATGATTTACTTTCCTTATTGAGTCGGGCACTAGAGCAAGATGCCTTTTTGAAGCAAAAAAAAATAGCACTTCAAGAAACTGATGCCCTCTTGCGTATATCTAGCGGAGATGCTCGCAAACTTCTTAATGTCTTTGAAATCATCATTGGCACCTTTCAGCATCAGCCACAAATTGTCATTACCGATGAAATTGTGATGCAAAATGCACAACAAAGTCTTGCTAGATATGATAAGGATGGAGAACAGCATTACGATATCATTTCAGCATTCATTAAATCCATCAGAGGTTCAGACCCAAATGCTGCAGTTTACTGGTTGGCTCGCATGGTAGAAGGTGGCGAAGACCCCAAATTCATCGCACGACGACTAGTGATACTGGCAGCCGAAGACATTGGACTTGCCAATCCCAATGCACTTTTACTAGCCAATGCGTGTTTTCAAGCCGTTGAAAATGTCGGCTGGCCTGAATCTAGAATTATTTTAAGTGAATGCACCTTGTACCTGGCGGGTTCACCTAAGGGAAATGCGGCATATATGGCAATCAACAAGGCTCAGCAACTCGTTCAACAAACCGGTAATTTACCCGTTCCATTACCCTTGCGCAACGCACCGAGTAAACTCATGAAAGAATTAGGATATGGAGAAGGCTATGCCTGTAGCCATGATCATCCGGGTAATTTTTACAATCAGGAGTTCTTGCCCCAATCGATCATCGGGACAAACTTTTTCAAGCCAGGCAGCAGCTCCAAGGAACAAGAACTAGCAACTCAAATTAAAAAATGGTGGCAAGACAAATACAAATTTTAAGCGCTGCGCTACTTTATTATGGGTTAGTCTTGCCTTTATC
>JAURGK010000014.1 GCA_030833845.1 Crocinitomicaceae bacterium | reverse complement strand
TATCGGACGGGACCTACTGGTACGATTACTCTTCCGGAGATTTTGTGACGAGTTCTTTTTATGGCCAAGAAAAATTGCCTGGTTGGGTGGAATCTTTTAATGCCCGTTTTGACCCAGCTAAGGACTTAAAGCCATGGCGCCTACTTTTACCCCAAAGCACCTATCAGTTAGCCGATGAAAGCCCCTATGAAGTAGTGCTTAATGGAAAAACCAGTGCCACCTTCCCTTATGATTTTCCTGCAATGATTGCTGCTGGTGCAAAAGCAAATTCACTCTTTACAATATCGCCACAGGCCAATGAAAAACTTACCGATTTAGCAATTCTAGCGCTAGAAAATGAAGATCTCGGTCAAGATCAGTATACAGATTTTTTGTGTATTTCTTACTCCACACCTGATATAGCCGGCCATGCATTTGGGCCCTATTCTCGAGAAATGGAAGACATGTATGCGCGTCTTGATCGCGAACTACAACGCCTGTTTTCTAGTCTAGAAACACGCTTTGGTAAGGATGGTTTCACTTTGTTTTTAACGGCTGATCATGCTGTGGTCCCGGTACCAGAAATGCTTGTAAAAATGCAACTGCCTGGTGGTTATTTCTTTTTAAAAGATCGTTTGCAAGTACTTCGCGATGATTTTATCATGAAATACAATGCTGATTTATTGGAGTTTGAAATCAACCAGAATCTTTACCTCAATTTAGAAAAAATAGATTCGCTGCATCTTACCATTGATGAAGTTGCTTCTTTTGCAGCCGAGGAATTACGTCGTTGGCCAGAAGTTAAAACCGTCTTGACGCGCCAAGAACTTCGGAGCGGTTCCTGCCAAACTGATTATTGGGGAGAATTATTGCGCAATGGTTATGACGCACAACGGAGCGGAGAAGTAGTTTTTTTATTACAACCCGGATACCTCTCAAAAGAACTTGACGAGCCCTTGGCGCACCAAGGGACCTCACATGGTTCTGCTTTTAATTATGATACACATGTGCCTTTATTGTGGTACGGTAAGGGGATTCCTCAAGGCTTAGATCTTTATGAACCAATTCAAATAACTGATATTGCAGCAACCTTAGTGCACATGCTCAACTTACAGCGACCGGGGTCAATGATAGGCTCTCCCATTTTGCCGTTATTGTCAGTTAAAAAATGACGTCAGAAGCTCAGTTTTTCCTTTCTCATTTAGGACAGACCAGTCCGTTTCCATTTCTAATTGAAGTGGACAGGGCAGAGGGGGCCTACATTTATGATAAAAAAGGAAAATCATATTTAGATATGATTGCGGGGGTAGCAGTCAATAATATTGGCCATCGTCATCCTAGAGTAGTTGAGGCATTGCAAACTCAACTTGACAAACACTTACATGTGATGGTCTATGGTGAATTTATACAAGATGCACAACAAGCTTTGGTGCGGCAGCTCCTTGAGGTGCTTCCCGCAGAGCTAGATGGTGTTTATGTGGTCAATTCCGGAACAGAAGCAATCGAGGCATCTTTGAAACTGGCCAAACGAGCCACGGGCAGAACAGAACTTGTGTCTTTTAGTGGAAGTTACCACGGTAGCACTCATGGCGCTATGAGTGTTTCGGCCAATGAAATAAAGAAAAGAGCATTTAGACCCTTATTGCCTGACGTTCGTATTTTAACCCACAATGACATCGCTGCTTTATCTCAAATTACACTCCAAACCGCTGGTGTATTGATTGAAACAGTTCAAGGCGATGCCGGAGTACGTCGGCCATCACTAGAATTTATGCAAGCTCTAAGGGCGCGCTGCACAGAGGTTGGTGCCCTGCTCATTTTTGACGAAATTCAATGTGGCATGGGCCGTACAGGGCGGATTTTTGCATTCGAGCATTTCGATATAGTTCCCGATGTACTGGCCCTTGGTAAGGCCCTTGGTGGTGGCATGCCGATCGGTACTTTGGTTGCACCTCAGCAGCTCTTGAACCTTTTTACACATGAGCCCATGCTTGGTCACATCACTACTTTTGGTGGGCATCCGATGGTTTGTGCAGCAGCAGCAGCAACCATTGAGGTGTTGCGTACAGAAATAGATTGGGATACATTAGAGCGCTCTGCGGCCGAATTTGAACTTAAAATAGCTGCGCATCGGGCCGTTAAGGCACACCGACGCGTAGGTGCCATGTTTGCTTTTGACCTTCAATCAGAAAAACATGTTGCGCAAGTCGTAGAGACTTGCCTACACGAGGGCTTGATTACTTTTTGGTTTTTATCGCATCCATATAGCTTTAGACTTTCTCCTCCGCTTAATTTGAGTGCAGATGAGTGGCAACGCGCTGCGCAAATTATTATTTCAGCATTGGATTGCCTTGAAATCTGATTTTCATTTTCAATCGCTTATCTTTGTGCGTTAATTGTTGA
Organism: Crocinitomicaceae bacterium; assembly: GCA_030833845.1. Classification (GTDB taxonomy): domain Bacteria; phylum Bacteroidota; class Bacteroidia; order Flavobacteriales_D; family Crocinitomicaceae; genus UBA952. Next base: position 54,253 of record JAURGK010000014.1, on the reverse strand, counting down.
TATGAAGGTTACCGATCATCTTGCACAAGCCCAAGACACCCTTTTTTCGTTTGAAATACTTCCACCGCTCAAAGGCAAAAGTATATCTTCTATTTATGAAGGCATTGACCCCTTAATGGAATTCAAGCCCAAATTCATCAACGTCACTTACCACCGTGAAGAATATGTATACATAGAACGGGAACACGGCTTGCTTGAAAAAAAATCAGTGCGCAAGCGCCCAGGAACGGTTGGTATTTGTGCTGCAATTATGCATAAATATGACGTGGATGCTATACCACACCTCATTTGTGGAGGTTTCAGCAAGGAAGAAACGGAAAATGCACTCATTGACCTTCATTTTTTAGGCATTGACAATGTACTTGCGTTGCGAGGCGATGCTGTTAAATCTGAAGCCAATTTCAGACCTCACCCACAGGGGCATGCTTTTGCGGTTGAACTTATTGAGCAGGTCAATAAAATGAATCAGGGTTCTTATTTTACCGAAGGGCAAGGGCAAGATCCTACTCATTTTTGTATCGGTGCTGCGGCATATCCCGAAAAACATTTTGAGGCCATGAATCTAGAAACAGACCTCCAATATTTAAAAGCAAAAGTCGATGCAGGTGCCACTTATTTAGTGACTCAAATGTTTTTTGACAACAAAAAATATTTTGACTTCGTAGCAGCATGTCGGGCAGTGGGTATCAATGTACCGATCATTCCTGGCTTGAAACCCATCAAAACCTTGGCTCACATAAGTTTTTTGCCAAAGTTTTTTCATATCGATTATCCAACGGAATTATCCAAAGAATTGCTAAAGTGCAAAGACAATTCAGCTGTAGAACAATTGGGCATAGAATGGGCAACTGCCCAATCCAAAGAATTGAAAGCAGCAGGTGTACCTTGCATACATTACTATACCATGTCTAATTCGTCTTCGGTGCGCCGTATTGCGCAAGAAGTATTTTAAGTTTATTATGAAAACACTGCTTTTTATTCTTTCCATAGTTTGCGCCTTTAACTTAAAAGCACAGCAACTGAAGTTAACCAATGCTGTGATCATAGCACAGTTTGAAAAAGAAGAGGATCGCTATGCAATGCAAGCTCTTTTTACTGGTATATTACAAGATCAGCAGATCAAAACCATACCACTTATGAATGTGCTCAAGCAGGGTGAAGACTTACAACACCTCATGGCAGATTCCATTCAATCATTGCTTCTTCAAAAAGGTTTTGACACTTATTTTGTAGTCAATGTACGTGGCTATGACCGTACTTTTAAGCCGAGCACAGATGCTCAAACGCTTACGGAGCTCCTTGAAACCACGAGTATTTACCAAATTTATAGAGACGAAGCTACTTCGGTATCTTTTGAATTTTCAATTTACCAAAAAAATCAACTGATCTCAAGGCAGGTATTGCGCTGTGGTAATGTCTCGGACCGTGATTCAGTGTTGAAGCGCTTGCGTAAAAGGTTTGTTAAAAAAGTTTTGCCGCAATTATTAGGCAAGGTTTAGTTGTTCATTCTAAATTGTTTGTCCATTTCCCGGTCTTCTGGAGTGCTGTAAACACCGCACTTATTTGGCGCTTCAAATAATTTAATCACTTTAAATTGTGCTTGTATAGGCCAGTAAGTGGAACTAAACCAATGAATGTTTGCATTGAAGCCTTCCCAAGGAGCAAGCGTTACGATAGGTAAAGAGGCACCAGGAATCAAAATCCAAGCTTTATTGAGGCGAATTCCAATTCCAATTTGATAATTAAATTGCAAGAGGCCAGCGGCTAAATTTGGTTGAAATGTTTGTGCAGCAGGATGGGTATTGAAATTATCTTGATAAGTGAGCGCCTTGGCCTTCACTTGAAAATCATAATTGATTCCCAAACTTTGATCTAAAAAATGTTTACGTACCTTGACCACTACTTTTTTACCAAAATAAATCAATGAATGCGCACGCATACTACCATAAAGGTAACCTGTGCGCATGATCCCTTGCCCACTAATCGTGCTATAGATTTCTCCTATAGCATTTTGGTTTTCTATTAGGGTAGACTCAAGTGCATTGAACTGTCTGTAGCCTATGCCCCAGTCAAAGTAGTCCATGATCCGGCTTTTTCCAAGTGCTTTGATTGGCGTTCCTTTCCACTTTGGAAAATGTGCCAAACCGAATTCTGCATAATAACCAAATTTGGCCTGCGGCGTGATTGTAAAATTACCTCGATCTGCTTGATCAACAAGAATATCACCCTGTAGGGGTTTGCTTGCAAAACTATAGGTAGGGCCTAGCGAAAATTGATAACCATGGTTGCGGACCTGAAGGTAATCATTGCCTTTTTTCTGTGATTTTTCAAAGCCGCCTTGGCCATAGGCGACTTGAGCTAGTAGTAGGAAAATCGATATACGGATCATGTTTGAAAATTAAATTCGGAACATTTGTCTAAAATGGCTTGCATCGTAGATGGTTTTTCCCAATCAGTTTCAATCGTTGGGCTGGCCATAATTTCATCCATGATGAGGCGTTGCTTTTTCCCTTGTTGATACGCAACCGAGTAAGGAATATTACTGAAGGTGACTTGGCTATACAACGGTAACCACTTATTTGGATACATTTTACTGAACTTAGCCTCGATTTTTTTACGCAACAAAAATGATGGGTCAGCAACCAAATCCCTCATTTCAATATAATTGTCTAGGGATAAATCTTGCAGCGCGTCGCCATTTGGTTTTCTGCTTGGACTATAAGCAGCCCAAATGGCCTCCCAATCGTGGTTGTGTTCAAGCATTAGTTCATTGAGGACACGACAGTCTTCAAAACCTGCATTCATTCCCTGTCCGTAAAACGGAACGGTGGCATGCGCGGCATCGCCCATGAGTCCAACTTTGCCAGAAGCCCAAGGATAGCACCGAATAATGGCCAAATTCGAAAGTGGATGATCCTCCCATTTATCTGCAATATCGGGCATCATTTCATAGAAATCAGGAAAAACTGTTTGAAAGAAACGATCCACATCTTCCCTGGTTTTTAATTTATTAAATGCAAATTCATGGTTTTCATGGGGCATGAATAGAGTACAGGTGAAAGAACCATCTTCATTGGCCAGTGCAATCAGCATAAATCTACCTCTGGGCCAAATATGTAGTGCATTTTTGTCCATAGGGTAGCTGCCATCGGGTAAGGCTGGTAGCAAAATTTCTCGGTATCCGTCGGCGATATAATTTTGGCTGTATTGAAAACGGTTTAATTTCTGCATAGAATTATAGCGGACAGCACTAAAGGCGCCATCTGCAGCAAATATCACATCAGCTTTTGCTTCAAAAGTTTCGCCAGATTGTGTATTCTTAAGGTAGGCAATAGCGTTTTGTAAATCTACCCTGAGGCATTCTGTTTGATAGTGAATGGTGGCTTGCCCATGTGTTTCGGCGATATCCATCATTGCTGCATTGACTTTTCCTCTCGAAACAGAAAAAATCGCTTGCCCTTCTGCACCATAGGGTTGATAGGTGAGTTTTCCATCTAAACCATGCATCATACGCCCATGCATGGGAATGGCAATTTTTCGAATTTCATCACCAACTCCAACAGCATCTAGTGCGGTCCAACCTCTGACAGAAAGAGCCAAATTGATGGACTTACCAGCACTGATATCTGCTTTTCTAATATCGGGGCGTCTTTCAAAGATGGTTACACGATAGCCGGCCTTGGCCAAATATACCGCCCAAAGTGATCCGACTAGTCCAGCTCCAATAATAATGGCTTCTCTTTTTTCTGACATATTTAAATTGTATGATTGCTATTGCTTACACGGTTCACAAAGTTAAACACTTCGGGTTTTCATAATGTTTTTATGAATGCTTTTTTAGAAATTCAATATTTCGTTTTATTCCGCTGAATTTGGTGCGTTTTAATGGAGTTTTACCAAAAATATGCTGAAAAGTAGCTTCGGTGAGTTGTTCCCAGTCAGCGGTATCGAGGTTTAGAAATTCCGGATGCGGTTCGAATGCTCTTTCTTTGGTAATTTTCGAAAACCGATTCCATGGGCAAACATCCTGACAAATGTCACAACCGAAGGCCCAATTTTCCATTTTGCCTTTAAATTCACTCGGCAAATCAGCATCCTTAAGCTCTATGGTTAAGTAGGATATGCATTTGGATCCATCGATCACATAGGGTGTAGCAAGTGCATCAGTAGGGCACGCATCAATGCAACGAGTACAGGTGCCGCAATAATCTTTGATCGGGCCATCAGGACTTATTTGTAGGTCAACGAATAATTCTGCAATAAAAAAAAAGCTGCCATTTTTGGGTTGGATCAAATTGGTATTTTTCCCAATCCAGCCAAGACCAGACTTTTTTGCCCAAACTTTATCCATGACTGGGGCCGAATCAACAAAGGCCCTGCCTTGTATTTCGCCAATGCTTTGTCTGAGTTCTAAAAGTAGCTGCTTTAGTTTATCCTTGATTACAAAATGATAATCCTGGCCGTAGGCATACTTGGCTATTTGAGGAGCGTCTTGCCGTTGTTGTTTTTCTGGGGTGTAATGTAGTAAGAGGGAAATGATGGTTTTGGTGCCCACTTCTAGCAATCTTGGATCTAGTCGCTTATCGAAGTGATTGGCCATATATGCCATTTTTCCATGGTAATTATGTGCCAACCATTGTTCTAGCCTTGGGGCCTCCTCTTCCAAAAACGTTGCTGTTGAAAAGCCTACATGAAAAAAACCAAGGGCTTTGGCTTTTTCTATGATCAGTGCTTTGTAGGCGTCGTGTTTCATCTTAAAATAAACCACCTTGGGCCCAACCTAGGTCTTTGCCAAGATGTTTGTAGCTTTTTTCGGTTGCTTTTCGACCACGCGGTGTGCGCATTAAAAATCCTTCTTGGATTAAAAAGGGCTCATAGACCTCTTCGAGGGTACCTGCATTTTCGCCGATAGCAGTAGCGATGGTGCTGAGGCCCACGGGGCCACCATTAAATTTATCAATGAGCACTTTAAGAATTCGCAAATCCATTTCGTCAAGACCGTTGGCATCGACATTGAGTGCTTTGAGTGCTATTTCTGTAATTTGATCATCAATGTGCCCAGTTCCTTTGATTTGTGCAAAGTCCCGAACTCTACGTAATAAGGCATTGGCAATACGTGGCGTGCCTCGGCTGCGGCTAGCAATTTTATAGGCTGCACTTTGTGCAATGCCAATTTGCAGCAAATGTGCAGAGCGTTCGATAATGGCCGTAAGTGTCTCACAGTCGTAATATTCGAGGCGCGCGTTGATTCCAAAACGAGCGCGTAAGGGTGAGGTAAGTAAACCAGAACGCGTAGTAGCTCCGATGAGCGTAAATGGGTTTAAATTAATTTGGATACTGCGTGCATTAGCTCCAGAATCGAGCATGATATCAATGACGTAATCTTCCATGGCCGAATAAAGATATTCCTCAATAACCGGGCTCAGTCTGTGAATTTCATCGATAAACAAAACATCACCTTCTCCAAGATTTGTAAGCAAACCAGCTAAATCACCTGCTTTGTCAAGTACGGGGCCAGAGGTCACTTTAAATCCTACGCCAAGTTCATTGGCAATGATATTGGCAAGTGTGGTTTTACCTAGGCCAGGGGGGCCATGCAACAAGACATGATCTAGGGGTTCATTGCGCAGTTGTGCTGCGCGGACAAAAACTTCAAGATTTTCAACAACAGCCGGTTGCCCTGCAAAATCTTGTAAAGTTTTGGGTCGTAGAACTTTGTCTATTTCCTGGTCATTTTGCCCATTGGTTTCTTCCCGGTAGTCAAAAGCGTCTTCCATGACTTACAAAAATAACAATTTGTAGCAGCCTATCGCCAAGCTTCAAGCAATTGTAGCAGATCTGAAAAATGAAAATCGGCAATAGCCAATTTTGGATTAGGAAAATGTGTTTTTTCAGGGATGCAACAAACCCTCATTTGGGCTGCTAAGCCCGAAATTACCCCATTAAAAGAATCTTCAATTACCAAACAACGCGTTGGCGAAACCTCAAGTGCCTCTGCTACTTTGAGATATACTGCAGGATGAGGTTTGCCATGAGTTTCATGCTCTGCAGAATAAGTAAATTGAAAATATTGGTTAATTTCCAGTGTTTTTAAAACTGTTTCAATGAGGCGGTTTGAAGAGGAGGTGGCCAGTCCAATTTTTATCTCTCTACTTTGTAAAAAGGTAAGCATTTCTATGACCCCAGTCAATGGCTTGGGATTGGCGACAATTAGTTCGACGAGCTTGTCAATAATTTGATTTTCAACTCCCTTTATGTCGGAAAGCCCCCAATTTTGTTGCTTGTTCCAAAATTCAATCACTTGATCAATGCGCAGACCTACGGTTTTTTGAAAATCTTGGTGAGTGAGTTGGGAATTGAATTGATTGAAAACCGTTTCCATGGCAATCTTCCATAATGGTTCTGAATCGATTAAAACGCCATCCATATCAAATATGACAGCATCAAAATCATGTAGCTTGGGTGAATTAGTCATTTGTTGTGACATACAAACGAATAGTTTCAATTTTTCTTTGACTCATTTTTTCAACTACCAATTGATAGGGTTCGTGATATATGCTGTCACCAACAACGGGTAGTCGTTCGAGTTTTGCTAAAATAAATCCAGCTAGAGTGTCGTAGGATTCAGATTCTGGTAATTGAAAGCCATAATTTTCGTTGAGGTAATCGATATCGATGCGCGCAGAAAAAAGGTATTCATTTTCACTGACAGATTCCTCATTTAAGGCCTCTTTATCGTGTTCGTCCTGGATTTCTCCAAAAATTTCTTCAATGACATCTTCAAGGGTAATGATGCCTGCAGTGCCTCCGTACTCATCAGTTACCACGGCAAAATTGCCTACCTGGTTGTTGAATTTGGCCAAAAGTTCCTTTCCTGACATTACCGTAGGAACAAAAGAAATGGGTTTAAGTATTTGTTTGATAGATAACGGTTTTTGAAATAAATCAAAAGAGTGGATGTATCCAATAATGTTATCGATATCGTCGCGGTAGATAATCAACTTTGAAAGACCCTTGCTCGTCATGAGTTTTTTGGCCTCCTCAATAGAGTCTGTGATGTCAACGGCAATAATTTCTGGTCTAGGGATCATGCAATCTCTGGCCTTTACATTTGAAAAATCTAAGGCATTGCGCAAAAGTAGCATGTCATTGACCAATTCTTCTTCGTGCGTAAGTTTTGCACTGAGTTCATCCACATAATTCTCCAGATCAATTTTAGAAAATACTCGTTCTTGCTCTTTTTCTGCGCCTAAGAGCTTTAAAAATCCATTGCTGATCAATAAAATGAATAGGGTTGGAATATAAAGGAGAATGTAAAAAATAAACAGCGGCAGTAAGCCATAATTCAAGGCCTTATTCGGATTAAGTTGAACTAAAGCTTTTGGGAGAAATTCGGCTGTGATGAGCACCAAAAGTGTAGAGAGTATGGTTTGGGTAACGAGTATGATCCCGTGGTCTTTGATTCCAAGCTGTATTAACCAAGGATCTAATAAGGCTGCTGCAGCAATACCATAAACCACCAAGGCAATATTGTTACCCAAGAGTAGAAGGGCAATCATGTTGCTCTCCTTGCGGTAAAAAATAGATAGTATTTTGGCTTGAAAAGTGTTTTTTTGAGTAATTACCTCAATGCGCAATCTGTTGGATGAAATATAAGCCAACTCCATTGCAGAAAAAAAAGCGGAGCAAATCAGTGCACATATGATGAGTAAGATTTGATTCTCCATTGAGCTTAGTTATCTAATACGTCTTTGCCGATATCTTTTCTGAAATATGCATCTTGAAAACTGATCTTTGCGATAGATTCGTAACTGCGGTCCAAGGCACTTTGTAGGTTCTTTCCATAGGAAGTTACAGCCAAGACTCTTCCGCCATTCGACACCACAGATGGGCCGTCAGAAAGGGTGCCCGCATGAAAAACAATACTTTCTGTGATGCTGTTCAAACCATATATGGTTTCACCTTTGTTGTACGATCCAGGATAACCACCTGCAACCATCATTACAGTCGCCGCACTCTTATCATGAAATTGAATGTCTCTTTCAGAGAGGGTGTGTGTAGCAACGCCTTCGAATAAATCAAGGATATCACTTTTGATGCGCGGCATCACTACCTCTGTTTCAGGATCCCCCATACGGCAGTTATATTCTATAACGTAGGGATCACCTTTTACATTGATCAAGCCAAAAAATACAAACCCATTGTAGGTTATGTTTTCAGATTTCAAGCCTTTGATCGTCGGGATAACCACTCTATTGAGAACTTTATCCATGAATGCGGCATCTGCAAATGGCACTGGGGAAATGGCACCCATACCTCCTGTGTTAAGGCCTGTGTCACCTTCTCCAATGCGCTTGTAATCTTTTGCTTCGGGTAATAATTTAAAAGATTCGCCATCGGTGATGGCAAAAACTGATAATTCAATACCATCTAAAAATTGTTCAATGACCACCTTGTTGCTCGCAGCCCCAAACTTTTCGCCTACGAGCATTTCTTCTAGCTCGTGTTTGGCTTCATCCAAATCAGAAATTATCAATACTCCTTTGCCTGCAGCAAGGCCATCGGCTTTGAGCACGTATGGTCCTTTCATGTCATCTAAAAACCGCAGACCTTCGTTCAAGGTTCTTGCTTCGAAGGTTCCATATTTGGCAGTTGGAATACGGTGTCTGGACATAAAGGCCTTGGCAAAGTCCTTGCTGCCTTCTAGTTGCGCACCTTCTTTGCTTGGCCCAATTACGCTAACTGAACGCAATTCAGGATCTTGTTTGAAAAAATCGTAAATACCTAAAACCAATGGTTCTTCTGGGCCCACAACAACCATCTCAATTTGGTGTTGCAGGACTAAATTCTTTATGGCAGCAAAATCATTTAACTTGACATCGAGATTTTTTCCGTGTTTCTTAGTACCGGCATTACCTGGGGCAATAAATAATTCGTCTAAAATTGAACTTTGTGCTATTTTCCAGGCAATGGCATGCTCTCTACCTCCTGAACCGAGTAACAGTACTCTCATGAACAATGTGCTAAAATGGATTCAAAAATATGCAGCCCATCAATGTTATTGAGGTGCTTGTCTGCAGCACGCTCCGGATGCGGCATCATGCCAAAAACGTTTTTATTTTTATTGGTAATGCCGGCAATATGCAACAAGGAGCCGTTTGGATTAGATTCTTGTGCAATATGACCTTCAGCATCACAATATGCAAATAAAATTTGATCATTTGCCTGCAGTGAAGCTAGCGTTGCTTCGTCGGCGTAATATCGACCTTCGCCGTGTGCAATTGGAATTTGGTAGGTTTTGTTTGCGTCTAGTTCTTGAGTAGGTGCAGCACTCTTACTCATTGGTTTTAAGAAAACATTCTTGCAAATGAATTTTTGTGAGTCGTTGTGCAATAGCGCTCCTTCAAGCAATCCTGATTCGGTGAGAATCTGAAAACCATTGCAAATACCCATCACATAGCCTCCGTTGTTGGCATGGGCAATGACAGACTCCATAATTGGAGAAAACTTTGCAATTGCACCAGAGCGCAGGTAGTCTCCATAAGAAAACCCTCCCGGCAAGACTATAAATTGAGCTCCTTTGAGGTCGGTATCTTTATGCCAAAGTTCAACAACATCTTGCCCCATTAAATCTCTGAGCACATAGACCATGTCTTGGTCACAATTGGATCCGGGAAAAGTTACAACGCCAAATTTCATTTTTAAATTTTAAGAGAGTACAAAGTTAGTAATAGTCAGCACCCAAACGGTAAAAGAAGATGTATTTTAATACAGAAAAAGTGAACAAAAGATAAAAGAACAAATGTGAGCTCACCCCTAGACTACTGCTCAATAGGGCATAGGTGAAATAGAATCCAAAAGGAATGGCAAGTAAACTCAATAAGGCAGTTTGCCCATAAAACACAAATGCTCCTAGGCCAATAATAATGAGGTAAAGCATTAAAATAGTTAGGGTTTGCGCTTGTTTTTTTAAGCGTAATGATGCTTTAGAAAGGCGAGCACGCAAGCCCAAAATACTAAATACAAAAAGCAAAACAATGACTGTTAAATTGGCAATTTCTGCCCCGCTGAATGCAACTATTTGAACGTTTGGAATACCTACTACCGGCCAATGATAGGAGCTAAACATGGAAAGGATCCATAGAAAGAAAGTCGGGAGGAGTAAACCAATGAAAAGCAGTAATACTTCTCGGATTTGTAGCCCTCGAATGTTGATAATAAGTAGCAGTAAGACGGGAAGAATGAAAATTAAACTGATCTCAAAAAATATACTAATGCCAAAGAGAAAGCTGGCATTGAAAACTTGCTTTTTTGCATTATGTTGGGGTTTGATGCGAAACAAAATACCTGTGCCAAGAATTGCAAATAAATGCGCCACAAACAACCAACTGGGTTCTCCCCAGTTGTGAAAAAAACTCATAATAATGATATACAGCAAACTCACCATGTAGGTGTTCTTCTCTAGAAATTCATTGCTATTGAAAACCCAATTGAGAAGAATAGCATTGGCCAACAACATGAGGAAATGGGCAATATTGTGCGCAATTGGAAAACCCTTCAAAAAAGGAGAGATAAGGCTTGTGAGCGAGGCTTGACCGAATTGAGTTTCGTATCCGAAGGTGCTAAAAACGAGATATATTGCCACAATAAAAGGCAAAAATAAAAGTACCCAAACACGGTTATCCAAGAACAAACGAATCACAATCAAAATTACCAAATCTTGTGTAGTTTAAAGAGCACATGTGAATAAGTCACCAATATTGTTTAAAAAGATGTAAAACCTGTGTTAATTGTGCAAAATCCAAGTTGTTGATAGGTAAAAAATGATATATTTGCTTTCCACTTTTTGAATAGAATACCCATGGAAAAGTCAATAAACCGATATTCAGACACCGATCTTGCTGAATTCAAGACACTCATTTTGGAAAAGCTCAAAGAAGCACACGAAGATTTCGATTTGTTAAAAGGTTCATTATCTCATTCCGATGACCATGGAACCGATGATACTGGCCGCACCTTCAACATGATGGAGGATGGTTCTGAAACACTTTCAAGAGAAGAAGTAGCACAGCTTGCTGCACGTCAAGAAAAATTCATTCAAAGTCTAAACAATGCACTCATGCGCATTGAAAATAAAACTTACGGTGTATGTCGAATTACGGGTACACTCATTCCAAAAGAACGCTTGCGCCTAGTCCCACATGCTACCATGTCTATTGATGCCAAAAATGCCCAAAAGTAGATAGTGAGAAAGCAACTTGTCTTCGGTGCTGCGTTGGTCTGCATTTTACTTTTCTTAGACCAACTTATCAAACTGTACATTAAAATTAATTTCGCCCCGGGTGAATTTCAACCTTTGATAGGAAATTGGTTTATCTTACATTATACCGAAAATCCTGGGATGGCCTTTGGCCAAACTTTTGGAGCTAGTATTTGGGCCAAGCTATTTTTGAGCTTGTTTAGAATTGCAGCGATTATTGTTATTGTTCGTTATTTATTGAAGCAAGTCAAGTTGGGTGCCACCAAAGAATTTCTAGTGGTCGTATCTCTAGTTTTGGCAGGTGCTGCAGGCAATCTTATGGATTCGATGTTTTATGACTTATTTTTTAGTGTAGATCCTTGTATTGCATTCAATCAAATGCCGGGAAGTGGTAAGGAGGCCCTATGCTCAGCAGGTCATTTTAAATATTCGGTTGAGTTGAGGCATCAAGGTTTTCTTCTAGGCAATGTGGTGGATATGTTTCAATTCAATGTACGATGGCCAGATAAATTGCCTCTTTTAGGCGGTAGCGAGGTATTCCCTGCCATTTGGAACTTAGCAGATGCTTGTATCTCGGTGGGCCTGATATGGGCTATCATACGTCAGAAAAAATTCTTTCCAAAAAAAGAAAGTAGCAATTAGTGCGCAGCTAATTGGAACTAGAAATTCCATTTCATACTCCGATCATCAAGCATTGCAAAGGAAATCTTCCAAGCTGTTTTTGGTGTGATTTGATTTCCATCTGATATCACGCCATAAACACCAACTCTTAATCTTCGTCTGCTCAATTTAAAGTTTCTTTCTAATCCGCCTAATAATTCGTAGTGTTGCCAGTTGTGTTCTTTAATGTACATGGCGCCTCCGCCCACGACTAGCCCAATCCGTGTTTTTTTGAAATAAGGGAGCTTATTTAATATAGCTCCATTGTCATGATGCAGGTAATGCACTTGCATTACATAATCGATCGTTCGCAGCATGGTGTCAAATCCTTGGAATGAATAAAGCGGATTGGAAAACCATATTGGATCGCTTCTTCGTTGAAACTTATAGTCTGGTTCATAAATGGCTCTTGCGCTTAAAAATTTGCCCACCGATGCACGATAGGCGGAAGTACCAAGGGTGCCAATTTTAAAATTTTGCGTCATCTCTAATTGTAAGTAGGCATGATCAACGGCGCTATTGAATACCTTAGGCAGTCCACGTTCGTAATGAATTGAAAAAGTAGGGTAGGCCGAACCCAGTACTACTTTTCTATGGGGTTCTCTCATGTAGCGTTGTCCTGGAGTGTAGGATGCACCGAAATTGATGATGTATGCATCGTAGGGATCAAAGGCAAGCGGATCATTATTTGCCAAGGTAGAATCTATACCATTTAAAAATTCGTAACCTTCAATGCTACGTCTTTTAGTGAATTGAGAATTGGCGTAGGCATAAAATCCATTGAACAATTCGTATTCTAAATTTAGATTTAATTTGGTGGATTCAAAGAAGTTGTCTCGCTTGTAAATTTGTGTGATTGCATCAAAGCCTCTAATGACGTCAAAATCGTGCGTTACAGCCACCCTTAAAAAACCGAAATGAAAGGGGTCAAATCGATATTTCCACCATGTATCTCCCTTCCAGTCGCCGTTCAATAGTCCATAGGATAATCGTGTGTAGGAATCTAAGGTGCGCTCGTCTTGCCATTTTTTGAAATAATCAAAACTTGGGGCCAATCTTGGCCCGGCAATATAGATGGGCTGAACAAAAGAGGCTACTGATCCGATGGTCCACTGTTGTTTTTTGTCTCGGTTGCGGTGGTCAACGCCAAACCATAATACTTTCAGAGCAGTGACCTTATTGAAAACGGCATCAATGCTGTCTAGGTATTCCTTTCTATTATAGAATTCTGCGATAGAATCCTTGGCTCGTATGAATTTTATTTCTTCTGCAGTCAGCGCAATAGCCCTTTTTTGGGTCCAGTAAGTGCTATCTCGATCATAAGCCTCTTGGTTGGTAATGGCAACCTCTGCATTGAAGGATTTTTTAGTGAAATTAGGATCAAAATTATAATTACTGAAAACAGCCTCAGTTTTACATTGGCTTACTTCATTTTTATACTTAACGCCGTAGGTCAATAATTGATTTTTCAATACACAAAGCGTATCTCCCTGAATGTCATAATCTTGTTGAATTCGAAAATAATCATAGATCAATAAATTTCCTTTATTCATCGTAAGGTCTAACTTTTGAATGAGCCAAAGGCTGTCAATAATCCAAATATATCCTTCAAGTGTAGAGGTGGCTGTATTGCGAGGCGTAATTTTGATTTTAGAAATCATGCGGCCATTTTCTTCGTATTTCTCTTCAAATTTATATTTATAGGCAATAATTCCCGGAGCTGAAATAGGCGAGCTGACAGGGGTTTGGTGCAAGTCATCGAGATGCAATAAGTTCTCAAAAAAGTTGAAATTAGATTTAACCGTCGTGGTGTAATACAATTGAGAGATATCTCCAAAAGATTTATAGGCATTTCGGATTTCCTTTACTTGGTTTGAAGGAGCATAGGCGCGATGCAATTCCACCTCAACAAGTTGTAGTTTATTGATCCAATCAGGAATTTGAGGCGACTCCTCGAGTAGATCCCCTTCATTGGTACGGGCAGCCTGTTTTTCTTTTTTTTCTTGAGCCTTAGGGTTTTCCTTTGAGAGTTGGTCTCGTTGTTCAGTGGCTTTAATGTAAACATCTACCTCGTGCGGATAGGCCCATTGATTGAGTTGACTACGATGCGCTACCACCTTTAAGATTTTATCGCGCCCAACGTTGTATTTTTTTGCGCTCACTTTCACATCGGCAACTTCAGAAAGTTTCATTGCAAAAAGTTGTATATCCCTTTTGGTGTCCGCATCTCGCATGCCCAAGTACGATTCCCTATCTTGATAGCCATCTGCTGTATATACCAGGTAATATTCACCGGGATTTAAGTACATTTCGTAGTAGCCATTTTGATCGGCAATAGTGCGCAAATCTGAGGCATTTTTAACAAAAATCTCAGCACCAGCCAGAGGGATGTTTTGTTCATTTGTAATGAATCCACTCAAGAGCCTTTGTCCAAAAAACAAAGCCGGAATGAAAATAAAGAAGAGGAGGACGGGTAGTTTCACTTAGTAAGGAACAACAATTTGATCTTTTGTTACTGTTTAGAACTTTCGCGTTGCTCGGCCATTTCTTTAAGATGCTTTTGCATGCGTTGCATCATCCATTTTTTAAGCCCGTAGGTGAGCAGTGCCATGACAGGAATGATATAATAGGGCAACCAAGTTTGAGCACCCTCAGAAAATATTTTAAAGGTGATCACACAAAAGCTAACTGCTGCAATGGCAAGCCATAGATAACCAGAAAAATGATTGTATTTGGAAATGAAGTCTTTTTGAGCCATTTTATTCGATTGTTTGATTTTTGTCTATTTGCCAAGAACCCACTGGTTCTAAAATTACGTAATTACTAAAATCTTGTTTGGTGCGTATGCCTTTGCCGAAAAGTTTACCTTTTGGTGAACGCACAATCACTGCAGATTTTGTATAAATGCTGCTGTCTTTCTGATCCCAATAAAGCACCTCTGTTTCTAAAGTTTGCTTCTTTTTATGATTGTAAAGCCTGACCGAATCCTTAACCAAGAGTTGTCCAGTATTGTAGTTGATTTGCCCATACAAGGCACTTAAGGTAGAGACGATATCTCCCTTTTCATTGAAGAAATAAACCTTCAGGCTGTCTTTAATCTTTGTAACTTGTAGGTTGTTGCGGTAGGTTTCGGCCAAAGCAGCATGGATTTCTACCCGAGCATAGCCAGCCTCGGCATAGGTAAGAACCAAATCTTTGGTGCTCTCAGTTGGAGCATCTGCCTGAAAACTTATTTTTTGAACCAAGGCCACATCGTTTTGACAGCCAAATAGCAATGCAACGAGAACCCCCAATAAGGCTGTGTTATTGCCCCCTAGCATTAATCTAACTGGCGCTTGCGGAACCATTTTTCAAAGTTTGAAGGTGCCATGATTAAACTAAAGCGGGCACCAATAAATTGTTCTTTCCAAATCCCACTTTCAAGGGTGCGCTGACCCAAGGTAAGGCCAACATTTAGCGATGATAAAGAAACCTGTGCTAACAATGGAATGCCCACTCCCAGCGTGATTCCTTGTTCGCTATACTGGAGGTTGTTGTTGGTATACGGCAAGGTTTGTTGGTAGTATCCAAAACGATAGGTCATTTTTTCAAATCCTTTGAGCGTGGCGATGTTTTCTACTACTTTGAGCTCGGGCTGGTATTGCATCCCGAAGCTGATTCTTTGGTAGGCTTGTTGATCAAAACCAGTGATCAAAGAAGCATTTTGGCGCATAGCACCAAACTGACTCAAGCTTCCAAAAAGCTGCAATTGAGGGTGTAATTCTCGAGTTTGACGCTTGTAGGTGGGTAGTTTCCAAGCATAATTGAAACCGAACTGCATTGACTCAGACAATTGTGCTGAAAAGGCATCTGAGGAAACCAATATGGTATCGAAGCTTGCTGGCACACCAATGGTGGCAGAACTGTAAAGTTCTTTTTGAAAGTCCGCGCCTAGGTTAAGTGCTGGCTGGTAAACCGCACTCAGACCAATGCTGTGTTTTTTGCCAAGTTGCTGTGTGAAATAGGTACCAAACTCCGTATAAAATGCACGCATTACCAAAGAGTTCCGTTCTAGGCCTCCGGCATTTGTAGACCCGGTGAGTAATTCTGAGGTGCGCTCATTGATGAGTGTGCCAAAAAGATATGATGCATTGGCACCAATGGCCCATTTAGTTGTAGGTTTTTCAATGAGTCCTAAGGAATAGCCTAGGTATAGATCTTGAATAGCCCCTTTTCCGTTGTAGATATAATAGATAGAATCTAGCCCAGTAAAAATAGTTTCTGCAATTTGGTATCCACGGGCACTAAAGGGCCTAAGGCCAAATGACATACCCATTTGCTTGCGAATTTTAAAACCAAGAGTAAATTGCTCTACCATGGGTGTGGCAGCAAATTGTTGCGTACTTGCATTGCTATACCAAGATTGTCTTGAATGTAAGCTCACTGTATATAGGGTGGCGCCTTTGCTGAGTCTGTTGTAGGTCGCTGGATTGTAATGATTCAAAATAGAGGAGTCAAAAACATTGATGGTGTTTTTGCCTAAAGCATCGAAAATGCCATGCCCTTTGGCGCTCATTTCTCCCAGACCATAAAAGCTCGCAGGTTCAGCAGTAATTGACTGGGAATAAAAGTTACAAACGGTGAGAAAGCTGCTAAGTAGGACGATGAGTTTATGCATTTGCTTGATAAAGAGCGAAGATTCCTTCGAGGGTTAAATTTTGCTGTACAAAGATGCCATTTTTTTGGCCTAATTCAAAATAAGGGGCGTCGCCACCAGTAAGATACACCACAAGGTCTGGATATTGTTGCAAATACGCTTGGATCATGCCTTCAATTTCCCTTTGCCACCCCACAAATGCCCCAATTTGAAGGGATTCTTCACTACTTGAACCAATCAGCTTCTGTGTTGGAACAACATCGATTTGCTTCAATTTTGAAGTAAATTGCGCCATGGCGCGAGCGCGCATTGCTAAGCCCGGAGCAATTGACCCCCCTAAATATTGGTTATTGGCACTTAAAAAATCAAATTTAATGCATGTTCCAAGGTCAATAGCTAGCCTTGGCACACCAGTATTCTTCATGGCCAATGCCGCTGCATTGCATAGCCGGTCCATGCCTAATGTTTGCGGAGTTTGATAGACCATTTCAAAAGGAAGATCCATGTGAGAGGTTATTTCCAATACTTGAGAAAAATAAGTGCGAATATCTAAGAGTAATTTTTCATCAAGTACAGACGAACAGGCTGCAGGGATGTTACGATCGAGAAGATTGATGTTGAATTTTGCTTGCTCAAGGCGCTCAACTTGTTGGATGACACCATTTTGAACGAGCGCCAATTTTATATGTGTATTTCCGGCATCGATAAGGTAAACCTGATTTGTAGCGCTCATATTCAAAATTAAGGAGCTTTTTTGAACTTTTTTGATTTTGTACTTGTGTAAAACGGTAAAAAAGTATTAAATTTGCATCCACCAATAGCTGGTACCTTAGCTCAGTTGGTAGAGCAAAGGACTGAAAATCCTTGTGTCCCTGGTTCGATTCCTGGAGGTACCACTACAAAAAACCCCGAAGTTGCTTCGGGGTTTTTTTGTTACTAAAAACTAAGCTTACTCCCCATTCACCAAATGAATAAACCCATGCTTGTCTATTTGAGTACCGCCGAGCATTTCACCTCGAAGGCGGTAAAAGAATACACCATCGGTGTGTAGCTGGCCGTTGAAATCATAGCCGTCCCAGACAGCAACACCCGTTTGGTCTTTTAATTCAAATACTAAATTCCCCCAACGGTTCAAAATTTGAATATCGTAGGTTTTAAAAGAAGGGTAGGGCAATACCACTAAATCATTGACTCCATCGCCATTTGGCGTAAAAACGTTGGGCACCCAAATATCGGGGTCTGAAACATAAATGGTAATAAATGCTGTATCGATACAGCCAAGGTTATCGGTGATGACAAGGGCAATATCTTGGGGCCCTCCTTGGGGGAAGGCTATACTTTGGCCAGTACTTTGAAAAAATAAATTGCTGCTATCGGCAAAAATCCAAGTCCAGGTAGCAATAGGATTGAGGCTGGTGCTGGCATCATTGAGTTGTACCACCTGATTGATATTGGCATAAACTGGGCTTGCAACAATTTGTGCATCGAGGCCGCTCACACTTGCCGTTATGGGGTCGAGTAGATACAATATTTGGCAACCGGCAGTATCGTAAACAGTAACACTCGGGTTGTAGGTGCCGGTATTGGGGTAAAAATAAGGAAAGCTCAGGCTGTCTGCTACCCAAACCCCATTGCCAAGGTTCCAACTTACAGAATCTATATTCGATGGGTTTTGAATCGTGAATAGAGCACCTTGCGCACAAATCGTATTGTCTTGAATCCAGATTGGCGTGCCCAGCGGCCCGCCAATACTCACGTAATTTTGTACTGTTGTATCACCAGTACAGCCGTATTGGTCAGTGACTTGTAAATATAAGTTAAAGGTTCCGCTCGTCACAAGGGTATTTTCAGGGTTCGGTAAAATGGAATTATTGCCGTTGCCAAAGGCCCAATTCCAGGCAGTCAACGCACCTAGACTTGAAGAAGCATCCGTAAAATCACAAAACAAGGGTGGGCAGCTGTAATTGCCATTCACATCAATTGCCGCTCCAGAAAAGGTATAGGTAGCACCTGCTTGAGGTGTCGAAATATAAATAATTTGTGAGGTGCTGTCAAGGCAATTGTTGCTGTCTGCCACCACCAAAGCTATTTGAAAGGTGGAATACAGGCCGTTGTTCGTTGAGGCCTCATTGAGCAAGCAAAGACTATCGTTTCCACTCTGCAATCCATTGATATACCATTGATAGCTCAGTGTACCATCTCCGGTACTTAAACTTGCAATGAGGCTGCTATCCAAAGCGCAAATAACGGTGTCGGGTGCAATGATGGCAGTGGGCTGCGTAAGGTTGACCTGAACACTAGCTGGGTTTGAAACGCAGCCATTGATATCTGTGGCAATGATTGTTGCATTGTAGGTTCCATTGCCAATAAATGTGTGCGGAATGGCTTGGTTTACGTTATTGGTTGATAGTGTAGAATTATCGTCGGAAAATGTTGTTGAAAACGAAGCCAAAGGCAAGCCATTGGTAATGCTATAGCTCGTATTGGTGAAGCTGACTGCAAATGGCGAACAACCCGAGTAAGAGGGTGCAATGATCCCCGCAACGGGTTTATTGGCAACAAAAATTGGTTGGGTGCTAGTGGAAGTACAGCCCGCAGTGTTGAATACCAATAAATTGATATTGTACAGCCCGCTTGCAGGGTAGACATAATTGACATTGGGGCCATTATGAATTTGCTGCCCATTTCCAAAACTATAGTACCAGTCGTTGATCGGATGCCCAGACCAAGTTGTGCTGGTGCTTGTAAGTGAGATGGCGTCGCCTTTGCAGATGGTGTCGTCGGGGAGTAAAAAATTTGACTGCAGCTGAGAAATAGTAACGGCCAAAGTGAGGCTATCCGAACAACCCGTCGTGTAATTATGTACTACTTGTTCAATCTGATATGTGCCATAATCATTGTATGCGTGTGAGGTATTTCCGCCGTTTGGTGCATCCAATTGCGCATTATTAAAATAAGTATTTGGTGAGCCGTCATTCCATTCATAATGTAAGGCAACGCTGTCTGTAAGTTCTCCCTCGATGGCGGTATTGATAAAATCAAAATTTACAGGAAAACTACTTGGATTACACACCAAGGTTGTACTCGGGCCAAACATCGATATTGGAGCCAACACATACAATACAGAATCTTTGGTGAGTGAATCTATGCAACCTCTAAAATCGACATAAAGAGTCACCTCAACCCAACCGGTATCTTGTGAAAATTGAAAAGTAGGATCGTCTTGAAAACTAATGCCTTGTGAAAAATCCCATAAATAGGTTATTTCCGTACTGTCGTAGGGTACAGAGATATAAAATTCCGATTCAAATTCTACATCTGTGTTGGCACACGTAATGTTGGGGTCCCAACTAAAGTCAATTGAATCAATACTACCCACCGTAATATAAGGTGTTTTGATTACCGTATCTGTACAACCCGATGCTGTGGTGATGATCAGTGAAACGTCGTAAAGTCCAACGCCATAAGTTTGAGGTGGTGGAACTTGGCCATTAAAGCTTTGTCCATTGCCAAAGTTCCATTGCCAAGATACAATTGGGTTACTGGGCGTCACTGAAGTATCGATAAACTGAACTGTGAAAGGTGCACAGGCACCCGTATCTAGTGCAAAAAAACCAGCTTCTACCGGAGTCATTTCTATGTAATCCTGAAAGGTTTGTGTGCCGCTACAACCTGCACTTGAAGTATAAGTGAGGCTGACATCATAAAGTCCACTTTGTTGATAAATATGTGCAGGTGGGGTAGTGCCAGTGAAGGTTTGGCCATCACCAAAGTTCCAAACATAGGTACCGTTCTGATTGGTTGTATTGACAAACTGAATACTCCCAGGAGCACAATTAGCCGTTGGGTTGGCGTAAAATGAGGGCGTTATATTTGGTTGGATGATGATTTGTTGGGTGGTACTTGCCGTACAACCGGAATTGGTATTTTGTGAAGTAAGGTTGATGGTATAGGTGCCGGGTGAATTATACGTCACACTAGGATTTTCGGCATTGCTTTGACCTGCCACTCCAAAATTCCAAGACCAGGCATTGGCGCCGGCTGTGGAATTGTCTTGACAGGCAACCGCTTGGCCCACACAACCAACAGCAGGAGCTGTAATTCCTGCTTGAAAATTCGAGACCACAATTGACTGCGTCAAGCTATTGATACAACCTGTATTGGTATTGGTCACTGTTAAACCAACTTGAAACGTGCCCTGGGTATTATAAGTGACGCTAGCCGGATTGAACTGAGAAGAAGTTTGCCCATTACCGAAATTCCAAGCTTGCGTAAAGTTGGCTCCTTGTGATGAGCTATTGCTAAAACTTAAAGTAAGTGGAACGGTACAACCCAAGCCATTCATGCCGAAATTTACATTGGGCAGGGGGTTAACAGTGATATAAGCGGGCTTGATTTCAGCATCTGCAACCCCATTGGCATTTGTGGCTACAAGTGTTATGGTAAAAGTGCCAGCAGTACTAAAGGCATGGCTTGCATTGGTTGTGGTTGCAGCAGTCCCATCTCCAAAATCCCACTGATAACTTGCAAGTGCAGGCCCACCGTTGGCAATTGAAGTATTGGTGAAACTAACGGGCTGTCCGACACATACCGTTAAAGGATTTGCCGTAAAATTTGCAACAGGACTTTGCGCTCTGAACCATTGGGCAAGTAAAATGTAAGCCGCAAGAAAAATGCAAGTCCGGAGGATCATTGATATTTAAACGTAAAAATGACCCTAAAAGTTGCTTACAGACCAGTTTGAGTCTTTAAAGAATCTGGAAATTGCCCTTCCATAGCAGGAAAATAGACGTGCCCAAGGATGAGTGGGTTGAACACAAAATATTGACACCGTACTAATTCACCATCAGGTAGTTGACACCAAAAGGAATTCATATCCATGTTGACTAACTGCCCAAATTCATTGCGCTGTTCCTCCTTACTCTTTATTCTGAAAAATCGCAATGCGATGCGCTCATGTTTGGTAACGACATCAAATTCACAAAATGGTTGGCTTCTCTTTACGCTGTCTACTTGTTTGTCAGAGAGGATAAAATTTTTCTGTTCAAAGTGTATTTTTTGGAAGCCTTGCAAGTAGCGATAGACGTTCGTTGTATCAAGGAGACTCAAGTTTTTACCGTTCTGTCTGACGCTGTATTTATTGCCAATGCGCTTGATTTCAAAATTTCTGTAGGGTTCGGCATTAAATTTGGCCCGAACACCTTTGATGTCTTCCATTTGCAGGGCCATGATCTCTGTGCAGGCCCATTGACGTGGGTCAGCAAAAAAACGAGGGTCAATGAGCCCGTTGAGCCCAGCAATTTTCATCATGACTGGAGCAGTACTTTTGCCATCATCGGCAGTTTCAACCAGCATAATTTGGCCGTAGTGATCTGGGGTGGCAGGCCCCAAATACCAAGTTTTGGTCCAGGAACCATTTTGAAAAATTTCAACCTTGATATGGGATGTTGCCATCAATTCAGTAAAGCGTTTTTCGGATTTCTTTGGCAAGTATCCCTTGAATTCAATTTTGTGCAGTGCCTCTAATATCAATGACACATTCGATTGGGTGATGCATCCGCCGTTTTGGTCTGTCCAAGCATCTTTTTGTTTTACAAGCGTAAATTTTTGACCCCAAGCATCCGTAATAATGATCTTAGAAACACTTGTGGTGTCTTCAATTTTAAAATTAAATGCCCTTAAATCTGATCCTTTCTGACCACCTTGAAGGTCTAGTGCCCACCAAGTGAGCGCACCCATTAGGGCTATTAATAATGAGAGAACAAGAATTTTTTTCTGCATGTAATAAATTTATCGGGTATAGCGTTTTTGTCTGAGGCGATACATGATGAAGGCCAAAATTAAAATAATAACAAGGGGGCCGAGCATATTGACGGTCTTGTAAAATAAGGAAGCGGTTTTGATTTTTTCTTTATCAATTTCTTTGATATCGATTTGTCTGCTACGAATATCCAACACTGAATTATCTCCCATCATGTAATCGACCATGTTTTGGAAAAGTTCTTGATTGCCAAAAACTAATGGAATACGTCTTTGAGCTAATTCGGCATCCATTTTCAATTCGTTGATTGCAATAGGTCTGTACATATAACTATTTATTTGCTTAGGATCTAGAATTGAATCATAAGAATTGCGAATAAAAGTGCCATTGCCAACCACTAGTATCTTGGTTTCTTGTCGGCTCTCTTGCAAATACTTGGCATCCTTATTTTTAGAAAATTCCTCCACAATCCGATTCTTGAAATGAGATTGGTAGAATCCTTCTGAAAGTCCGGCCACACACAATTTATTAATCGGGTCTTCTGGATTTTCTACCAATTTTGGATTCTTGCCATAATTGAGGGGCAAAGCCAAGTTGATTAATGGTTGTAAGCCACTTGGTATGGCATTGCTTGAACTGGTAAGTATGGGCGTAAGTTGTGCTTTAGGAACTTGAACAAATTCAATTTCATTGGTGTATTTCAATGAGATGGGGTCAACGTTACGCGTTATTGGATGCGAGCTCGGCGTTGCTAAAACATGGAAAAACCAAGGAAGAAAGGTGGTTTCTGCAAAGGGTACAATTTTTGGTGCACAATTGACATCTAACACATAGTTTTCTTTGATTTTGATGCCGTAATCAAAGAGCAATCGATCAAGGAGTAAGTTTTTTCTTGTCGTATGCGTCATGCCGGTGGCATTGAGGGTATCTTCATTGAGGGCAAGTGTATTGAGAAAACACATTAATTTGCCTCCACGCATCACAAATTGGTCAATGAGATATAGGTCTTTTTGAGAGAATGGTGTTTGTGGATCAGCAATGATTAAACCGTCCACATCTTTAAGTGCGGCAATGCTGTCGTTGAGCTCCACATCCTTTAACTCATAGTATGGGGAAATCAGTGCGCGTGCACGCATGGTTTGAGCATAAGTCAATTCGCCATGCCCTTGAAGAAAGGCAATAGTAGGTTTGCTCGTTTGGGTGAGTCTACGCATTGCCGATAGCAAGTTATATTCGAGGTTATTGAGCGCGTTTTCTATAATGTCGCTCATTTGCTCCAAGGCATAGGGCCTTCCTGGTTGGGTGCCTGGTAAGAACTGAACTATTCCCTCTTTGGTAATCCCATTGACGCTATATGAAAGTAGCGCACCCGGAAAAAGTAGCATTTGGGTTTGGGTACCGTCTTTTTGGTAAAGAATTTCAAGAGGCATAATGCCTTTGCCACGGTCATAAAGTTGGGCTCGGAGTGCATTGATTTCGTCTTCGGTCCCGACATTGGGATCGGTAAATAAAAATTCAATGCGGGTTCCGGCTATGCGTCTGAAGTCTTTGAGTTTGTCCTTGAGGGCATTCTGAAAATTCTTGAGCTCAGAGGGCATATTCCCGTCGAGGTAAATTTGAATCGAGATGCGGTTCTCAAAGTTATTTTTGTCACTGAGGTAGTTGATTGTACTCGGGGCCAAAGAATAACGTTGGTCTTTGGTCATGTCGAGTTTGAAATAAAGCATCGAACCAATAAAATTGATCAAGATGAGCACGCCAGCAAGCATCGCCAAGACGGTCCAGTTATAGAGGCCTTTTGAAAAATTGAAACGCATGCTTTATTTTTTTAATGATTTAAGTACAGTCAATGAAGCCACGATGAAAAGCGCATTAAGACTCAAAAAATAGAGTATATCGCTGGTATCGATGACGCCTTTTTTGATGGCCTCGTAATGGAAGGCAATGCCAAGGTATTTGATTAAAAAATCAAGGCCGCCAAATTGACTAAAATTGCCTAATAATTCAAAGCCATCGTAAAAAACCCAACACAAAAACATGGCCAAAATGAAAGCCACTATTTGGCTATTGGTAAGCGCAGAGGCAAACATGCCAATAGCTACAAAAGCAGCCCCAAGCATCAACAAACCAATGTAGGAGGTAAAGGTGGCGCCAAGGTCAATGTTTCCTATGGGCTTACCTAAAAAATACATACTCAATAAATATACCACCGTTGGCAATATGGCAACAAAAACCAAAGCTACACCCGCTAAATATTTGGCAAATATGAGTTGAAAATCGGAAATTGGCCGAGTGAGCAAAAGTTCTATGGTGCCAGTGCGCCGTTCTTCTGCAATTGAGCGCATGGTGATTGCTGGAATCAAAATCAGAAAAATGACCGGTGACATATTGAAGAAAGGGATGAGGTCAGCGGTAGATCCTTCAAGTAGGTTGGTGTTGTAAGATAAAATCCAGTGAAATAATCCTGAGGCAATAAGGTAGATGAGTATGAACACATAACCAATAATTGAACTAAGGAAGCTCGATATTTCTTTTAAAAATAGGGCGCGCATATAAATGGTTGAGTTGTCAAAATTAACAAATATCTATAAACGAAAATTCCCGCCTTGTGGGGCGGGAATTTTAGATACACTCAATCTTTATTATGCTTGTTTTACATTCACGGCATTTAGACCTTTACGGCCTTCTTGCAACTCGAATTCCACTGCGTCATTTTCTTTGATTTTGTCTACCAAACCGGTAACATGAACAAAATATTCTTTGTTCGTGTCTTCTTCAACGATAAATCCAAAACCTTTGGTTTCGTTGAAAAATTTTACATGTCCTTTATTCATTAGAAGTAATTTAATTTCGGTAAAGGTAAGGACCTATTTCAGTTTTACACTACTTTTCTCAAATAATTCCATTAAAAGTTTGATTTAAACTCCAAGCTTGGGCTTTCTGATCAAACCAGGGCTTGATCTTTGGCCATATCCCGTTGAATAGTGCTGATTGCCTATACCGCTCCAAATCAAGCTCAGAATTCCACTTCGAATAGGTAAAAACGATACTTGGGTCTTGGTTGTCTTGTAGTAATTCCATCCCTAAACAACCTTCGAATTGTGCCACTTGCCACTTGACTTCTTCAAAATGCGTTAAAAAAGCGTCGAGATTTTCGGGCTTAAATTTCATTTTGACAATGCGAATCAACATTAGAAAAGAGAATTGAGGTTTGTTTTGGATCCTTGTGGAGTGAATTCTACATGCACTGGATCGCCAATTCGCATTCCAAACAACTTACTTGCTCCGCCAAATCCATTGTTTGCTCCGCGGTTGATCGCAATTTCTAATTTATTTGAGTTGTTAAAGAGAGCAACGCGCTCACCTTGTGAAACTGCATTATAGGTTGAAGAAATGGTGTCAATGAAATATTCCTTTCTTTGGTATTTGATGATGAAAGGAACATCTGTGCCAAATCTTTCAAAGTCCTCTTTGGTGATGTTGGTAATTAGATTGCCAAAGCTGTCAATATGCACCACGATACCTCGTATGAGCAACTGATCAATGGCTGGTTTTTGGTCAAAGGCACGCTTGTATGTTCTTGTTGCGGTGGCAAAACTATCTAGCGCTTCTCCATTTGCTAGGCGCAAAGCCAGATCAATGTAACAATTTTTAGTTGTAAAACGCCAGGCCTGTGGTTGTTGGCGAATTTCGGTATAAAGGAAAAAGGCCTCTGGAAAATCCTCTTCGAGAAAACTACCAAAAAAACCGTTGTCGTTTGAAATAAAGTAGTGCCCTTTGAATTTTAGAATTCCAGGATAGCGCTCTTGGTCCGAGTCAAAAAGCGGTTCGGTATCCACGCCAACGATATGGATGGTGCCACTTGGGAAGTCTTCAAAACAACAGCGCAATTGAAAAGCAGCTTCCGTCACGTTGAAAGGAGCAATGCCATGCGATACATCCACAACGTGAGCCCCAGGCAAGGACTGAAGAAGCCTGCCTTTGATGGCTGCAACGTAATGATCTTGGTAGCCATTGTCGGTAGTAAGCGTAATGATTTGCATTGCTTGGAGACCAGTTTGTGCTCGGAAATTTATAATTTTACCAAAAGTAATTCAAATCGTTTTAAACGCTCCTAAAAAACAACAAATAAATTGAGTACAGGTCAACGTCAGCTCAGTATAGAAGGCCTCAATCCGGCAGAAATATATGGCATCAATAATGCCAATCTCAAGCATATAAAAAGTTTTTTCCCGAAACTCAAGGTGATTGCCCGCGGCAATGAGTTAAGTTTAGCGGGAGACGATGAAATCATGGATGAGTTCGAACGAAAATTTGCGCTCATTTTACAGCATTTTCATACCTATAATGCACTTTCCGAAAACAACATCGACAACCTCATGTTGCAAGACGGTGCAAAGCTACTTTCTACAGACGATGGCTCTGAAACCTTAGTTCATGGCAATGGAGGGGTTAAAATTAAGGCAAGGACTGTCAATCAAAAAAAATTAGTTCAGGCGGTTTTGGCTTCAGACATGGTTTTTGCAGTGGGTCCAGCGGGCACCGGAAAAACATATACAGCAGTTGCCATGGCAGTCAGGGCTTTGAAGGCTAAGGAAGTAAAGCGCATTATTTTAACTCGGCCAGCAGTAGAGGCGGGTGAAAATTTAGGCTTCCTACCTGGTGATCTCAAAGAAAAGCTAGATCCGTACTTAATGCCCCTTTACGATGCCCTTCGAGACATGATTCCTGCGGAAAAATTGGCTGATATGATTGAATTTGGGGTCATTGAAATTGCACCACTCGCTTTCATGCGCGGGCGTACCCTAGACAAGGCATTTGTTATATTGGATGAGGCTCAAAACACCACTCAGATGCAAATGAAAATGTTCTTAACGCGCATGGGAATGACGGCTAAATTTGTCATTACTGGTGATATGTCACAGGTGGACTTGCCCTCCCGTCAGCGCTCAGGTCTGGCATATGCATTGGATGTGCTTGGAGATATTTCCGATATTCAAATAGTTCGTTTAGGTCAATCTGATGTGATTCGCCACCGTTTGGTAAAGCAAATTATTGAAGCCTTCGACGTGGCAGAACAAAAAGAAAAAAACGCCAAATACGAAAAAGCGCTCAAAGAAAATGGCCTTAAATCAGTATAATATTCATAAACCTAAATTTTCATAACACCAAAGAAATGCAAGCACTCACCAAAAATACTTTCGAGTTTAAGGGTCAAAATCAAGTTTATCATGGCAAGGTTCGTGATGTATACACTTTGGACAACGGTTTGCTTGTGATGGTGGCCTCTGACCGTATTTCAGCCTTTGATCATATTCTTCCCAAAGGAATCCCATACAAAGGCCAAGTGCTCAATGAGGTAGCCACGATGTTTTTGAATGCCACAAAGGATATCGTTCCAAATTGGCTCATTGCCACCCCAGACCCTTCTGTGGCAATCGGGAAAGCTTGTGAGCCAATACGCATTGAAATGGTGATCCGTGGTTATCTAGCCGGGCATGCAGCTCGTGAATATAAATTGGGTAAGCGCACTTTGTGTGGCGTTTCTTTACCCGAGGGCTTAAAGGAAAATGATAAACTACCACAACCAATCATTACTCCTGCAACCAAAGCCGAGGAAGGTCATGATGAGGATATTTCCAAAGAAGATATTTTGGCAAGGGGTTTGGTTGAACCAGACATTTATGCGCAAATGGAGCAATATACTTACGCCTTATTTGAACGAGGCACACAAATGGCTGCCGAACGTGGCCTTATATTGGTAGATACGAAATATGAGTTTGGATTACACAATGGTGTGGTTACCCTCATTGATGAAATTCATACTCCAGACTCTTCGAGATATTTTTATGCCGAAGGGTACCAAGAGCGCCAAAATAATGATGAGCCTCAAAAACAGCTCTCCAAAGAATTTGTGCGTCAATGGCTCATTGAAAATGGTTTTCAAGGTCTAGACGGACAACAAATGCCAGTAATGCCGGATGCTTTTGTTCAAACTATTTCTGAAAGATACATAGAACTATTTGAACGCATCACGGGCAAACGCTTTGAAAAAGCAGATACGCAAAATATTGTTTCGCGTATTGAAACAAATGTCAATGCTTACCTTTTAAATGATTAGAAATGTCTGTACATCATAGCACTCCAAAAAAAATAACTACCCACACCTTGCTTGAAATGAAGCAGTCAGGGCAAAAAATTTCTATGCTTACAGCCTATGATTATTCAATGGCACGCATTGTAGATGAGGCTGGAATTGATGTAATTCTCGTCGGAGACTCTGCTTCAAATGTCATGGCTGGTCACCAAACTACTTTACCCATAACCCTTGATCAGATGATTTACCATGCTTCAAGTGTGGTACGTGCTGTTGAGCGTTCACTAGTAGTGGTTGATATGCCCTTTGGTTCTTATCAAGGAAATTCAAAAGAGGCCTTGTCGAGCGCAATTAAAATTATGAAAGAATCTGGTGGCCATGCAGTAAAAATGGAGGGTGGTTCTGAGATATTGGAATCCATACAAAGGATCCTAACTGCGGGAATTCCAGTCATGGGCCATTTAGGCCTTACCCCTCAGTCCATATACAAATTCGGCACCTATGTGGTGAGAGCCAAGGAGGAGCAAGAAGCAGAGCGCCTGATTGCCGATGCCAAAGCACTGGAAAAAGTTGGTTGTTTTGCAATTGTTTTGGAAAAAATTCCTGCTGCCTTAGCCCAAAAAGTGGCGCAAATGGTACAAATCCCTGTGATCGGTATAGGTGCAGGTGGTGGCGTGGACGGTCAAGTGCTTGTCATTCATGATATGCTAGGAATCAATAATGAATTTAATCCACGCTTTTTACGCAAATATAATAACCTGCATGCGCAGATGCTTCAAGCATTCGAAACATACAAAGCTGATGTGCAATCTGGTGACTTTCCAAATGATTCGGAGTCGTACTAGCTTCTTTGGACTCTTTTTTCTACTGCTCTGTGCTGGCTGTGTTCTCGAGCAAGATAAAAAAGTCCCGCCCAAACAGAATCTATGTCATTACAGCAAATATTTGCATATTTCTAAACTGACAAATGGTTTTGACATTCAAATAAGCAATCCGGATTTTCCCATGCAAAAGATTCGAATTGTAGTTACGCGCCCCTATCAACGGATTGCTTTAATGAGTGCCACACATGTGGGCATGATGGCAGCAATCCAACAGCAAGCTAAAATCTGCGCGGTGTCAGATGCCAAATATGTACACGATCCAAAAGTAATTGGATGGGTTAAGAAAAACAAAATTCAAGACCTTAAGGCTGAATTAGGTTTGTCTGCCTTTAAAATGCTTCAGAGCAGGCCCCAGATAGTTGTTTATAGCGGATTTGGCAATGAAAAAGAACAATTAAAAAGATTGCATAGCTCAAAAATAGTGTACATTCCAAACTATGAATGGAGAGAAAAAACGCCTCTTGCGCGCGCTGAGTGGGTCTTGTTTTTTGGTGTATTGAGTGGCGAATTTGAAAAAGCCCAGGGGTATTTCTCTGATGTTGAAAAAAAGTACTTAGGCCTGAAAAAAAGAATACATAATAATGATCAATGTAACCAGCATAAAGTATTGATCAGTGGCAATTTATATGGTGATCAGTGGATAGCGCCGGCAGGTCAGAGTTTTGAAGCACGGCTCTATCGAGATGCTGGATTGGCCTATGTTTTTAGTGCGGAAAAGGGTACGGGAAGCATATTTAAAAGCTTAGCTGAGATCATCAGAAAAGGTACTGTGGCCAATATATGGTTAAATCCTGGGCTCTCTAGTCGCTCAAAGATTTTGCGGCAATATCCTAAAGCCAAATTTTTTCCATTCTTTAAACAGCCCATTTATTGTTATACGTCAAATACAAATAAATACTGGGAATTGGCAGCCGTTCATCCGGATTGGTTGTTGTCGGATTTAAATGAAATAGCTATGGGTAAGCCAAAAAAAATGCATTTTTACGCATTACTTGAATGAAGCACAGAAATTCATACTTAATTGTTTTTTCAATAGTGATTTTTATCGCTTTGCTTTGTATGCACTTATTTTTCATGCAACAAGGTAATTACACTGACGAGGATCTTATCTTTTGGGAATTCAAGGTTCCGCGTTTGCTAAGTGCAATATTGGCAGGTGCCGGACTTTCGTTGAGCGGTTTGTTAATGCAAAATTTATTTCAAAACCCCATGGCAGGGCCCTATGTGTTGGGTATAAATTCAGGAGCTAGTATGTTTATGGCGCTCTTATTGCTTGGCATCACACCGACATTTAATGACCTCAGTTATGTTGGTGGTGCGATGATTGGGGCCTTTGTCTCAGCTATTTTGATGTTTGTGATTTCAAAAAGAGTTCAAAATATGCAATCACTGCTCGTGATTGGACTGATGTTAGCAAGTTTTATGGGTGCTTTTGAGTCGGTTTTGCAAACTTTTGCTGCACCTGAGCAAATTAAACAATTGTATATCTGGAACATGGGTTCATTGCAACAATTGAGTGCGGCCCAAGCCCCATGGTTTGCTCTTATTGTGCTGATAGGGATTGCCCTGAGTTTGTGGGTAGTGAAGGGGCTCAATGCACTGATCGTAGGTGAATTTCATGCCAATCAACTAGGAATTTCGGTACCGAAAGTGCGCATGCTGATTTTATTTGTAACTGCACTGCTTGCTGGAAGTACAACGGCATTTTGTGGCCCTATTGCCTTTGTTGGGTTAGCGATTCCTAATTTAGCACGGGCCTTGCTCAAAACACAAGATCATTTGATCTTGATTCTTTTTACTGTGTTCATTGGGAGTAGTTTTTTATTGGCCATTGATATTCTTATACTTGTATTGGACCCTTGGATGGGCCTACCATTGAATGTTTTGACCGCAGTTTTCGGCGCGCCTTATGTAGCTTATTTGATGTTAAAGAAAAAATGATTGTTTTTGAAAATACCATTATTGGCCATCATCAACCCTTGATTTCAATTGAGAGTTTGAGCTTGCAGACTGGAGCAATCTATGCACTTATTGGGCGCAATGGTGCTGGAAAATCATCTTTACTCCATACAATGACAGGCCATGTAGCAGCACTAGCTGGTCATATTTACATCAATGGCCATGAGGTCCATACTTTTCAAAAGAACAGCAAGTTGCGCGCAGAGCAAATCGCATTTGTTACAAGTATCTTTACTGGTGTCGAGGTGCTTACCTTGAAGGCCTACGTTTCTCTGGGTAGAATTCCATATTTGGGAGCCTTAGGTAGAATGCGAACCTTGGATCATCAAATCGTTGATGCTGCGTTGGAACAATTGAATATAGCCCATTTGGCCTCGAGCTATACCAATCAACTCAGTGATGGTGAAAGACAACTTGCTAGCCTAGCGCGTGCTTTTGTGCAAGACACTCCTTTGCTCATATTAGACGAGCCTACATCCTTTTTGGATATTTTTAATAAGAAGTTACTCGTTGAACAATTGCAGCGTTGGGTCGCTTCCAAGGCCAACAGGACGGTTATCTTGTCTAGCCATGACCTTGACAATTGTCTAGAACAAGGCTGTTTTACCTTGGTTTTAGCCAATAAAAAGATAAAATTAATAGAAGCTCCTAGCAAAGATGAGGTGCTAGAGCAGCTCGAAGAGTGAACTTAGACAGTCATGATGTCTTTCTCTTTGAGCTCTAGGAGTTCATCTACTTTTTTGATGTAGCTATTGGTTATCTTTTGAATTTCTTCTTCTGCATCCTTAGTCATGTCTTCGGATAATCCTTCGTTTTTAAGGTCCTTTATCATGTCCAAAGCATCTTTTCGGTTGTTGCGTATTCCCACTTTTGAATGTTCGGCTTCGGCTTTTGCTCTTTTGACCAAATCTCGTCTGCGCTCCTCTGTAAGAGGTGGAACGGCAATGATCAATTGTTCGCCGTTATTTTGTGGGTTCAATCCTAAATTTGCGTTGATGATTCCTCTTGCAATGTCATTCAAAAGTGGTTTTTCCCAAGGTTGAACGATAATTGTTCTGGCATCCATCGTATTGACATTCGCCACTTGTTGTAATGGTGTCATAGAACCATAGTATTCGATCATTACACCATTTAACATTGCTGGGCTAGCTTTTCCAGCTCGAATTTTTACCAATTCATTTTCTAAATGATTCAAGGATTTTTGATTTGATTCCTTGAATTCGTCATAAATCATTGCTAATTCTTCTGTCATGATAAGCTTACTATGGTTCCAACATTTGCTCCATTCATTAACTTGAATAGATTTCCTGGCGTATCCATGTCAAATACAATGATTGGTAAATTATTTTCTTTACAAAGCGTAAATGCAGTCATGTCCATTACATTTAACCCTTTGGCATATACTTCATCGAAGGAAATGCGGTCGAATTTGACAGCATCTGAATTTTTAAGTGGGTCGGCAGTATAGATGCCGTCTACACGGGTTCCCTTTAAAATAACATCCGCATTGATCTCAATAGCACGCAAAGATGCTGCTGAATCTGTGGTGAAAAAAGGATTACCGGTTCCTGCACCAAATATGACTACGCGCCCTTTTTCAAGGTGCCTTACAGCTCGTCTACGTACAAAAGGCTCTGCAATTTCTTTCATTTCTATGGCTGATTGCAAGCGTGTATGAACACCAGCTGCTTCTAGAGCGGCTTGTAAGGCCATAGAATTGATCATTGTAGCGAGCATGCCCATATAATCACCATGGGTGCGGTCCATTCCGCCTTGTTCGGCCTGCACACCTCTAAAAATATTTCCACCGCCAATAACGATGGCAACTTCAACACCTGCTTGATGTATTTCTTTGATCTGCTGTGCGTACGAGCTAATGCGGGTATTGTCAATTCCAAATTGCTTGTCTCCCATGAGAGATTCGCCGGATAATTTGAGAAGGATTCTTTTGTATTTCATTTCCATGACAAATATACTATGATTCGTTTTGATTTGACTTTTGGGTAAAAAAAAAGCTATCGGTAAGGATAGCTTTTAAGGTATGTTAGTTTGACATTAGCTCAATGAGAAACGTTTGAAGTCTGAGACAGTTAATCCTTTTTCAGTACTGTTAAGGAACTGTTCAACAGTAAGTTTGTTGTCGCGGATAAATGCTTGACTCAACAAAGTGTTTTCTTGGAAGAACTTATTCAAACGACCCATGGCAATTTTCTCGGCCATCTCTGCTGGCTTGCCTTCTTGGATCGCTAATTCTTTACCGATTTCGATTTCGCGTTCAATTGTACGCTCATCTACACCATCTTTATTGATTGCAATCGGAGCCATTGCAGCAACTTGCATTGCTACTTGACGACCTGCTTCAGCAATTTCTGTACTTGAGGCAGTTAATCCAACTAAAGTAGCCAATTGGTTACCAGGGTGATTGTAGGCAACGACATGTTCAGCATTGATCAGGGCATAGGCAGATAAGTCCAATTTTTCACCGATCACACCAACTTGTTCAGTAATTTTTTCTTCTACAGAAAGGCGATCGTCATAGGCCAATGCTTTTAATTCTTCTACGCTGGTAGGTAGTTTGCTCAAGGCAAGATCTACCAAAGACTGAACCAATGAGACATAACCGTCGTTTTTGGCAACGAAGTCGGTTTCGCAATTCAATGTTAAAATCACACCAGCTTTACCATCTGCTGTAGCTTGAGCTAAAACTACACCTTCTTTGGCGTCGTTTCCACCGCGCTTTGCAGCAATTTTTTGTCCTTTCTTGCGAAGGATATCAATGGCCGCTTCGAAATCGCCATTGGCTTCAACCAATGCATTCTTGCAATCCATCATTCCAGCGCCCGTTTGGGTGCGCAATTTGTTTACGTCTGCAGCTGTAATAGCCATTTTTATAAGAGTTTAAGAGTGAATTATTCTGCGCTTTCGGCTTTTTCTTCTGTTTTTGCAGTTGCATCAACAGCTACTTCAGCTTGAGCTTCATCTTTATCAGTTGCTTTCAAATTCTTACGGTCTTCTAAGCCTTCTTTGATAGCTCCACAAATCGCATCTAAAATAAGAGTGATAGATTTTGTAGCATCGTCATTGGCAGGAATAGGAAAATCAACCAATTTTGGATTTGAATTGGTATCAACCATGGCGAAAGTAGGAATATTCAAACGGCGAGCTTCTGCAAGTGCAATGTGCTCTTTGAGAATGTCTACGATGAATATTGCAGCTGGTTGACGTGTCATGTCTGCGATAGAACCAAAGTTCTTTTCTAATTTTTCGCGTTGACGGCTTTTGAAAAGTTTTTCGCGTTTGTTGAGTGTGTCCCAAGTACCATCAGATTTCATTTTGTCAATGAGCGACATTTTTCTAATAGACTTGCGTGTTGTTTGGAAGTTTGTAAGCATACCACCAGACCAACGTTCAGTAACAAATGGCATATTGACAGCAGCTACGCGCTCAGACACGATTTCTTTGGCTTGTTTTTTAGTCGCAACAAAAAGTACTTTTTTACCTGATTTAGCAATTTGCTTCATTGCGGCGCATGCATGATCTAAGTGTAGTAATGTTTTGTTGAGATCAATGATATGGATTCCTTTTTTCTCTTCAAAGATATAAGGAGCCATAGCAGGGTTCCACTTGCGCTTGAGGTGACCAAAATGTACACCAGCGTCGAGTAGGTTTTCGAAAGTTAATTTAGACATATTGTGTTTTTGTTTACGTTCCTATATTAATAAAGCAACAGTGGTGGGGCCATAGGGCAAGTACACCAAAGTTTGGATGCTAAACAGTCCAGAAGGCGAATTAACGCTTGGAGAACTGGAATTTTTTTCTTGCTTTAGGTTGTCCTGGCTTCTTACGCTCAACCATACGTGGGTCACGGGTCATAAGACCTTCTAACTTCAACATAGGTTTGTAATCTGCAGAAACCTCAACTAGTGCACGAGAGATACCCAAACGCACTGCCTCGGCTTGACCATTGATACCACCACCCACAACATTTACTTTAACATCATATTGACCTTCAGTTCCAGTCAATGCAAATGGTTGATGAATTTTCGCTTGAAGAAAGTCAATAGGGAAAAATTCATTCATCTCGCGCTTGTTGATCGAGATTTTACCTTTTCCTTTAGTTAAATAAACGCGGGCTACCGCTGTTTTTCTTCTTCCTAATGCATTAATGACTTCCATAAGATTTATTTGAGGGTATCAAGATTTAATGTTTG
Organism: Crocinitomicaceae bacterium; assembly: GCA_030833845.1. GTDB lineage: Bacteria > Bacteroidota > Bacteroidia > Flavobacteriales_D > Crocinitomicaceae > UBA952. Next base: position 18,785 of record JAURGK010000014.1, on the reverse strand, counting down.
TGGTTGTTGCGCGTCATGATTGTGCGCAGCACCTTTATACACCTTTAGGTTGGTATACAATTTACGACCAAGAGCATTTTTAGGTAGCATACCTTTAATTGCCTTTTCAATCAAGCGCTCTGGGTTTTTCTTAAGCATTTCTTCAGCAGAAGTAAAACGCTGACCACCTGGATAACCAGAGAAACGAACGTATTCTTTGTCTTGTAGCTTGGTTCCTGAAAATGCGATTTTCTCAGCATTGATGACAATCACGTTGTCACCGCAATCTGCATGTGGGGTGTAGCAGGTTTTGTATTTTCCACGAATGACTTTAGCAACTTTACTTGCCAAACGCCCTACGGTTTGCCCTTCTGCATCTACAACAAACCACTTTTTATCTGCGGTTTCGGTATTACCAGCTATCGTTCTGTAACTTAATGTGTTCACGGTTCTTTCTGTTAAATAAAAAACTTAATTTCCCTGAATTTAGGGGTGCAAAGATACAACTATTGTATTTATTTACAAACCAAAAGCAGAAAAATTCAAAGATTATTTTGCTTTAAAGCTAGAAATGGCAGATTTAGTGAATTCGCTCAGTACCAAACGACCACTAATCGCCGCCCGTTTGAGGAGTAATTCATCCCAATTTTCGGTGCCTTGCCAAAAAATTTCTTTGAGTGCTTTCATGGCCTCTGGGTTGGAGCTTGCCAATTGGCTTGTGAGCTGTTGTATGGCTTGGTCCATTTGCTGTTCATCTGCAAAAATTTGAGTAAAAAGACCCTTTTCTTTTGCCCATTCTGCACTGCGCCATCCGGTGGCGTCAATGGCAAGTTCACTCATCGCACTCAGACCAATTTTTCTCTGTACAGCCGGCCCTACTACAAATGGCCCAATGCCAACGGCGAGTTCTGAGAGTTTAACTTGCGCTCGCGTGGTTGCAAAACAATAATCGGTAGCTGATGCCAAACCAACCCCACCACCAACTGCACGTCCTTGAACACGACCTATGATCAGTTTTGGTGCTTTTCGGCATGCATTGATCACTTTTGCAAATCCGGAAAAAAACTCTAGCCCACTGGGCTCATCATTAATGGCAACGAGTTCATCAAAACTTGCACCGGCACAAAATGCTTTGCTTCCTTGAGATTGCAAAACAAGCACCTTACAACGATCATCATTGGTGATTTCTGTGATCGTTTGTGCAAGAGATTGAAGAATGTGTCCGGGGAGCGAGTTGCTCATAGGATGGCCAAAAGTAACTAGGCCAATGCCAGTGGTGGTGATTTCGGCTAAAACGAAACCATCTTGATGTTGATTTTCCATTGATTATTTTAGCGTAAAACTATCTGTTCCGATGAGTTGACCTTCGCAGAATATGCGAACTTTATAGGTGCCTTTGGCTGCACTTTCGCCTTTAAGCTCATAATAAATAGTAAGATCTAATGCCTGATTTTGGTAATCTACTTCTTTTTTTTGTGAGTAAGCCGTTGAGCCATTTTCAGTTTCTGTAATAAAGTTGCTACTTCCTTGAAGAATCGTTCCGGATGGGGCAGTGATTTGCATGTAGACTACTTTTCTTCCAGCGCTAGATAAAACATTCTCTGAAAGTGTGAAGCTACTTCTGAACTGAACGGCATTTTTAGCACGGTCAGTAACTTCCATGGCATTGTTAAGTTTTTGCTTGAGCGCTTCAGATACAAAACCGTAGGCCTGAAGTTTGCTTCCTTTTTTAATTTGTTGCTGAGATTCTTCTGCTTGTTTTCTGAAATTATCTCTTTCTGTAGTGGTGGTGGAAAGCTTGACATTGGTTTCTTCCAAGCGTGAGCCAAGATCGATATTGAGTGTATTTAATGAATCTATTGTTCGGGCATAGCTGCGCATGATCGAACGAAGTGTTTCATTTTCTTTTCTAGCTCGAACTAAGTCTCGGGCAGTGAGATTGGCTCGGTCAAGTTTTTTTAGTAATTGGGTAATTTGTGCTTTTTGGGCATTGAGACTGTCTGCTTTAGTGGCATCTTTGGCTATGAGTTTGTTATAATCACTGAGCATCTGATTGAGATTTTGCTTGAGGTCTTGTTTCATGCTGCCCGTGTAGCCAGAAAGCGCTGCTTCCATATCGGCCATATCGGCCAAAAGTGTTGTGTTCTTGTTATTGCATGTATTGAGTGCTGCGCGTTGTCTTGACCAAGCAAGGGTAAGGGCGGCAATACCTGCGAGAAGCAAAAAGATAAAGACAAAATAAAATCGATTTGATTTTTGTGGTATTTCGTTATTTGTATCCATGGCTTATTGTTTTGTAATTCAAAAATACTAAGAAAATTGCTCAAGCAGTTCTCTGCTAATGATGTATCTGCCAACAAATTTCTTTAGTGAAACGCAGCATACTATCTGGACCTACCGCTGTAAAACGTACATCACTACTTGCTGGGTAAGCACCACCATGATGCATTGCCTCTGCCACACTTACACCTGTTGGTACCCCATTGAGAATCACCCGACCTATTTTTTGCTGAGCAAACTGCAATAAGCTAGGATGAAGTGTCTGGGTTTCATTGGTAAATAAACTAAGCGTTAATTGGCCATCCAAGCAGGTAAAAAGATCTTGAAGATCTTCGTTTGTGTCGTAAGGACTCAATAAAGCGAAGGGTCCAAATACTTCTTCACGTAAGGAGGGATGTTCAATGAGTGTTGAAAGGTCGGTTAGGGCCAAGCACCATAGACCTAAAATTCCATTTTGCTGATGCGCAGCATGCTTTGCACTGACTCCTTTAACTTTTAAAACAGCTCTCTTTCTGGCTTCAAATTTTTGAAATATATCTGGATGGAGCATTGGTACGGCCGTTTGTGTAGCTAGATGGGTCAAAAGTGTTTTTTCAAAAAGCTGTTGGTGGCTGCTGTGTACTAAAATTAGCCCTGGTTTGGTACAAAACTGCCCAGCATCATTAGTAATTGAAAAGGCTAACTTTTCGGCAATTTCTGAGATTTTTTCTGGATGAATCGATGCATCAACGACCACCGGGTTGACACTTCCCATTTCGGCAAAAACTGGAATAGGAGCTCGGCGCCCAGCTGCCATATCCATCAATGCGCGCCCCCCTCTGATACTTCCTGTAAATCCGATGGCTTGAATTTTCGGGTGCTGTGCAAAAGTTTGTGCCCATTTGTAAGTGTTGTCAACAATATGGCTAAAAACCGTTGAAGGTAGTGCGCACTTTTCTATTGCGCGCAAAATGCATTGGTAAACTAAAGTGCTCGTGCCAAGGTGCATCTCGTGAGCTTTTAGAACAACACAGCAACCTGCGGCCAAGGCTGCTACTGAATCACCACCGATGGTGGAGTAAGCCAAAGGGAAATTTGATGAACCCATCACCAAAACAGGGCCGATAGCAATGCGCTTTTTGAGCAGTGATTTATGCTGTTCTGAGATTTCGGTCCTTTTTTGCCATTGAAAGGCTTCAATATGAGAGGCAAATAATTGAATGGTATGCAACACCCGAGCGAATTCCATTTCGAAACGCGACCTGGCTAAACCAGATTCAGCGCAATACTTCATTTGAATTTGTTTCTCATCTAGTAGGAGCTCCTCTTGGATTGCCAATAAAAACTTAGCCCTTTCTACTGGCTCAAGGGCGCTATAGCTTTGCTGAGTGGCATCAATTTTTTGCTCCCAGTCATTGAGAAAGGAATCTGGAGTAGGGAAATACAGTGTTGTATTCCAAGTATTTTTTTCGGGACAGAAAGTTCTGAAGCCCTTTGACATGTTTAGGCTTCTGAGAGCTCAAAATGATAGCTTTCCATGATTTGATTAGCTAACATTTTTTTACATGCAGTTTCAACTTTTAGCTCAGCTTCGGCACTATTTTCGGCCTCTACGAATAAACGTATGTGCTTGCCAATACGAACTCCTTCAATTTCTGGTAATCCGATGTTTTTCATTGAATTGGTAACCGCTTTTCCTTGTGGATCGAGCAGGGCGTCTAGTGGCATTACGTCGATTTCAGCTTTGAATTTCATGTCTTTGATATTGGATATGTGCAATGATGGATAAAATCAAGTACAAAATTACAATTATTGGAATGGACCAAACTAAAAATATCGGAATACTTATCAACGATGTAAGTATAAGAACGTAGCGCAATTCATTGCCTTTAAATAAATAATTCTTGAATTTGAGGGCAATTAGGGGCAGCTCACTTACCATTAAAATGGAAAAAAGTACGCTCACAATGCTCAAGGTATAACAATCAAAAAGACTGTAAATCAATGCATGTTGATGTGTCCAGTTTGGTAATTCAAACCAGAAATAAAGCGGAAAAAAACAAAAAAAGATGGTGGCTGTAGGTGTTGGCACACCAATGAATTTATCTGTTTGTCTTTCATCAATATTAAATTTGGCTAACCTAAATAAAGCAAAGAAAGGTATGATTAGAGCAACAAAAGGTAAATACTGAATAGATGCATTATAAATATTATTACGCCCGTAAAAAAACGCAGCTTTCCAATCGATAATTTGCGCTACGACATATTCCTGCATTGCACCATTATAAGTTTGAATACCATCAGAATTTTTAAAAAGACCACCCTGATCTATCCCAATCAAAATCATCACAAACATCAGTATTCCTGGTGCAACTCCAAAACTAACTAAGTCAGCTAAAGAGTCAAGTTGCTTGCCCATCAGGCTGTTAGATTTGGTAAGTCTAGCTACAAAACCATCGAGGAAATCAAAAACAGCCGCACAACCAATAAGGTATACTGCCCAATCAAGTCGGCCACTCAAACTAAAAATGATAGCACCTACACCACAAAGCAAATTCAGCGCTGTTAGGATATTGGCAATAGTGAACATAGTTTTCTTTTTTGGTAAATGTACCAATAAACACAATTTTTTATGCAATTTTGAGTTTTTGATGCATGCGTTCACTTAAAAAGATTTCTATTTTATTGCTTTTGTATGCAGAGGTGCTGCAAGCCCAGGATTTATCGCCAAAATACGCCAACGAATTTCTCAATATGGGGGTCGGTGCAACGGCACTTGGTATGGGGTCAGCTGTGGTAGCGGATATTTCGGGCTTAGATGCCGCATATTGGAATCCAGCAGGATTGGCAATACAAAAACAATCAACTGAGGTTGGTCTCATGCATGCTTCCTATTTCGGAGGTTTGGCTGCTTTTGATCATCTTGGTATATCACACAAAATAGCCTCAGAAAATGTAGTAGCGCTAAATGTCATTCGCTTAGGGGTAGATAACATTTACAATACAACACAACTTATTGATAATCAAGGAAATATAGATTACAGTCAGTTAGAAACTTTTAATAGTGCCGATTATGCCCTCATTGGCTCGCTGAGCAGGCCAACCAAAATCCCAAATTTATTTATCGGGGCCAATAGCAAATTAATATTCAGGCATATTGGAAGTTTTGCCAAAGCATTTGGTTTTGGATTTGATTTTTCGGCTCAATACAGACCCAGTAAGTATTGGTCAGCGGGGCTGACGCTGCGCGATGCTACTAGCACCTTTTGCGCTTGGAGTTATCAACTCAGCCCTGAAATGCAACAAACCTTCCTTGAAACAAATAATGAGCTCCCTAAAAATGGTGTCGAACAAATGTTGCCGCGCTTAGTGGGAGGGATTGCTGCACAGAGGCCTTTCAAAGAGGGTAAGTTTTTATTGGGCGGGCAACTCAACTTGGAATTGACCACTGATGGCCAGCGCAATACAATTCTTTCTGGTAATGTTTTTTCTTTGGACCCGCGCGCTGGGCTATTTTTACGCTACGACGAGAAATTATGTCTGCGTACAGGGGTGTCTCAATTGCAGTACTACACTGATTTCAATCAATTGCAAAAACTTAGCTTGCAACCGCATGTAGGCGCAGGTATCGTTCTTCAAAATTGGACTATAGACTACGCTTTTACCCGACTTGGTCTAGGAGGGGAGGGGTATTTTACCCATATATTTTCATTGAAATGGGCTTTTTCAAAAAGTACTAATTAGAAAAACTTACAGCTGAAAATCGCCGTATCGTCTACATAGGGCAGGCTCCCTTTCCAAGCGTCTAATTTGGAAAAAATGATGTCGTTCATGTCTTCCATTTTTAAGGAGGCGAAAGAGCGAACTTGCTTTACAAGTTGATCTACTCCAAACTGCGTGCCTTTTTCATTTTCAAGTTCAACAACACCATCGGTATATAACACCAATGTAGATTTTGCTTGAAGTTGCAATTGCCCAACTTGAACGTAGGGCAATTCATCGAGCATGCCCAGTCCAATGCAGCCCTCGGTGAGTAGGGTAGTGGATTTTCCACTGAGAATAAAGGGCTGGTTATGACCGGCATTGACATATTGCAACTGCCGTGTATAGGCATTGTAGTGTGCAATAAAAAAGGTAATGAATTTTTCACCTTTAGCGTTTTTCATCACTAGCTTATTGAGTTCTTCCATTAAAAATGCCAACTCAAATCTTTGGTATTTAAATAAAGTTCGGATGGTGGCTTGAAAGTTGGCCATCAATAGTGCAGCGGTGATGCTTTTACCACTCACGTCGCCGATGCAAATGATGTATTCTTCGTCGCCGAGAGGAATAAAATCATAGAAGTCTCCGCTGACGGCATGCCTCGGAATGTATCGACCAGAAATGTCCATCTTTTTATTCGATGGTAGGTCCTGAGGAAAAAGAAGTTTTTGCATTTCTGAAGCGAGTTCTAACTCTTTAGAAATGTGTTCTTTGATGTCATTTTTCGCGCTTAGGTTTCGGTTTTCAAGTGCTACACAAATGATATTTGCTAAAGTGCGGGCAAATGAAAAATGATCTGCTGTGAGTGTTTCTGTTTTTTGATTGGTGGAAATAAGTAAAAAAGCTAAGGGCTTGTCTTGATGATGAATTGGTATCACCGCTTGAAAATCTTGCAAAGCAGGGTGGTTTGAAGATGCCACCAAGGTGATCTCTTTAAAGCGCTCTAGTTCTTGGGATAGTTCGTTGGCATCCCATTTATTCTTGAATCCACTTTTAGTGACGATTTCCCACTCATCTTGTTTAGAAAGCAGTGCAAAACGAGTAAAGTAAAGTTGTTCTTTAAGAATGAAAGAAAAAATACGGTAAAGCTGTTCAATGGCTAAATTGGCATTGATTGCATTGGTGAGTTCTAAAATTGAATGGAGCCGATTGTCTTTCATTGATCTGACACTTATCACAAAGTTAATGGATCCAAACAATGGTCTATTTTACTATTTTAAAACTTATGAAAGAGATGATGTTCAAAGCAGCTAATTAAATTTTTGAATTCCTTAAAAAGTTCTTGTTTTTCAAAAGGAAATACCTATCTTTGCATTCCATTTTCTGAAATAATTAAAAATGAAACAAGATATCCACCCTTCAGACTACCGTTTAGTCGTATTCAAAGACATGTCTAACGACTACGCTTTTTTGTGCCCTTCATGCGCAGAAACCAAAGAAACTATTTCTTGGGAAGACGGCAATGAATATCCTCTAGTGAAGCTCGATATCTCACACAAATCACACCCGTTCTTTACAGGTATCGCTCAATTTGTGGATACGGCTGGTCGTATCGATAAATTCAAGAACCGTTACGGTCGTCATATGAAATAATAGCGACGCACCGCTTTAAAATAACACTACAATTAAAAGGCTCCAATTTGGAGCCTTTTTTGTTTGCTTCAATTTCCAAGTGATTTATTTGGCAAACTTTGCTGCCGCTCTAAAAAGTCGGTCGTTCATGGCTTTGCCTAAGCCTGAGTCTATGAAAGGTTGGATGTATATTTTTTGCATCCCAAGGCCATCTGCGTGGTGCAAGGTGGCATAGAGATTACGTGCAGCTTCTTCAAGTAAATTGGCATTACTCAAAATCAAATGAGGACCTTCGATTTCCAAATTATTGGTAATCGTTATTTGCACGGCCGTATCTTTTTCATGTATTGGCTTGAATCCAAGGTAAAGGGGTGTTTGTGTGGCGTAATGGTATTTCACCATTCCGCTGGTCAAAATGCCACTCTCTTCTTTGTTTTTGGTTTCGGGTATGTAGCCCAATGCAGTTTGTAGCGCTTCGGCAGTAATGCCACCGTGCCTAAATATCACAACTTTGTTGTCCTGTAATCCAATAATGGTTGATTCCAAGCCATGCTCGCAACTGCCTCCGTCGAGTATATAAGGGATGCGCCCATTGAGTTGTTGGTATACATGCGAAGCATTTGTTGGGCTTACCTGGCCATATAAATTCGCACTTGGTGCTGCTAGAGGTCGATCCAGTTTTACAAGGAGCTTCTGAAGGAAGGGGTGTGCAGAAAATCTGATCGCAACGGTTTGTTGACCCCCCGTAATAAAAGAGCTCACCACGCTGCTCTTCTCCACAATAAAGGTCAATGGGCCAGGACAAAATTCTTTATAAAGAACCTTGAATACCGATGGGAATTCGTTGATATAGGGGAGCGCTTGTGGTAAATCGGCAAAATGCAATATCAAGGGGTTGCTGGTGGGCCTATTTTTGGCAGCAAAAATGCTTAGTACCGCATCTTCATTATTAGCATCGGCAGCTAATCCATAAACTGTTTCAGTTGGTATAGCTACCGTTTGCCCTTGCATTAAATACTGTAGCGCAACAGCAAGATCCTGACCAACCCTTGTTTCCATAGGACAAAGTTAGCCTAAAACTTAAAAAAATGAGGTGAAATGTTTGTACAAATACTTTTTGAAGTTAACTTTGTGTAGAATTATTCTAAATAAGATGCAACTGATCCTCGCCGATAGCAATGAACTGATTTTACTGGGCTTGAGAACTATTTTCAATGCCCAAAAAGACATCCATATTGTTGGCGAAGCTAAAAATCAACAAGAACTACTCGAACAATTACGCACCTTTGGTGCCGATGTGGTGCTCATAGATTTCACAGCAGAAGGCTTCAGTATTGATGTCATCCCTAAGGTGCTCAATCGTTACAAGGACCTCCGCTTTGTGGCCATAACTGAAGCTCAACATGCGTCGATCTTACTGGATGCCCTGAAGTCGGGTATTACTAGCTATGTAAAAAAAGATTGTGAGTTGACAGAAATTATTGATGCTGTGAATGAAACGGCTCGAGGCAAACAATTTTTTTGTGGGCAGTTGCTCGAAACCATACAAAAGGCCAATATAGACTTGACAGAACTCAATGCTGAGGTATTTAGTTGTGAACCTGTTGTATTATCGGAACGTGAAAATGAAATCATCACGCTGATTGCAGAAGGTCAAACCAACGATCAAATTGCAGAAATGATATTTTTAAGCAGGCATACGGTCAATACACATCGCAAAAATATCATGGCTAAATTAGGTGTGAAGAACACCGCGGGAATTGTGATGTATGCCGTTAAAACAGGATTGGTTTCGCCAAATAGATTTTTATTTGCGCCTAGCCTAAACTAAAAAGTCAGAAAGCAAGACTAAATTTCAAATTAAAAAGTCTTTGAGTGAGGTAGTTCGGAACGGAATAAAACTTGCCTTGTACGTCCTGAATCCATTGCTTTGAAAGCACGTTATTGACACCAAGCACATTGAATATCTCCAACGAAATCAGTGCTTGATCAAGCTCTTGCCAACCTTTCTTACCTATTTTTGCTTCTGTTCTATTGTGTAATAAATCATAAGAGAGCCCGAGATCTACGCGAAAATAAGCGCGCATGCGCAGCGTATCCTTGTAGCGAGTAAAATCCGGCGGACCATAAGGCAAACGAGAACCATACTGTAGTCCCATTTGTACTTTAAAAGCTTCGTATCCAGGCATTTGGTCTTGAACCAAAGCACCAAAAGTGAGCCATTGGTCTGTGGGTCTTGGAATAAATCCAGGGAAAATTACCGCTGAATCAACTACAGTTTGATCTTGGCTGTACCCAAAAATAATCCGCTCACCTGCAGCATTGTAATAGTTGGTATATTGGTCTGCTATGATATCTTCTTTGGTCGATAATAACCCGAGCTTAAAGAATGATTGTATGCCTTCAACAAATTCACCGTGCACATTTATATCAAGCCCATAGGCGTATCCCACAGCATTATTAGTGGCGTAATATCGTGTTCTGACGTTTTCTATCTCATAGGGATTGACGTCCCATAGGTATTTGTAATACAATTCAGAATTCAATTTGAATGGAGTTTGTCGTCCCCACATTTGAAATAAGAATTCAGTGCCCGCAACCAAATGAAAGGACTTTTGCGCCTGCACACCAAGCGCCAATTGACCATCAAAAGTTCTGAATTCGCGGTAAAAGGGCGGTTGGTAATATAATCCTGTGGATAGTTTAAAGAGCAGGCCACGGCGTACAGCCGAACCATTCTGCCACATGTAGGCCGCTGGAGCATAAGAGAAACTGAGCCTTGGAGTCAAGTATGGTTCTTGATTGATATGCGTATATCCACCGCGTAGACCCAATTGAAAATTGAATTTTTGGGTCGAAACATCGAGGGTGTCTGCCCAAGAGTGCTTTGTGCCATCTGCTTTAAATTGACCACTTACAGCTTTATGTCTATTGACTTTTGTCCATGAATTGGACCACTGTGCATAGGCATTAGCGCGCCAACTATGGAGCTCAAGATTTCCTTTGATAGTTTCATATAGTATGATTTGATTCGGCTCAGTTTGTGGCAGGCTATATCCGGATGAATCTATGAGCCGCCATTCAGAGAGTATATCATTGAAATGATCTGATTGAAATTGAGCCCCCCATGCCAATTGATTGTAGCGTTTTTTAGTTTTGTTTTCATCCAAATAAGCATCTCGAATCAAATAACTACCGTTATGATAAATCGAATAGATTTGCGCATTTAATCGGTTGCGTGCATGATTTAAAAAACCCCCAACACCAAGCGTAGCAATGGAGTCGCCGTAGGCTTCTTTGGATGGGTCTGTTTCTAGTTCATTGATGTAGTATTGACCGAGAATATCAAAATATTCGCGTTCATCTGATTGAAAAGCCGAGGCATAAAAATCTAATTTGGTTTTATTTTTGGCATATTTAAGGGAAGTTCCGCCCATCAGGGTCTGAAAATTTGAATTTTCTTGACCTTCAAAATAAATCATCAAACGATAGGCTTCATTGGCCGTACCAAAATCAGATTGTGCTGTTTGTGGTGCAAAGCGATATGCATTGGTTGAAAAATGACCTAAAAAACTCCAGGTCCAATTTTCATTGAGTTGGTAGTTGGTCAGTACTTGGGCATCTGCAAATACTGGATTGTAAGCTCCTTTGGTGGGTAGGGAATTCAAGAAATAGCCATTGGAGCGGTAGCGCGCCCCGACTAAAAAATTAAAACGTTGATTGATAGATTCTTCTACGTGTGCCTCGATACCGAGCAAGGATGCCATCGCAGAAGCATGAAATTCGTCTGGAGTTTTGTAGGTAATATCTAATACTGAGCTGAGCCGATCACCATAATTTGCAGCAAAGCCACCGGCACTAAAACGCACGTCTTCTACCAAGGAGGAGTGTATAAAGCTCATGCCTTCTTGTTGGCCGCTCCGGGTTAAAAAAGGTCTAAAAACTTGAAATCCATTGACATAAACTAAGTTTTCGTCATAGTTCCCGCCTCGGACATTGTAATTAGACGTGAGTTCATTATTCGAGGTAGCAGCAGTGGTTAGGGTGAGGGTCCGCTCTAAGCCAACAATGCCCTTTAGATTGAGTTGAGGAAGTGGTTCTATCTCAAACGGATTTTGGCCTTCCTGACGAACAACTACCCCTTGGTTATCTTGAATTTTAAAAACTTGATCAGGAAGTTCTTGAAGGCTATTGTTGTTATTAATTACAGTACTGATCGAAAGTTCAGTGCCCTGATAGAAATAATGAATTTCGATGATTTGCCCCTTTTGTATATTCGCAAAATCGTAATATCCTTGGGCATCTGTCTGTGTTTGCCTTGAGATATTTATTGACTGGTTATCGTTGACTTTTAGAATTACCTTGGCACCTGCAGCCGGTTGATTACCTCTTAGATAGCAATGTCCAAAAATTGTAATATTCTGAGTCCAGCTGACATAGGTTGTAAGGATCGATAAAAGAAGTAAAATTTGCTTCATTGCCACAAAGTTACAATCCTTAACGACCATTTCCTCGCTTTATTTGGATTTGGATCATTTTCTTGTTCTAGATCTTTGCTTACATTTGTTTTTATGTTACCCCAGCAGAAAGTAACCATAGGCCGAAGAGAGTGGGCCACTTTGCCAGATTTTGGATTGCTGAAGCTCGACGTGAAAGTCGACACTGGGGCTTATACATCGAGTATACATGTGGATTCTTGCTATGAGAAGGATGGAAAATTACATGTGATTTTTCTAGACGATAAACATCCTGCATTCAATGGTAAAGAAATTGTATTTACGCACTACAGAATCAAAAAGGTAAAAAGCAGTAATGGTGAATCCCAAGAGCGATTTTTTGTTAAAGGAAATATTTGCATTGCGGCCTTGTGTTTTGAAACTGAATTCTCATTAACTAGGCGCAAAGGCATGCGCTTTCCCATTTTATTGGGAAGAAAGCTGCTCAACAAACGATTTGTTGTCGACACTAGCCTCAAATATTTGCACCAATTTATTTCAAACACTATATGAAAATCGCCATCCTATCAAGAAACGGCCAATTGTATTCAACCAAAAGGCTTGTAGAAGCTGCTCAAGCGGCCGGGCATGAAGCTCATGTCATAGATCATTTAAAATGTAACATCGAAATTGAACAAACGGGTCCTGCATTGTATTATCAAAACGAATATTTAAAAGGATTTGATGCTGTAATTCCCCGAATCGGTGCTTCTGTTACATTTTATGGTACGGCTGTTGTGCGCCAGTTTGAGATGATGAATGTATTTACTGCCGTTGGGTCAAGAGGGATCATTCATTCTAGAGATAAATTGCGCTGTTTGCAGGTGCTTTCAAAGGAAGGGATTGGCTTGCCAAAAACCGTCTTTACGAATTATTCCAAAGATGTGAAGCATGTGGTGAAAAGCGCTGGTGGTGCTCCGGTTGTCTTGAAGTTATTGGAGGGTACCCAGGGCCTTGGTGTCGTATTGGCTGAAAATTTAAATGCAGCTCAGTCTGTTTTGGAGGCATTCAATGGGCTGAAGGCTCGAGTCATTGTTCAAGAATTCATACGCGAAGCCAAAGGAGCTGATATCCGTGCATTTGTCGTAGATGGAGAAGTGGTTGGCGCCATGAAACGTCAAGGGCTACCAGGCGAATTTCGTTCAAATTTGCATCGTGGTGGGAGCTCTCATGCCATTGAATTAACCACTGAAGAAAAATATACTGCAATTTTAGCCGCCAAAGCAGTTGGTTTGGGAATTGCAGGGGTAGACCTCTTGCAATCAGAACGCGGGCCACTGGTTTTGGAAGTAAATTCATCCCCAGGCCTCGAAGGAATAGAAAAAACAACCCAAACTGATATCGCTGGTAAAATAATTGCTTATATTGAGCGCAATGTCAATCGCTAAAAAGTCCTTACTTCCCAAAATGTGGATTTTAGGTCAGGAAATTATTCCCGGCAAAAGTATTCAACTTAATTTGGAGGTGGCCCACTTGCATACCCGCACTCCCATACAAGTGCCTGTGCTGGTGGAAAGAGCCAAAGAGCCAGGGCCCACCTTGCTTGTCATGGCTGGATTGCACGGCGATGAACTCAATGGCATTGAAATTGCACGTCGCTTTTTGCGTAAGAAACTCAATAAACCTTCATCAGGTACTATTATTTGCTTGCCAATATTAAACATATTTGGCTTTTTAAACCTCAAGCGTGAATTGCCCGATGGCCGAGATCTCAATCGTAGTTTCCCCGGAAGTAACAAAGGATCATTGGCCGCACAGTTTGCTTTTCATTTCATGAAAGAAATCGCCCCACATTGCGATTACATCATCGATTTTCATACCGGAGCAGCCCAGCGCAATAACTTTCCTCAAATACGTTGTGTGTTTTCAGATCAGGAAAGCTTAGAACTAGCTAAAGTTTTCAATCCGCCCTTTATTTTGAATTCGAGCCTCATTGCCAAAACGCTACGAGAAAGCATTGTGAAGCAAAAGAAAAAAATACTGCTCTTTGAAGGAGGAAAAGCCAATAATATTGAAGAGAATGTTGTTGAAGAAGGCCTCAACGGGCTCAAACGCGTAATTACACATTTGGGTATGCGCAATTATAAAATGGATATTTCCAAAGACCGCCAACCTATTTTTGTCGGAGAAAACAAATGGATGCGCGCGCCTTCGAGCGGAATGTTTCAGTGCTTTGTTGCCAACGGCACCGCAGTTCAAAAAGGTGAGATATTGGCCTTGGTAACCGACCCCTATGGTAAATACGAAAAGAAAATAAAGGCCAGTCAGGCAGGTTTTGTGATTTGTATCAATGAAGCGGCCGTTGTATATAAAGGCGATGCCATCATCCATCTGGCTAAGGAAAAGCCACAATCATAAGTTTAAACCAATCACGATGAAGAACTTTATTTTTTTAATTGCGTTTACAGGATTGACACTGTCTCTCTTTGGGCAAAATTCCTTTACACCACAGCAATTTTTAGGCTACCATATTGGTGAGCAATTTACGCGACATCACCGAGTGGTGGATTATTTCTATGCATTAGAAAAAGCATTCCCAGAAAATATCAAGGTCGTTAAAACAGGCCAAACTTATGAAAAGCGTGATCTCTTGTTGGCATATATTGGTACGGCAGAGAATTTAAAAAAACTGGAAGAAATTCGTCAAAAACACCTGAGCCAAGATACTGATGAAAAACTAGCCATCGTTTGGCTCTCTTATAATGTGCATGGTAATGAGAGTTCGGGAACCGAAGCTGCCATGCAAACAGCCTATCGCTTACTTACAGACAAAAAAGGCTACTTAGAAAATACAGTTGTGATCATGGATCCTTGCCTCAATCCAGACGGCCGAGACCGCTATGTGAATTTCTATTATCAGTATGGTGCCAACCCAATAGATATGGACCGATTTAGTGCAAGCCACAACGAAAGTTGGCCAGGTGGGCGCCCTAATCATTACCTTTTTGACCTCAACAGGGATTGGGCTTGGATGACCCAAATCGAGTCATCAATTCGCGTTCAGCAATACAACCAGTGGTTGCCCCATGTACACGTGGATTTTCACGAGCAAGGGATCAACGAACCTTATTATTTTCCACCTGCAGCCGAGCCATACCATGAAGTGATTACTGACTGGCAGCGTGAATTCCAAAATGAAATTGGCAAGAACCATGCAGGATATTTTGATAAAGCAGGTTGGCTATATTTTTCAAAAGAGATTTTCGATTTGCTTTATCCGAGCTATGGCGATACGTACCCAACCTACAGTGGCAGTATTGGCATGACTTACGAACAGGGTGGAAGTGGCCGAGCGGGCTTAGCTGTCATAACCCAAGTAGGTGATACCCTTCGGTTGGCTGACCGCGTAGCACATCATGTTACGACTGGGCTTTCTACAGTAGAAACCAGTGCGCGCAATGCCCAAAAGCTAGTTGCTGAATACCAGAAGTTCCGCAAATCTAAGAACTATGCTTATCAAACTTTTGTGTTGCGGGGTACTTTTGCGCAACTTGAACCTGCCTTGGAGCTATTGCAAAAAAATAACATCCAATGGGAAAAGGTTTCAACGAGTACACAACTGACAAGTGCCAAAGGCTACCACTATCAAACAGGTGCAGTAGAGCCTTTCAAATTACAAATGGGCGATATTTTGGTATCAACCCAACAAGAGAAGGGCACCTTGGTGTCAGTCCTGTTTGAGCCGCGCACCAAACTTTCTGATAGCCTCACCTACGATATCACTGCCTGGACGCTTCCGCACGCCTATGCGCTCGATGGTTATGCGGTTGCCACCGAGCTCAAAGCAACTCAAAATTTATTAGAGCAAGCACCATCAAAATTCTTTGCAACAGAGGGTTTTGTTGCCTATGCAGTGCGTTGGGAGTCGATGCTCACTGCACGTTTTCTCAATGCCATTCAATTGGCAGGAATGAAGGTATATTTTCATGAAAAAGGATTTGCTTATCAAGGTAAAACTTATGCACCCGGAACACTGCTGCTCATTACAGGCGAGAACAAACATCTTGATTTTCATGAAGTAGTCAATGATTACGCACGTCGCTATAGCGTTGATATCACAGGGCTTTTAACTGGCATGATGGATAAGGGGCCCGACTTGGGTTCGTCATCGGTAAAAATGGTGCCGAATCCCCGCGTTGGTATTCTGGCCGGAGAAAGCTTCTCCTCTTTGAATGTTGGTGAAATCTGGCATTTCTTCGAGCAGCAATTGAACAAAGCAGCTCATCTTATTTTTGAAGACGATCTGAGCGCTGCGCTTACTAGCCTTGACGTTTTGTTTGTGCCAGAAGGCGGTTTTGACATTTCTGGCAATTCAGCGCTCACCAAATGGGTGCGCGAAGGGGGAAAATTAATCGTTACTGGTGGGGCAGTTGACGCCCTCGCTGACGAACAAGGTTTTGGTATTCGAAGAATTGAAACCCCAGACAGTGGATCGCAACCTGTGGCATACACCAACCAAGAGCGCGATCAAATTTCAGACAATATCATTGGTGCGATCTACCCATGCAAGATTGACAATACGCATCCAATGGCCTTTGGCTATGATTTTTACTACACCCTGCGCCAAGGCGCTACGGTATATGAAATGGAGGGCAAGCCCGTATTTGAACTCCAGAAAAACGCCCAGGCAGTCAATGGTTTTGTGGGTTCACGCGTCAAAAAACAACAATCTGAAGCCGATATCGCAGGAGCGGTCCAATATGGCCGCGGCACTATTGTCTATTTGATAGACAACCCACTTTTCCGCGGCTTCTGGGAGAGCGGTAAATTGATGGTGGTGAATTCCATTTATTTTGTGAATGAATAATTTTTTACTTATGCGGAAGCTATTTATTCTTATTCTACTTCCAATAAAATTATTTGCCCAAAACTGGGCTCCAACTGGTGCGCAATGGCATTATTCTTATTATGGCTTCTTCCCAGCTTATATGGATATTTCCTATACTGCAGACACCCTTATTGAGGGCCAAGCATCTAAAATACTGACCAAAACATATCATGGTTTGGGGTGGAATCAGAGTATTACCTCAGAAACTTTTGGTTATGAATACAGCTATGAAGACAATGGGGTGGTTTACTTGCGCTATGAAAACCAATGGGATACACTCTATAATTTCAATGCGCAAGTCGGCGATAGCTGGCGCATGGCTCGGCAACCCCTCACTAATGTCGTTCCTCCAAATAGCCGCATTAAAATTTTAGCAACTGGAATTCTAATTATTAACAATGAAACTAGAAAATATTTAGTTGCAGAAAAATGTGATTCAGCTAATATTTCTTTGGGGTGGTTCAATGACACATTAATAGAAAATATTGGCTTTCTAAATGACTACTTGCTTCCTTATGACCAATTCGACGGTGCTGTAGACGGCAATGAGGGCGGCCCTTTTCGCTGTTATACGGACAACAATTTTACCACCTACAAGCCAAGCTACACTGAGGTTTGTGATTATATCATGGGTACTCCAGAACTCACGGCAAATGTGTCGTTTCAAGTTTATCCGAATCCGGTTTCAGATTGGATCCAAATTCCTTTGAATTATGTGAATGAGTATATGAATTATTCCATTTATTCTAGTGAAGGAAAAAAAGTTCAAAGGGGCCAAACGGCTGAACAAATCGATGTATTCAATCTTCCTGCCGGGAGCTATACACTTTTGATTGAGAACCAGACGCAAGTTCGCTACGCAAAGGTGTTGGTGATGAGGTAGCTCAAAAGAATAGAGTATAGGCCAGCTGACAGGAAACAAAGCGGGTTTTTTTATCGGTGATCTCGGAGAAAGCTTCATTCAAGGCATTGAAGCCGCCATTGTTCGAGAGTGATATCTGCGGATTCAATGAAAATTCGTAAATATTTTCCTTCTTAGATATCAAATACTTTGATAAAGATAACCCACCAATGAGTTGAGTTTTGTGCCATCCGATGTTTTTGTTCATCATATCTGGGAGCGCGGGGGCCCAATCGCGTTCCATGGTGTAGTTGTCTTTGCTTGCCAATAGATAAGAGGGTATAAGTTGTATTCCCAATTCAATGCCGTGACCCAAATTGCGCGCACAAGCAATTTGCAATTGTGCCAAGTGTTGGGTGCTATTGGAATAGTAGATATCGAAATAAAAAGGATTCGGTAGGTTTAGGTTCAGTTGGGGGATCATTGCAACGCCTCTGTAGGCAAAAAACATAAATTGGTAACCCAAACCTGCAGAGAAATTCCATTTTTTATAGGGTTGCATGGCCTTGATACCAAGTTGGGTAGCCTGTCCGTAGTGGTAGTCGTGGGCAAAGCCAATATTGCTAATTGTAGGGTTGTGATACGTTGCAGGTCCTGTACTGAAATTGATGCCAAAGTGCGGTTTGAAAACAAATTGAGCTTGGCTAGAAAAAAGGAACAAGACAAAAAGTGGAAATAAGATAACTTTCATAGGCCCTGAAATTTATTCGATGACGATATTTACATCCTCTTCTGTTGGGACAGTTATTGAATGGACAATGCCTTCAATTTTGAGGTTTTTATAACTTGGTTCAGTAAGCTCGCCATTGAATTGATATAGATCATCGTTGTAAGGGTTCAATGAATGGATCACTGCGCTCACCTTTGTGCCATCCACAAAAAATGTATCGGCCCAGCGGCCATTCACCAAGAAAATATATTTTTCTTTATCGTGTTCAACAAGTTTGTAGATCTGAAAAGCTCTTTGGGCATAAGATTCATCTAAACT
>JAURGK010000025.1 GCA_030833845.1 Crocinitomicaceae bacterium | reverse complement strand
GCAAATGCTTACGGGAAAAATGCCTATGGTTCCTCAAGCAGCAATTAACATGTCTGATGTTCGAGATATTGCCAAAATTCATGTGCTGGCTCTTGAAAATGAAAAAGCAGCGGGGAATAGATTTATTGTCACCACTGAAGAGCCTTATGCTTTTCAGGAACTAGCCAAAATACTTAAATCCAATGGTCATGATAAAGTAAGTACTCGATTGGCGCCAAACTTCTTACTGAATTTAATTGGAAATTTTAATAGAGAAGCAAAAAGTATGCGGCCTTTTATTGGTAAAACATATAATGGTGATGTGTCTTTCACAATGAAAACATTTGATTGGCGGCCCATACCTTTTGAAAAGACTGTTTTGGATACAGCAAAATCAATTAAATCCTATCTTAATAAATATTAATTTAATTCATTAACTCTTTCATTAAAAGACTTGGTTGTGCTGCAACTTTGAATAACAGGGGAAGCGAAAAGCCTTGCGGAAACGTGAGGCTATTTTTTTGTTTTATATTTTTCTAAACGACAATTTCAATACCTTCTGAAGTAATCAAAATGAGTTGACCTCGTCATTCTTTCGATGAGTACCGTGAAGAAATTCAAAAGGGACCAAGGGAAAAGTTATTCCAAAGGGAATTTGTTTTGTAGCGTAGTCTACTCCGGCATGTAATAAATGCTCACAAATATCCTGTAAGCTAGGTATACACCTGTAACCGTCCAAATCCACCATCTATTTTTCATGTACCAATCCATCGTTTGACATTTAGGGTTTGGTTTAAAGTTAAGATTAATTGCTTACCGCACTACCTCTTCTAACTTAGCAATATCAAACTTAGTCATTTGCATAAAAGCATAGGTGGCTTTTGGGGCGGTTTCGGGGTTGGTCATGAGTTTACCCAAGATGCTAGGCACAACCTGCCATGACACACCATATTTATCTTCTATCCAACCGCATTGCCCTTCTTTGCCTTCTTTTGAAAAACGATTCCAGTAGTAATCAATTTCTTCTTGTGTATCAACGGTTAGTACGAATGAAATTTTCTCATTGAAAGAAACGTTTGGCACAGCATTGTTTAAGCACATCATGCGAATGCCATTCATTTCAAAGACTGATGCCATTGGGTTTTCAGATAATAGTTTGAAATCCTTGAAAATCTCTTGGTAATAGGCGGCCATTTCTTTGGCGTTTTGGTGCCAGAGGCAAATTGAAAATGTGGTAGACATCTTTGTCTTTTTATAAATATGATTCAAAGCTAAAGATTATGTTTGTATTCAAAAAAAATCTATGATCAATTGGCACACCTCCACCCCGCCCCAGGCACCGTTTTTTGCATCCATTTTTAATTATTTTTTGTCGGATGACCTTGATGGGTATTTGGAATATGATGAGCTTACCCTAGACTTAGTGAAGCAAATACCTGGATTTTTGGGCTACGAAAGCATGAAGCACGACGGGCGTGGTACTTTTATAAGTTATTGGCAAAATAAAGAGGCCATTAAAGAATGGGCAAAGCACCCTATACACCAAAAAGCCAAAGCACTTGGGCAGAGCAAATGGTATCGATATTACCACAGCATGATTGCTGAAGTAGGTAGTTTTCATTCGCATTCGTTTTGATATCTTTGTACTATGTCAAAAATAATCATCACTGGTGCCACCGGCATGGTGGGAAAAGGAGTGCTGCTCAGTTGTTTGAAAGATGCCTCCGTTGAGAAAATAATCCTCATTAGCAGAAGAGCCGTAGGAATCTCAAATCCTAAAATTCAAGAAATTATTCTAGAAGATTTCTCTAACTTATTATCTATAGAGAATCAAATTGGAGAAATTAATGCATGTTACCATTGCATGGGTGTATCCTCACTTGGGATGTCTGAGGAAGAATTCACCGAAAAAACTTATTTATATACCAAGCTATTAGCTGATATCTGTTATGAGTTGAATCCGAAGAGCACTTTTTGTTATGTATCTGGAACAGGGACCGATGAAACGGAGCAAGGACGTCAAATGTGGGCAAGAGTGAAGGGAAAAACAGAAAATTATATCCGAAATAAAGGATTCTATCAAGTGTTGCTCTTTCGTCCAGGTATGATACTTCCTGAAGATGGCATTCAATCGGCAACCAATTGGTACAATACAATTTACCGAATCATGCGGCCCTTGTTTCCGCTTTTCAAAAAAATGAAGTCCGTAACCACTACAAGTCGTATTGGCAGTGCAATGATCAATGGCCTCAAAGAGCCAGTACCCGGCGTGGCTATATTGCACAATAAGCAAATCAATGCCATGGCTAATCTATAGTTGCAACCCAAGTTACATTTCAACGAGTATGGCATTTGTAACTTTGCTTTAAAATAAGAGATATGCCTACAATTCAACTTACCAATCAAATGTTTTTAGATGAAGTATTTGATTATACCACTCAAAAAGAATGGAAATTTAAAGGGGATAAACCTGCAATCATTGATTTTTACGCAGACTGGTGCGGGCCCTGCAAAATGGTTGCTCCTATTCTCGAAGAATTGAGTAATGAATATGATAACCTTGTAATATACAAAGTAGATACTGAGGTGGAGCAAGAATTGTCTGCTGTATTTCAGATTCGAAGTATCCCGAGCATGTTGTTCATTCCTTTAAATAAACAACCAATGATGCAGGCTGGCGCCTTGCCAAAAGGTACTTTGAAAGAAATCATTGAAAAGGAATTGGGTGTTGTAAAACCTTAAAATAATCCAGATATCATTACCTTTATGTAATGATTTGCATCCTAAAGTTTTGGGTCTTTTGTCTTGTTGCGTGTTGGATTTCAAATCCGTTGTTTTCGCAATCAACAACAGTAGCCACCTACAACATTCGCTATGACGGCCATACAGACTTGGCCAATGATTGGTCAGAAAGGAAAGTACCTATTTCACAATATGTCTTAAAAAACGAAATTGACATTATTGGTTTTCAAGAAGTGCTTATCAATCAATTAGATGATCTAAGCTCCTTATTGCCCTCATACAAGGATGTTGGAGTTGGAAGAGATGATGGCATAGACAAAGGTGAGTTCTCTCCTATTTTTTATGACACCACAAAATTTGATTTGCTGCGCAGTGGCACTTTTTGGCTCTCACCTACTCCCAATATACCCTCTAAAGGCTGGGATGCGGCTTTAAATAGAATTTGCACCTACGCACTATTTGAAAATAAGTTGAATAGTGAACTGACTTGGGTTTTCAATACTCATTTTGATCATGTCGGCATTGAGGCGCGCTTTCAATCTTCAGAATTGATTTTGGATCAAATTGCCGCAAATCTCCAAGAAAAAGATGCCCCTGTATTACTTCTAGGTGATTTCAATATGGAACCAACGGACCAAGGAATTCAGTTGATTCAATCCCAACTTAGAGATCTGTCTTGTAGTTTAAGACATCCAGAGCTATGTTCTGAAAATACCTTCAATGCTTTTACTTCAAGCCCCTTAGATGACAAGCGCATTGATTACCTATTTGGATCTTCAAACATTTTGACGCGCTCAAGTGTTGTAGACAAACAAACATTCGGTTTGAGTTTTCCATCTGATCACTTCCCATTGCTCATAACCTTTCAAATTTTAAGATAAAGATTAATTTTACCAATTATGCGCTTGTTTATTTTTTCATTCTTGCAACTAGGTTTTGTATCACATTTCTTAGCGTTGACAATATACATGAAAACTGATAACTATCAGATAGGCACAGTCAATACCTACAGATGTATCCTAAGTCTCGAGCCCGCAATGAACCTTCAAGCGGCTCCTTACTATGTGGATCTCAATACAAGCCTGAACATTGAGATCATCAATCTAGACACCATTGCACATGAGTTGCAATGGAATGATTTTGCATCTGGGGTGGTGCTGTCACCTCTTGGCTCCATTACCCTTACACGAACTTTCGATCAGCAAAAAGTGTATGCACTGGTAGCTACAGATTTTTCAGCCAAAACGCTTGGAGGAAGTTTTGCAGTCATTGCCGGAGTACCAGCAGCACAGCGCTATTTTTGGAATTTGTATGAAATGCAAACAGCACTTAGCGGAGCGGTAGCAAATTTATCTCAACAGAGCTTCCCGAGCCCCTACAGACCCAATTTGTTTAGTATCAATGGATATGACTATCCGCTGAATATGAATGACACGCTTGGTATAGTCAATGCTCATGTTGGAGATAGTGTTTATATCGCTGTGTTGAATTCTGGAAATATGGTACATACTTTGCATTTTCATGGCTACCATTTTGAAATTTTAAGTAGTACAAAAAACCCTAGCCAAGTAGCTTGGAAAAAAGATTCTGCACCCGTTTTTCCTCAAGATGGTATGTTGCTCTTACTGATTCCGGATAAAATGGGCACCTACCCTGTTCATGACCACAATCTTACGGCTGTAACAACAACAGGTGGCTACAGTGGAGGTATGATGTCAATGTTAAATGTAACTCCATAACAATGAAGTATTTAAGTGTTTTATTTTTATATTTCTTTTTTCAAAGCAGTGCGTTTTTTGCTCAACCCATTACAGAGTATTGGTTGCAGGCTAGAATGAACGGGGTTGTAACTTTGGATAATGGTAACGATGTGCAATTTTGGGGTTTCGGCGACAACACCCCTCCTAACCCCGGAAATAAAGTATTTGTTCCAGGGCCCGTGCTTCGATTCACTCAAGGGGATAGTGCCATTGTTCACTTTCAAAACAATTCGCCGGAGATGCATACGATTCATTTTCATGGCTTAGATGCCAATCAGGCCAATGATGGGGTGCCTCATACTTCTTTAGAAATTGGTCCAAATTTGACTTATGATTATAAATTTAAATGTACGCATGCAGGAACCTTTATTTATCACTGTCATGTGCTTACGCCCCTACATGTGGCCATGGGAATGTATGGCCTAGTCATTATTGATCCGAGCACAGGACCCGGAACACTGCACACCAATACACCAGTCTATCAGCAAGAGTATGCTTTTTTAAGTTCAGAATTCGACTTGGACTGGAATAATAATCCTATCTCGCCTGGGCCATTTAATCTATTTGAGGCCAATTATTTCATGTTAAATGGTAAATCTGGTGCTCAACTACACGATGGTGATCAAGATATTGTATCTAATGTTGGAGAAAAATTTGCACTTAGATTGGCCAATATTGGTTATGGTAAAACTACATTTTCATGGCCAAATTCTATTGATGCGCAATTGATTTTATCTGATGGAAGGCCAGTGCCAACAATGCCCAATGTAAGTGAAGTGAGTTTGTATCCAGGAGAGCGCTATGATTTACTGTTGAATGGAAATATCGTTATTGACAGCTTTCTAACGGCCACTTATTACGATTTGAGAAACATGAATTTAATTGGCACCAATACCGTCCCATTAAAGATTGGTGATGTAGCCATTACTGAAAATGCTCATAAAGGCTTTCGTATTTGGCCCAATCCGACAGCAGACTTTTTTAATGTCGTAAACCCCCTAGCTCTCCCAATTGAATATCATATGATCAATTTAGAAGGCAAAGAGCTTCAGCATGGTATTTTAGCGCCCGGAAATAACAAAATCGATTGTGCTCTGGGTAGTGGAATCTATTTAGTAAATATAGATCAATCTTCAGATTTTCATAAACTGATCATCAGATAGATATTATCTATGGTGATATAAAAACTATTGATGTATTCGATGGCTAAATCGTTTTAAATTTGAATCGAACGATAATCAGTATCCCATGAAAAAATATTTTTTACTATTCAGTATTGGTCTTGCATTTAATTTTTTAGCTCAAAAAAATAAAAAGTGGGTACCACCTCCACCACCCCCTGCACCTTCTGGGCAATGTCCGGTAATGCATGGAGCAAACGCACCAATTCCACCCGATCAGGCAGCGCATGTCAATCCTATGGTAAACCCTCATGGCACAACAAATAGAGATTGGTGGCCCAATCAGCTTGATTTATCAATTTTACGCCAACATTCTGAATTATCAAACCCGATGGGTCTTGATTTTGACTACAAGAAGTCTTTCTCGACACTAGACTACTTCGCGCTCAAAGCAGATATTAAAAAGGTGCTCACAGAATCTCAAGATTGGTGGCCCGCCGACTTTGGTAATTATGGACCATTATTCATTCGTATGGCTTGGCACAGTGCAGGAACCTATCGCACCGGTGATGGCCGTGGCGGATCATCTGCAGGTCAGCAAAGATTTGCGCCTTTAAACAGTTGGCCTGATAATGGCAACCTAGATAAGGCCCGCCGATTACTTTGGCCTGTTAAACAAAAATATGGGAATAAAATTTCATGGGCCGATCTTATGGTCTTGGCAGGAAATGTGGCTTTGGAAGAAATGGGCTTTAAAACATATGGCTTCTCTGCAGGCCGCCAAGATGTTTGGGAACCTGAGTTAGATGTTTATTGGGGTAAAGAAACCAAATGGCTTGACGACCAACGCTATGCCCAAGGTCGTCAATTAGAAAATCCGCTTGCAGCGGTGCAAATGGGACTGATCTATGTCAATCCAGAAGGGCCAAACGGAAACCCAGACCCACTGCTTTCTGCCAAGGATATCCGAGAAACTTTTGGCCGAATGGGAATGAACGATGAAGAAACAGTTGCCCTCATTGCTGGTGGCCATACTTTTGGAAAAACCCATGGAGCTGGGCCTGCAAATCATGTTGGAAAAGAGCCAGAGGCCGCATCGATTGAAGAACAGGGTTTTGGTTGGACTTCAAGTTACAAGTCCGGAAAAGGCAAAGATGCCATTACATCGGGGCTTGAGGTTATTTGGACCTCTCAACCAACGCGATGGACCCACGCTTATTTTCAGATATTATTTGGTTACGAATGGGAACTCACGACGAGCCCCGCAGGGGCAAAACAATGGGTTGCCAAGGATGCAGATGCATTTATTCCCGATGCTTTTGATGCTAATGTCAAGCATAAACCAACTATGCTTACCACAGACTTAGCTCTACGTTTCGATCCAGTTTATGGTGAGATCTCCAAAAGATTTATGGACGACCCCAAAGCATTTGAAGAGGCCTTTGCTAAAGCTTGGTTTAAACTCACCCACCGTGATATGGGTCCGCGAACAAGGTACATTGGCCCGGAGGCTCCCACTGAAGACCTCCTTTGGCAAGATCCAATCCCTACAATGAATCATGCAATTATCGATGCTACTGATATAGCTAATCTCAAGGCTCAAATCCAAAAATCAGGATTGACTGTTGGTGAACTTGTTGAAACGGCTTGGGCTTCGGCATCAACCTACCGTGATTCTGACCGTCGTGGCGGTGCCAATGGCGCTCGTATAGCTCTTGAACCGCAGCGTAGTTGGGCCGTGAATAATCCTTCTCAATTAACCAAGGTATTGAGTGTTTATACTCAAATAAAAAATGATTTTAACGCCAAGAGCAAGAATAAGAAAGTTTCTTTAGCCGATCTTATTGTTTTAGGTGGTGCCTTGGGCATTGAACAGGCTTCCTTAGCTGCAGGTATTAATGCCTCGGTTCCATTTGTTCCCGGCAGAACGGATGCTCTTCAAGCACAAACTGATGTCAATTCATTTGCTGTGCTTGAGCCCATGGCTGATGCTTTTCGTAATTACAAAAAAGCTCAATATACTCTTTCTACCGAAGAATTAATGGTTGATAAAGCCCAACTTTTAAATCTAACTGCACCTGAGATGACGGTACTCTTAGGGGGTATGCGGGTTCTAGGTACCAACTTTGACGACTCAAATAAAGGTGTCTTTACTTCAAAGGTAGGCGCATTAACGAATGACTTTTTTGTCAACCTATTGGATATGAATTATGAATGGAAGCCAATCGATGAAAATAAAGAGTTGTTTGAAGGTCGCGATCGTCAAACTGGCGCAGTCGTTTATACAGCTACACGCTCAGATTTAATTTTTGGGTCTCATTCAGAGCTCCGCGCAATTGCAGAGGTATACGCAAGTGCAGATGCCAAAGAAAAGTTTGTAAAAGACTTTATTGCTGCTTGGACTAAAGTAATGATGGCAGATCGTTTTGACATCCAATAGCGTTTTCTCATTATTTATTTTTACAACTAAAAACCCCGCTATTGCGGGGTTTTCTTTTGAATTAAAATAGGTGCTTTTAGAATGGGGAGTTAAATTTCAAGCAAGCGGCAAAATTCCTTGATTTCCTCTCTCACCCTCTTAAATTCAGCCATTATCTCTTCTTGAGTTCCAATGGCTTTTGCTGGGTCATTAAAATTATGATGAACGCGTCGTGCATTTCCCGGAAAAATTGGGCAGCCTTCGCTCGCGTGGTCGCAAACGGTCAATATCAAATCAAAAGGAATATGAAGGTATTCGTCAATATGATTTGAGGTGTGGGTGCTTATATCAATGCCATCTTCTTTCATAGTGGAAATGGCTATTGGATTGAGGCCGTGAGTTTCTATGCCTGCGCTATATACATGAGCTGAATCACCATGGAAATAACGGAGGTACCCCTCTGCGATTTGACTTCTGCAACTATTGCCTGTACAAAGCACCAAAATGTTTTTCTTCATAAAAAATACTTTTTCAAATACAAACTTGCTTTTACCAAAAGAATAAGCGCTGGTACCTCTACTAATGGGCCAATTACACCCGCGAATGCTTGCCCTGAATTCAAACCAAAAACACCGATAGCCACAGCAATAGCCAGTTCAAAGTTGTTGCCAGAGGCCGTAAAAGCAACTGTTGCCGTTTCTGCATAATTTGCCTTCGACCATTTAGCAACAAAAAACATTAAAAAGAACATGACCAAAAAGAAGATCACTAAGGGAAGTGCCACCTTTATTACGTCCATGGGCAATTCTGTAATGAGCTGTCCTTTGAGGCTAAACATGATAATGATCGTGAAAAGTAAAGCATAAAGAGTAAAGGGGGAAATTCTCGGAATGAATTTGGTGTTCAAGTAAGTCTCGCCCTTTTTCTTTAATATCCAGAATCTTAAGCAGACAGCAATACCAAAGGGAAGACCTAAATAGATGCCCACTGTTTTGGCTACTTCCAAAAAGCTTAAATTAATTTCAATGGAATCCAATCCAAATAGCGGCAGCATGATTTCAAGATAAAAGTATGCATAGGCCGAAAAGAAAAAGACCTGTAATAAGCTATTGATGCCTACCAAACCAGCGGCAAATTCTCTATGGCCACCCGCTAGTTCATTCCATACAATAACCATCGCTATACAAGGAGCAAGCCCAATGATAATTAAGCCCGTGAGGTATTCGGGTTGGTCTTTGAGCATCGTGGTAGCTAAGAGAAACATTAAAAACGGACCAACAATCCAGGTGATGAAAAGAGAAATGAAAAGTAGTTTTCTGTTTTTAAATACAACGGGGATGTTTTTAAAATCTACTTTGACCAAGGGCGGAATCATCATAATGATCAGACCAAGAGCCAATGGAATATTGGTGGTGCCAAGGGAATATTGATCAATTAATAGATTTATCGACGGGTATGCATTACCAAGCGTAATTCCTATGCCCATGGCCAAAAAGATCCATAGCGTTAGGTAGCGGTCAACGAAATTGAGGCGTTTATTTTTCATTTGTTATTTTTTATCTCAAACTGCCTGCATCTCGCAATCCTTTATGCCAAAGATGTGCATTTTCAATAGCAGGAATTACTTCTTCAGGAGTATTAACAATTGTATATAAATACTTTAAATCATCAATCATAAAATTTTCTTTAACAGCCTGTTGCATCATGTTGTGAAACGCATCAAAATAGCCGCGGGTGTTTAAAATTACGATTGGTTTAGTGAACTGCGCCAATTTCTTGAGTGTAATAGATTCTAGCAATTCTTCAAAGGTACCCGGGCCTCCTGGTAGGGTGATCAGCGCATCAGTTCCTTCTAAAAATTTTGCTTTTCGCTCATGCATACTTTCAGTGTATACAAAATCCGAAACCCCGCGGTGCCCCCACTCTACTTCATTCATAAATTGAGGCATGATGCCTTTTATTTGCCCCCCGGCAGCCAATACGCTATCGGCAAGTTGACCCATTAAACCAGAAGAACCTCCGCCAAATACTACCTTTATATTTTTCTCCACTAATAAATGAGCAAGCTTCGAAGTCGCCTCAAAATAATCCGAATGAATGCGCCCACTTGAAGCGCAATAAACACAAACTTGCATTTTTTTATTTTTTTAATATTTTATTCTTCAAAAACAGACTGACTCCAAAGTAGTTCACCATTAGAATCATGGAGATTGATTTGAAGTTCTCTACTTTTATGCATTCCTTTGATATGAATTACGCCGTAATTTCGTTTGGCAATATGACTACCTTTCACGCGCAAGGTGTTTGCCTCTATGCTTGCGTCATGTACTCCAGAAGTGAGGGGTGATACAGTGAGATCATAAATAGTAGGTTGGCCTTCTTGTTGTAATACACTCAATTCACTGTGGTGCCTATCACCGGTAAGAAAGACTACATTTTTAATTTGATGTAAGTATATAAAATCTATGATTTCTTGCCGTTCTTGGGCAAATCCATTGGCGCTGTAATTTTCAAATACAGGAGCAGTATTTAGGAATTGACCACCCAATGCCACAAACTTGAAGCTTGCCGAACTATTGAGTAAAGCATTTTTGAACCAATCTAATTGTTCTCGGCCCAAAATAGTGCGTTGTCCATCTTTTCGTTCATTGGGCGTTCTGTTATAACGATTATCTAGGAGAAAAAACTGACAATCTTCCCAATCAAAAAGATTGGTGATTCCAGAAACACCCTCTGGTTGAGTTGTAGGATTGGCCCAGAACAAATCAAAGGCTTCCTTGCTGAGTTTTTTATTGATAAAACTTCCATCTGAATTATTGGGCCCAAAGTCGTGGTCATCCCAGATGGCATATTGCGGCACATTGGCTAAAAGTGTTTGCATTTCTGCGATGTTTCTGGTGTGGGTGTATCGATATTGGAGCCCGCTTTTGGAGGACCAATCAGATTCTCTCAGGTAAATATTGTCGCCTAACCAAAGCATAAAGGATGGGGTGTGAGGGGCGATTTGATTAAAAATTTGATAATCGCCACCGTAGACTTGATTGAGTCTATCGGTTTGCTCTTCATTGACATAGGTGCAAGACCCCAAAGCAAATGAGAAATCTTTCGGATTGGTACGGTAGGCCCATTGCTGTTGGGTAGTGAATTGTTGGACGCCCC
This sequence comes from Crocinitomicaceae bacterium, assembly GCA_030833845.1. GTDB lineage: Bacteria > Bacteroidota > Bacteroidia > Flavobacteriales_D > Crocinitomicaceae > UBA952. Next base: position 22,326 of record JAURGK010000025.1, on the reverse strand, counting down.
TGGATTCTTGTATTTTACCATCAATCACCACGCGGTACGTGTAAGTAGCGCCTTGAACAAGATTGGCAAGGGTTGTTTTATAAACAAAGGCATTGGCTGAGTTTGTTATTTCTGTTGCTGTAAAATTCCACTGCTTTACACTAGGGCTTGCAATTTTGTAAGCAAATCCAACTTTCTGACTTTTAGCAGTTTGCACCCATAAATTCACTTCATTAAAGGTGACATGACCTATCATAGGGCCGTTCAAAACTTGTGAATGGCTAGACGGATTTACAATAAGGCAGATAAAAAATAGTATCGAAAATTTCATGATGCAAATGTCGGTATCATGTGTGAATAAAAGTTAAACTCAAAACTATTAAAAAAAGAAGCACTAAATTTACGGCTCATCAACAACGCTACAATGAAACCAGAAAGTCTAATGATGAGCCATGGATACAAACCTGAGCTCAGTCAAGGTGCTGTTAAGTGCCCCATTTTTCTAACCTCCACTTTTGTTTTTGAATCTGCCGAAGAAGGTAAAGATTTTTTCGAATTGGCCTACGGGCATCGACAAAGCAAACCCAATGAAGAATTGGGCCTTATTTACAGTCGCATTAACAATCCAAACCTTGAAATATTAGAAGACCGACTCTCTTTGTGGGATGCAGCGGCAGGTTCGGCGGTTTTTGAATCAGGAATGAGTGCCATTTCTACGGTGCTGCTTGAATTTCTTAAGCCAGGTGCACTGTTACTCTATTCGGCACCAGTTTACGGTGGTACGCATCATTTCATTCATCATGTACTTACAAAATTTGGGATTGATTTTATTGAATTTGGAGTCAATGAAACGAAGCAAAACATCATTGACAAAATAGAAGCGAGTGGCAAATCCAAGGATTTAGCGCTTATTTATATAGAAACTCCTGCGAACCCTACCAATGATTTATTTTCGATTCTTGATATGGTCTGCTTGGGCAATGAATATTCCGAAAAAAATAAGCAAAAAGTTTACGTGGCTGTAGACAATACCTACCTTGGCCCCTTGTGGCAAAAACCACTTTCTTTAGGTGCTGATATTGCAGTCTATTCTGCTACCAAATACCTAGGTGGGCATTCTGATTTGATAGCAGGTGCAGTAATGGGCACTAGTGAAGTGATCGGACGTGTAAAAACCTTGCGTACTTTTTTAGGCAATATGATTTCACCCCATACGGCATGGATGCTTCTGCGCTCATTGGAAACGTTACAAATTCGCATGGAACGTCAACAAGCCAATGCCATTGAAGTGGCCAAATTCTTGAGTAGTCATCCAAAGGTTGAAAAGGTTTATTTTTTAGGCGAGGGAGGCTCATCCTCACAGCAGTCTCAGGAGATTTTTAAAGCTCAATGCTTGGGTCCAGGTGCCATGATCAGTTTTGATATACAAGGCAATGAGCAAACTGCTTTTAAGTTTCTAAATAATTTAAAACTTTTCAAATTAGCTGTGAGCTTGGGTTCGACAGAAAGCCTTGCTGAACACCCCGCTACCATGACTCACGTTGACATTCCGCCAGCGGATAAAATAAAGATGAATATCACTGAAAAATTAATTCGTTTGAGCATTGGCGTGGAAGACCCAAAAGATTTGATATCAGATATTAGTCAGGCACTTCAATAAGAATGCATTAAAAAAAGAGCCGGGGCTCCTTTTTTAATATTATTCTTAACTGAGAAAACTTATGCTTTTCCGGGAAGAATTTTCGCCCAGTACATCCAAGGTAAGATATATTTTTTAAGTACGAACATGCTCCAACGTTCCTTGCTTTGATCAAATGGGAAGGTTTCTTGCGGCTTATTGTTGTAATCAAATTCAGCCAACACTAATTTTCCATAACCAGTAACAAGCGGGCAACTTGTGTACCCATTGTAGTTGCCGGCCATATCCACACCACCCAAGAAGCTAATGACATTGGCAACACATACGGGGGCTTGTTTTCTAATAGCTGCCCCGGTCTTACTAGTAGGTAAGCCAGAAGCATCTCCCAAAGAGAATACATTAGCGAACTTCACATGCTGCAGGGTGTGTTTGTCCACATCAACCCATCCGGCAGCATTTGCCAGTGGGCTTTCTTTGATAAAATTTGGCGCTGATTGTGGAGGCGTGACATGGATCATATCAAATTCAACCCAAGTTTCAACATCCTTGTTATTTTCTCCAAAGCCAACGAATTTCGCTCTTTTGTTTTCTCCGTCTATTTCAACTAATTTCTGCATAAAATTCAAGCCAATACTTGCTCGCTCACATACTTTAAGCAAGGTTTTTTCATATTTTTCGACAGCAAATAATCTGCCAGCACCACTCCAATATTCTATTTGGATGTTGTTCAATACACCGTGCTTGCGAAAATAATCAGCAGCCAAATACATAATTTTGTGTGGTGCGCCGCCGCATTTAACTGGCGTATGAGGGTTATGAAAAATAGCTTTACCACCCTTTAGGTTTTTTATAGACTCAAAGGTGTAAGGTGCAGTTTCAAAGCTATAGTTTGAACATACGCCATTTTTACCTAGATTTTCTTTCAAGCCTTTGACTTCATCCCAGTTGAGTTGAATTCCTGGGGCTACAATTAGTGCGTCATAAGCCAATTGGGCACCATCCGTCAAGGTAATTTTGTTCGCTTCAGGCTGAAAACTCACCACGCCCTTTTGTATCCACGTTGTGCCTTTAGGAATGACGTCTTTCTCATTTCTTTCGGTAGTGCTGATATCAAATGTACCGCCTCCAACAAGCGTCCAAGCCGGTTGATAATAGTGTTTCTTTGCAGGATCAACGATTGCTATATCTAAGGACTTATCCTTTCTTAACAATTGTGAGGCAACAGAGAGCCCTGCATTCCCCCCTCCTATAATGACAATTTGGTGTTTTTCTTTCATAAATAGTCGGTTAATAAATTTAATTTATGATGAATATAAAATAAAAGTTAATAATGTAAACAGATTGTAACTTATGTTACATACGAGAAAGTATCCTAATGAAATTGAATGATAGATTTTGATAAATTTGTTCATGAACTCTAAGCAAGCTCCCAAATGGAAGCTCATGTTATTGACATGGCTTTTTATTTACCCACTTATCAATATCCTATTCTTTTTGTTATTCCCACTCATGAAGGATTGGCATCAGCTATTGAAGACACTCACACTAACTGTAATCTTAGTGCCACTTATGGGGCTATTTTTACCCAAATGGCAAAAAATGTTTAGCAAGTGGTTATCAAAATGATTGCACAAACTAAGATTCTAGATTTGAATCGACAAGTGGATTCAAAGCCTGTACATGAATGCCTTTTGTCGAACGCTATAGCTAAGATTAAAATCTCTTCTTTTGGGTGTACACTTCAAGAATTTATCATCAACCATCCGGGCTTTCCAAAACGTGATATCGTATTGGGCTATGATAATTGGGAAGATTATAAAAAGTTGTTTGATGATGGGAAAAGTGCCTTTTTTGGTGCGATAGTTGGGCCTATTGCAGGAAGAATTTCCAAAGCAAGTATTCCTTGGAAAAATGATTTTTTTAAGTTCGAAGCCAATGAAGGGCCTAATTTACTTCATGGAGGTAAACGAAATTTCTCCAATGTAAATTGGGAGCTGGTTTCCTCTACTGATGTACCCTTCCCGAGTGTTTGCTTTGGAATCAATACAAAGCATGAACAGATCGAATTACCCGGAGAGCTTTATTGTGAGGTTACGTATACCTTAAAAGAAGCACAACTTGAGATCAAAATTGAAAGTTTCGCCATTGAGGATACGCTCAGTAACCCTACACAACATTCCTATTTCAATCCAGGAGGGCATCCAACAAGTATACTTGATTGCACTGCGCTCATTGATGCATCTGGAGAATTGGCTTTAAATCCAGACAAAACACCAACAGGTGAAATTCTTAAAACTCAAAACTCTCCTCTAGCACTCCACTTAAAATTCAAAGGCTTGGACAATGCCTATCGCGCGGCCAAATTAAAAAATCAGGCATCATTAAGAGCCAATGATGGATTTGAGCTAAATTTCTCAACCAATCAGCCATTCCTTCAGATATACGTTGGTGGAGAAAGTCCTTTAAAAGGCAAGAATAACATGCACTATGGTGCTTATTCAGGCATATGTTTGGAGCAACAAGCCGCTCCAGACGCCCCTAATCATATAAATTTTTGCGATATTTATATTCCTAAAGGGCAATCTAGAACCAACACCCTAATCGTTGAATTTAAACAATGCCAATGAAGCTCACTTTTTTATTCGTATTCATTTCTTTATCGCTTGCAGCCTGTAAGGAAAAAGAAATTCCTAAACCACCTGTTGCGCCTACTCCCACTACGTTTTTTCGAGGCGCAGATATCAGTTGGCTCTCTCAAATGGAAGCCACAGGATATGTTTTCTATGATGAAGATGGAAATGTGGCGGACTGTATAGATTTGTTAATGGCACGTGGTATCAATGCAGTCAGGTTGCGTGTGTTTGTTCATCCAAGTGCGCATAAAACAAATGGCCATTGTAGCCCAGAGGAAACGGCAATTATGGCGGCAAGAGCAAAGGCTAAAGGTTTGGATGTAATGATTGATTTTCATTATTCCGACACTTGGGCAGACCCCGCGCACCAAGCCAAACCAGCTACTTGGGCAGCGGTTCCTTTTGAATCTTTGAAAGACTCCGTCTATGCACATACGCAATATACACTCAACCTACTCAAAGCTATGGGTGTCACTCCTAAATGGGTGCAAATTGGAAATGAAATACCCAGCGGAATGCTTTGGCCTGAGGGCCATATCAACAATCCAGCTCAACTTGCCGCATTGATCAACACAGGTAATCAAGCTGTAAAAGATGTAGATCAATCCATTCAAACCATTGTCCATATCGATCAAGGTAATGACAATGCAAGGTTCAGGTGGTTTTACGACTTAATGCAGGCTCAGGGTGCCAATTTTGACATCATAGGAGCCTCCTATTATCCGTATTGGCTTGGATCAGACTACACTGTTACGATAAATGACTTGGGTGCCAACCTAAAGGACATGTCCTTGCGTTACCATAAGCCTACTATGATCGTTGAAGTTGGGGGAGATTATTGGCAAGTTGAAAACAGCAAAGAATTGTTGATAGCTACCATTGGTGCCGCGCTCGATGTGCCAAATGAGCAGTGCCAAGGTGTATTCTATTGGAAGCCGCAAGGCGCCAAACCCTGGAGCGGTTATCAGCTGAATTGTTGGCAAGACAACGGCAAGCCTTCAGCAGCGCTTGATGCATTTTTATACTAAGTCGCGGGAGAAAGGTTCATGAAAAACAATTTTATAGTACTAGTTCTTTTATTACCCTTATGTCTTTTTGGGCAAAAAAATAAGGTGCTTTTCAATGATAATTGGGAGTTTCAGCATCAACCTACTGATCCAGTGGCAATCGTAAGTTTACCTCACACCCCACGCATAGAACCTCTGGTAATGAAAGAGCAATTTTTGGGAGAAGTTACTTATCGCAAACATTTCGATTACCCGCTTAAGAACGGCAGACAACTTTTCATTCATTTTGAAGGAGCCATGCATACGGCTCGTGTACTACTGAACGGCCAAGAAATGGGCAAACACATAGGTGGCTACTTGCCTTTTAAAGTTGATCTAACCACTGCTCTCAAAGACTCAAATAATATTTTAGTTGTTTATCTAGACAACCGAGAAGATCCAACCATCCCACCGGGCAAACCTATCAAGGATCTTGATTTTTATTACCATGCTGGCATATACAGAAATGTTTGGCTTGAAGAAATTGGAGGTATCGAAATTGAAAACACTTTTTTTCAAACACTGCATGCCGATGCAAAAAATGCCGAACTACAACTTGATTTTGATTTACATTTTGACCCTTCCTGGATTATTTCGCCTCTTGAAGTGAAGGCAAGTATTGGTAAAGCCTCATTCGAGTTGAACAATACACAATACATAGATTCTTCAAGTGTGATACACTATCAGGGCAAACTGATCGTAAATCAACCAGAATTGTGGTCTCCTGATAGCCCCATACTTCACGAAATCCAAATTTTAGCGATACTTGCAAGCGATACGATTGCAAAACAAAGCTTCAAGGCTGGCATCAGGGAAGCAATAATAAAATCAGATGGCTTTTATTTAAATGGCTCCAAATTATTTTTAAGTGGCACCAACCGCCATCAAGAGTATCCATATGTAGGTTATGCGGTTGCAGACAATGCACACAAGCGCGATGCACAATTGATAAAGGACGCTGGTTTTAATTTTGTGAGGCTCTCGCATTATCCGCAAGCGCCTGCCTTTTATGATGCTTGTGATGAATTGGGATTAATCGTCATGGATGCCATAGCTGGTTGGCAGTTCTTTGGGCCTGCACCCTTTGAACAAAGATGCAAGGAGGATCTAATAAACATGATACTCCGCGATCGAAACCACCCGAGTGTTATTTTTTGGGAAAACTCACTCAATGAAACCCAAATGAGTGATTTGTTTATTCAAGATATGAATCATATTGCTAAAGAGTTGCTTGGCTCCACTGCATTTACAGCTGGCTGGATTGATCATCCAAGCTATGATGTTTTTATACCAGCGCGCCAACATGCCAAGGCACCAGATTATTGGAATCTTTATACACCTAAGGCAAAGGCGCTGCTCATAGCTGAATATGGTGATTGGGAATATTATGCGCAAAATGCGGGCTTCAATCAAACACAATTTGCCGATCTTGCTCAAAGCGAGAGAAATTCCCGACATCTTCGTAGTGCTTCAGAAAAAGCACTACTTCAACAGGCCTACAACTTTAAGGAAGCTAGTTTATCGAATAGAAAAGGTGAGCATATCATTGGCGAGGCCAATTGGGTTTGCTTTGATTATAATCGCGGTTATAGTCCTGATATAGAGGCTTCGGGTATTTATGACATCACGAGGCTTCCAAAATATGCAGTAGATTTCTACAAAAGTCAGCTTCTTGATCCAATTAAAGAGCCCTTTGTTAAAATTGGCACCTCTTGGACCTCAACATCTGATACAAGCATTACTGTTTTTTCCAATTGTTCTGAGGTGCAAATAGCATTAAATGACAGCATCATAGGTAAAAAAGCCGCGCCTTTCGAATTTTCTATACCTAGCTACAAAGCTGGAAAACTTACCGCAATTGGCTATCAAAGAAACATTCGTGCAGTTAGCGCGGTAGTAAACACACCACAAGAGCCCACAAGGATAAAGTTATTTTTAGATACGCTGCAAATTGGAATTGACAGCACAAAAGCTGATTTAATATTTATCCGAGCCCAATTGCTTGATGCCAACGGTGTTCTAGTGCCAAATAACAGTCACAAAGTGACGTTTAGTGTCATAGCACAAGATGCAGGACTGATGTGCCCAGCCATACAACAAATGCAGGCGGGTATTGCTACAGCATTACTTAGAACCGAGGCGCCGACTCATCCAATTTTGATCAAGGCAAATTTAGGGCTATTGGGTTTGACAGATCAAATTATATGGAATCCCTAAAACATCAAAAACTTACGGTACGTGCTCCTGGTAGAATCAATTTGCTCGGCGAGCACCTCGATTACAATCATGGCCTTGTGTTGCCTGCGGCTATTGACCGCTACATTGATTTTTTTTTCGAAGAATCTACCTCATGTACTTTTAATTTGGAAGCCCTTGATTTGGGTGAACAATGGCAGTGTAAGCCTGCTGATTTATATCGGGCACAGGCAAGTGATTGGCAAGTCTACCTCAAAGGAGTACTCATTCTTTTAGGTTTGGAGAACACGGATATTTTAAATCGCAGCAAGGATTTTAAAGGCCTCAGTATCCGCTTTACAAGTAATATACCTATTGGGGCCGGCCTTTCTTCATCGGCCGCCCTTTGTTGTGGTTTTGCTTTTGGCCTCAACGAGTGGTTTGGTCTTGGAAAATCAAAAATGGAATTGGCCTTGATAGCTCAGCAAACAGAACATCAGTTTGCAGGTGTAAATTGCGGCTTGATGGATCAGGTGGCTTCATTAATGGGCAAAGCAGATCATTTAATTGCCTTTGATTGCCACAGCCATGTCATAGAACCCTTTTCTTTGCCACTTGCGGATGCCCAGCTATTTCTTATCGATTCCAAGGTGAAGCACAATTTGGCGACGTCGGCTTATAACGAAAGGCGCAGTCAATTAGAAAGGGCGTTTGAACAAGCACTTGAATTATTTCCAGACTTAGCAAACTATCGAGATCTTCAGGCGGCTCAGGCGACTGAACTAATGCGCCATCTCGACAGTACAGTTCAAAAGCGCTTGCAATACGTTTTGGATGAAATGACGCGCGTACAGCAAGTGCGGCAAGTTGCCCTTGAATTAAATGCCTTAGCTAGCCCTGCTTTGTACCATAAGTTGGGGTGCTTATTGAGTGAAACACATCAAGGTTTACGTGATTTATACGAGGTGAGCTGCCCTGAGGTCGATTTTCTACAGTCTGGACTTTTGCTCTTACCTGGTATTTTTGGTGCGCGAATGATGGGTGGAGGTTTTGGAGGTTGTTTGCTAGTGTTGGCAAGATCTGATTTTGATTGGCCTTGTTTGGATGCTTTGTTTAGTGAATACCACGTCAGCTATCAAATTTCACCGCGCATAGAAAAGGTCTCTTTAGTTGATGGTGTGCATTTAATCGAGAGCTAAACGGACATCTTCAGCAAATGGTAATTTTTCTAAAGTACTCACCTCTAGCGTGTAATAAGAAAATTCTTCGGTTATTTTTCCTGTAATTCGGTATACGCCCTTTCCATAAAATGGATAGCGCACCGCAATTTGAGGAAAATGTACGGTGTCCAAGAGCTCGCCATTTGGGTCTAAAAAAGTACCAAAACACATGGTGTCTCCTTTACTGGTCTTTGTGTTTTTTATGCTCACTAAATAACCAAAAGTTAGGATTTCTTCTCCTTTGTGTTGATCAAAATTTTTTACTAAAGTGAATTTATTGGGTAGCGGATTTTGCAAGAGTAAAAATGGGTCTTTGAGCGGAAAGCCCAAAAGCTCAAACTGATCAAAGGTAAGTTCTAGAGGATGCTCTTCTAGTTTTGGCAATTCAAATTTATTTTCTCTGAGTGCAAATAATGCATTCTCGTGTTTATTTTGATCGTTGCGATGGTGGTAAAAGTGTGCTTCCCAAAGCTGGGCTTTTCGCGGTTTATCAAAACAACGCAAGGCACCAATGCGTATCAAAATACTGAGTTGTTCAAGAGGAACGGCCACTCTTTTCAACAAATCTTGCAAATCTGTATACAGGCCATTATTCTGACGTTCTTGGCAAATCTTATCCATGAGCAACACCTCTAAGCCAGCTACCAAATTGAATCCAAGAATAAGGCGTTCTGCCTTCAAGACACACTCAAATGCACCCTCATTGATGCAGGGGGCCTCTATTTGAGCGCCAAATCGCCGTGCTTCATGAACATAAATTTCAGTGCGGTAATAGCCTCCAAAATTGTTGATGCAGGCGGTGAGGTATGCCAAGGGGTAATGTGCTTTGAGGTATAAACTTTGGTAACTTTCAACTGCATAAGAAGCCGAATGTCCTTTTGAAAAAGCATAGCCTGCAAAGCTTTCAATTTGCTTCCAAATACTTGCTGCAAAATCAGTGTCATGCCCTCTTTGCTGGCACGATGTCATGAATCTTTCTTGAACGCGTAAAAATTCAGATCTTGACCTGAATTTACCAGACATACCTCTGCGCAACACATCGGCTTCAGCCAAGCTCAGTCCAGCCAAATAATGCGCTACCTTAATGACGTCTTCTTGGTATACCATAACGCCATAGGTATCGGGCATGAGTGCCAAAAGCAAGGGGTGAATGTCTTGACGGTATGCGGCGTCTCGATGCCTTAAAATGTATTGACGCATCATGCCAGATTGCGATACCCCCGGCCTGATAATTGAGCTTGCTGCAACTAAGCCTAGGTAGTTATCTACCTTGAGTTTGATCAAAAGCATGCGCATTGCGGGTGATTCAACGTAAAAACAACCTAGTGCCCATCCTTTTCTAAGGAAAGTGGCAATCTTTGGGTCTTGTTTTAATGTATTGATGTGATGTATTTCTTCTAGCGTTGCACTTGGGTGTGTTTGCTTGATGATTTGCATGGCTTGTGCAATTTTTCCCAAGCCACGCTGGCTGAGTACATCAAATTTATAAAGACCTATGTCTTCGGCCTCTAGCATAGAAAATTGAGTACACGGATAGCCTTTGGGTGGTAAAAAACAAGCTGAAAAGGCAGCTAAAGGCCCATCACTAATAACAATTCCACCCGCATGCACGCTCAAATGTGAAGGCAAGCCTTCTATGTATTTGGCATAGCGCAAAACCAGTGCTCCGAGCTCAGAGAACTCTGCCAAACTGCCCTTTCCCCTACTCAGCATTTTACTTGTTCCGGCAGGCAAGCCAAAAACTTTACAAAGCTCGTGAATGCATGCTCGGTATTGAAAAGTGCTGTAGGTGCAGAGCCATGCAGCATGCGGGTAGCGGGCAAAAATATAGCTTACTACGTCATCGCGGTCTTTCCAAGAGAAATCTATATCGAAATCAGGCGGATTTTGGCGGTAAAGATTGATAAAGCGTTCAAAGTAGAGGTCTAACTCTAAAGGGTCTACATCTGTAATGCGCAATAGGTAGGCCACCAGGCTATTGGCTCCACTACCCCGCCCTACATAAAAATAACCTTTACTACGCGCATAAGAAGTGAAGTCATAAGTAATCAAAAAATAGGACAGGTAGTCTTTTTGAGCAATGACATCTATTTCCATTTCAATGCGTGCAATGATTTCATCGGTAATGGTTTGATACCGATAACTTAGGCCCTCTGCACATAGTTCTTTGAGCTTTTGGAGGTCGGCTTCTTTTGAGCCGTAGAGGTGTGCGGGTTGCTGTGGTGAGGCCTCTTGACCAAAATCAAATTGAATCTGACATTTCTCTAGTAGGTGGTGGGTATTTGTCAAGAGTTCGGGGGCAGCGGCAAAGGCAGCCTGTCGTTGGGCGGTCGTTATCAATTTCTCAGTGGGTGAGGCTTGCCAAGTTGGGGGCAATTTTGAAAGTAGGCAATTAGTAGTGATTGCACGCAATAAACGGTGGGTGTTGAAGTCTCGTTTGTGACGAAAAGTCATGGGGATGTCTGCGAGGTATTTGGCAGTGCTAAAAGCAAGCGGCTGCCTTTGCCATTGCCATATTTGCATCGGCTGTACGGCAATATATTCATTGTCTTGAAGGGTCGGGGGTTGTTTATCAAAAGCATACCAAACCAAACAGTTGGGCAAATATGGCAAGGGCCATTCAAAGGCTTTGTGACTAAGGAGGTGCTCACTTAGGTAGCTATTGAGTATTTGAAAACCGTTATTATTGCAGGCAATAAGCGTTGCCACATATTCAAATCCATTGCGCAACTCCACCCCTAGAATAGGCTTGAGCCCTTTGGATTGTGCGGCCCGCACAAAAGCCAAGCCAGACCCCGTATGATTGATGTCGGTGAGTAAAAGTTGCTGTTCTCCATTTTTTGTAGCCCAATCTACTAACTCTTCTGGCTTAAGAATACCATAGCCAAGACTAAAACAAGAATGTGCACGCATGAAGGTTGAGAGCTTAAAAATTAAATGCTTCGATTTGCCAATAAAATAGGAGGCTCTCCATCAAAAGGATTGTAGTGCCCAATGCTACGCGCTTCTAGGCCTGCTGCACGGAGTATAGCACGATCTCCGTAACGCTCCCTGATACGATCAAGAGCCTTGTAGAGCGCTGGGTAAGCGCAATCTTGATCAAAAAGTTGAAGCTGATGTGCGCCGCCAACCAAAGCGCTGAAACGCACCCCAATCAAGCGCACCAAAACCCTGCGCACATAGAGCCTACTAAAAAGTGCTTGAACCAGTGGCAACAGTTCATGGTCAGCAGAGGTATAGGGTATTTGCTGTTGCAGGGTTTGGGTTTGAAAATCTGCATAGCGAATTTTAACCGTAACAGTACCGGTAAGTTTTCCGGCGCGGCGCAATTGGAAGGCTAGGTTTTCAGCCATTGCAGCCAAAATTCCACTAAGTTTAGCTATGTCGGTGGTGTCTTGATGAAAAGTGCGTTCGTTGGAGATGGATTTGCGTTCGTTGTAAGGCTCTACGGGGCTGCGATCTACTCCTTGTGCTTTGGTCCAAATATGACGACCGTTTTCACCGAGGGCTTGCTCAACAAGCTCAAGGGGCAGCGCTTGAAGTGTGCCAATTTTCTTGACACCTAAACCGCAAAGTATTTGGTAAGTTTTGGGGCCAACCATTGGTATCTTTTGCACAGAAAGCGGCGCCAAAAAATCTTTTTCAGCGCCATAATTTACTTGGATTTGATTGTTGGGCTTGGCTTCACCAGTAGCTACCTTTGAGACGGTTTTGTTTTCGGATAAGCCAAAAGAAATAGGCAGCCCCGTTTCTTTAATGATGCGTGCACGCAGCTCTTTGGCGTAAGACCAAATCCCAAAGAAGCGATCCATGCCTGTAAAATCAATATAAAACTCGTCTATGGACATTTTTTCATAAACCGGAGAAGCCTCCTTGACGATTTCAGTAACCATTCTAGAAAACTTACTGTAGGTATGGGTATTTCCTTTGATGCAAATAGCTTCCGGGCAGCGTTCTTTAGCCATTTTCATAGACATTCCAGATCTGACCCCAAAACGCCGCGCTTCATAGCTGCAAGAAGCCACTACTCCCCTCTCGCTGGTTCCTCCAATAAGAATAGGCTGAGCATTTAGGCGGCTATCCAAAAGCCGCTCACAAGAAACAAAAAAGGTATCGAGGTCCATATGAACAATCGAACGACGCGTAGCCATAGGTACTGCCATTTAAAAGGTAAAACAATAAAGTTCGATTGGTTGGTTTCTCAAAATTACATATTTTGATTAATTAATAATCAATAAAATGATTAATTAGTAATCAAAAGTTATCAACAAGTAAAAAACGCCTAAAAAAACAACATGTCAATATGTCATTTTTGTAAATTGGAACACTATTTGATACGGTAATCAACAAATAAAAATCAATAAAAATGAAACCACTTTATGTTGTACTGGCCTCTATAGGCGCACTTGTACTCTTTGCATTTCTCGGCTACTACAATCTCTACAATAAAGCGGTTGGGTTGCAAGAAGGACTCGACGAAAAATTTGCCAATGTCCAATCAGCTTACCAAAGACGTGCTGATTTGATCCCAAATCTCTTAGAAACCGTCAAAGGTGCGGCACAAAATGAAAAAGATATCCTCACCCAAGTAACTCAGGCAAGAGCAGGGATCGTAAATGCACAAACACCTCAAGACCTCGAACTCATGGGGCGCAAAATCAATACAGCCATAAATTTAGCTTATGAGGCTTACCCGCAAATTCGTTCGACAGAAAATTTTAGTAAGTTTCAAGGTCAGCTTGAGGGTACTGAAAACCGAATTAAAACCGAACGAGACTACTACAATGCGGCCGTAAAAGAATACAATACGCATATCCGTGGCTTCTTTGCTAGATTTTTCTTGAACAGCGAAGAATTCCCGCGCAAAGCAGGCTTTGAGGCCGCTCAAGGAACAGAAAACGCACCAAAGGTTCAGTTTTGATTATCGATACAGAGGCACAAAAACAGATCCTTAACTGCATTGCAAAGGCTGAAAAAACAACAAGTGGCGAGCTCCGTGTACACTTAGAAGCCAATTGTAAAAAAGCACCAGTAGATCGGGCTATTGAAGTATTTCATCAATTGCAAATGCAACAAACCAAGCAGCGCAATGGAGTACTGATCTACCTTGCTCACCAAGACAAAAAATTTGCCATTATTGGCGATAAAGGAATTGATGCTTTGGTACCAAGCAATTTTTGGGATAGTGTGAGGGATGTGATGCAAGAACATTTTCAAAAAAATGAAATTAAAGAAGGATTGTGCGCCGGCATTACCTTGGCTGCAGAAAAACTCGCCTTGTACTTTCCATGGCAAGCCAATGACCAGAACGAGCTCCCAGATCAAATAAGTTTCGGATGAAAAAATATCAACTATTCATCTTTATTTATCTATTTGGCTTATTGCAAATTAAGGCACAATACCCTAGCCCCCTTTCCCCTCCTCGATTTTTAAACAACTATTCTGCTCAAGCCATTTTGAATGACAATGAGCAGGCCCAAATAGAGCAAAGACTCGATAAATTTGAACAAGAAACCAGCAATGAAATCACCATCGTCATTATTGATGACATCAATAATGACGAACCGTGGCACTATGCAACTCAGTTAGGTGAAGCTTGGGGAATTGGTAAAAAAGATAAGAATAACGGCGTCGTTATCTTAATCAAACCAACTCAAGAAAATGGCGGTCGCCAAATTTTTATTGCCCCTGGGCGTAGCCTAGAGGCTGCTATCACAGATTTGGCTTGTCAAGATATAGTGCAATATGAAATTTTGCCTGCCTTCAAACAAGAGCAATACGCAAAAGGAATTAATAATGCACTTGATGTTTTGTTTGGTCTAGCCAAGGGAGAAATCAATGAAAAGACCTATCGAGATCAATTTCACCAACGAGACCTAGGGAGCGGAATTATTGCTTTGGTATTTATATTAATCGTCTTGTACTTATTGATCAAACGCGGAGGAGGCGGCACCACAATGGGAGGCCGCTCAACAGGAGGTGGTTTCTTTTATTTTGGTGGATTTGGATCAAATCATGGTGGCTTCGGTGGATCTTCAAGCGGAGGCTTTGGTGGTTTTGGTGGCGGAAGTTTTGGTGGCGGTGGTTCTGGAGGAAGCTGGTAAAACAATTATATTTACGGTTCGTATGAAAAATTCGGTTTTAACTTTTGTGATATTCGCGACTTTTTGGCCAGCAGCATTTCTTGGGCAACAAATTCAAACAGTAGCCTTCTATAACTTAGAAAACTTATTTGATACGATCAACGGCCCCAACGAGGATGATGAATTTCTACCTGAGGCGCTAAGCAATTGGAATTCAGAGAAGTATTGGCAGAAAATCGCACACATTCAGCAAGTAATGACTACCCTACAGCTTCCGATGCTCATGGGTGTTTGTGAGGTTGAAAACAGAGCTGTTTTGCAGGATGTCATAGGAGCCGATAAACGCTATGCCATCGTTCATACTGAAAGCCCAGATGCCCGTGGTATCGATGTGGGTTTGCTATACAGGCAAGACTTGCTTAAATTGAAATCTTATGGCCAACTGCGTTTTGTATTACCAGGAGATACGATACCAACCTCTAGAGATATCTTGTGGGCACAATTCAAATACAAGAAGGAAATCATTTATGTGATGGTCAATCACTGGCCAAGTCGGCGTGGTGGGACCGAACAAAGCGAACCTCGGCGAATAATGGCCTCCAATAATGCTAAGCAGTTCATCGATTCTATCCAACAGCACACGCCAAAAGCAAAAATTATTTTCATGGGAGATTTAAATGATTATCCTGAAGATAAGGCGCCTAGGCAGATTTCCTCCGTGCTTTCTCCACAGATCACAGCAGAAAGTGGAGAATTTGGAGGGTCCTATAATTATAAAAATGAATGGGGCATCTTGGATCATATCATGGTTTCTGAAAATGCCCTAAGTGGAAAATTTCAAGTGCAAACACAAAGCGGCAAAATACATTCTGAGCCCTTTTTATTGAGCGAATACAAAGGGCAGGTAGTTCCCAATAGAACTTATGCAGGCTCTAAATACCTTGGTGGTTATTCAGATCACCTGCCAGTTTCGATACAAGTGATTTTACAACCTTAATTAGCTAAGGAAGGAAGCTTTTGTTTATACAAAAACTTCTTTTGCGTCGATTCAAAGGGCCTGTAAATAAAATATATAGCATCATTGTAAATACGCACTTTCTCTACATACCTGAAAGCCAGACGTACCTTATGTTCAATGGTGCCATTTGCTAAATTGATTCTACCTACATAGCTGTAGCCATCTTGCTCAAAAAGTGCATAAATTAAGCCTGTTTTTCTGTCTTGTTGTAGGTTCTTTTGAAACCCACTTTGTTTTGCCCGGTAATGATGATATAATGGGATACTTTTGAGCAGATCTCCATGTAAATTATATACTCGCAATAAATCTTTTGGGTAGTCAAAAATGAAGAGAGTGTCGTGTACCAAAAAAAGCGGTGCATATACGGGTTCATAATAGATGGATTGTGTAAAAACATTGGCACCAACATAAATCTCTGCGTCGATACCCGTTTGATGCTCCAAATTTTTTGCCCAAAGTTTGGTGCGAACATCTACCCATTTGTATTCTGACCTGTAAAGCTCCATCATGAGGTCGTCTTGAATATGTAAAATAGATTTGTATGTCGAGTCTAAAAGATCCAAGCACCCATACTCAAATGCTGGATATATCTCCATGTAGCTAGAATAGAATTGACGTGTTAAACTTGTATCAACAACCGGAGCAATGTATTTATAATAATAATCTTTTGGAATGGCTCCCAATTGTAAAGTGCCGTCTATTTGACGGACGCCATACATAGTGTTGTCGGTTTGAACATGTATATTCCCACGAAAATCACGCAACAAGCCATTGGCCCTTTGCGGAATTTGAGCCATAAATACTGTAGAATCTTGCAGCCTGCATTGTAATTGAGCATCATGTTGGAGGTTTTTTTCATAAGTAAGCAAGTAAAGTTGCCCCTGCTCACCAAGTTCAAAATCACCCACACTATAGGTTTTTGAAGCAAATATGGTGTCAGGTCTGTTGGGTTTTAATATCACTTCTTTGACCTCTTGCACCCTTTGTGCTTTCAAAAAGATTCGTAAAACGGTGGTGTCGGTCGCTGCATTTAAAATGATTCTTCTCTGTCCACTTACATAGATTGGATGTTCATAAATGAGCAAGCCAGGATTAGTTTCTATACCTGTGAACTGAAACAACAAGATCCCCTTTGGAGAAGAGATATTGGTTTTGACGATTTTTATTTCGTCGACAAAATACTCGGCCTGGCAACTTACATTAGGAATTGGCTCATTGGTCTTGTCGTCTTTGAATTCCACAAGCAATACTTGCGCATCTACCAAAAAGTATTGAAGTATGAAAAAGAAAAGAAGGCCAATACGCATGTTTTAAAGATGCACAAGCTCTTGGAATTTCACAAATCAGCAGATTTTTCTAACCCACTGGTGCGTATCCGAGGTGGCTCCTGACTTAATATTATCTAGCTCGGTTTTGATACGTAGCGACAGTGTTCTGCTTTCTATTGCAGGAAGTTCAAATAGCTCATTGCGAAAGCCAATGGTAGATATATGGGCTATGGTAGCCGCAGTTCCTGCACCAAAAGCATCTTGCAATGTCCCGCTTTTGAGCGCCTCAATGATTTCTGTAACGGTGACGGCACGCTCTTCAATAGGAACCCCCCATGAAGCAGCTAATTCCAAGACGGTACGTTTGGTGGTACCTCGCAGTATTGTGTCGGAATCTTCGGAAGGCGTAATCAAAGTATCATTGATTACAAACATGATGTTCATGGTGCCAGATTCTTCGATGAAGGTGTGCGTTTTGGCATCTGTCCAAACCAACTGATGAAAGCCTTGTTGCTGAGCTAATTTTGCCGGGTACAAAGAAGCCCCGTAGTTGCCTGCGGCTTTAGCGCGCCCTACGCCCCCAACTGCAGCGCGGGTATAGAATTCTTCAATTTTAACGCGAACAGGTTCGGCGTAATAGGCACCAACAGGTGAATTAATGATAACGAATTTATAAGTGTCTGAGGGCTTGATACCCACAAACTCATCTGTGGCAAACATAAAAGGCCTGATGTATAGGGAATATCCTGGTTTGTTGGTTACCCATGCAGCATCAAGTGCTACCAATTGATGAACTGCTTCTAAAAATAAATCTTCAGCAATCGTGGGCATACACATACGGGCAGCAGATTCCGAGAAGCGTTGGGCATTCAACTCTGGACGAAAAAGCACCACCTCATTTTGAAGATTTCGGTAGGCCTTCATGCCTTCAAAGATTGATTGTCCGTAATGGATTGCAGAAGTAGCCGGATGCATGCTGATGGGGCCAAACGGTACAATTTGACCTTGTTGCCAAGCACCATCGGCATATTCCATGACAAACATGTGATCGGTAAATATTTTGCCGAAAGGAAGGTTGTTCCAGTCGATGCCGTCAAGTTGGCTATTTGGATTGTGAGTTACAGGAAATTGGAAGTTCATTCCAGACATAGCTTGTTAATTGATGTGCGAATATACCACATAATGACGGAGCAAACAACTTATTGCGCGTATAAAAGCAATCCTTAACTTTGTTACATGTCAGCTATGGACCATGCACTTGACCTACTTCAAAAACACTGGGGGTATGCTCAATTTAGACCTGCCCAAAAGCCTGTGGTTGAAGCGGCCTTGAGGGGTCAAGACACCTTGGCATTGTTGCCCACGGGCGGTGGTAAATCAATTTGTTTTCAAGTACCTGGCTTACAAAGAGAAGGATTGTGTATCGTGATTTCACCGCTCATTGCCCTGATGCAGGATCAAGTCGCCAACTTGCAAAAAAAAGGCTTGCGCGCACGCGCCCTCACTAGCGAACTCAGCTACCGAGAAATAGATCAAATATTGGATAACGCCAAATTTGGTGGCCTCGACTTTCTTTACACTTCTCCTGAGCGCATGCAGTCGGCACTTTTCATTGAGCGGTTCAAACAAATGAAAATTTCACTTTTAGTGGTAGATGAAGCGCATTGCATTTCGGAATGGGGACATGATTTTAGACCCTCCTTTAGAAATATTCTTCAACTCAGAAAACTTCAATCTCAAGTACCTGTGCTGGCCCTTACTGCAACAGCAACTAAGGCCGTGCAAAATGATATTTTATCACAATTAGGAATGCCTAAGGCCTTGGTATTAGAATCTGATTTTTCAAGGCCTAATTTGGCGTATCGAGTAAGAGAAAGCGAACAAAAAGAATTTGAAATTATTGCACTTTGTAAAAGAGAAAAATCGTGTGCAATCATTTATTGCCAAACGAGAAAATCGGTGAAGGAACTTGCCCTCCTTTTACATCAAAATGGCATCAGTGTTGGGGTATATCACGGCGGTATGGAAGCAAATGAACGCAAAAGCTCACTTCAAAAATGGCTTTTTGGTCAAGTTCAAATAATGGTTGCAACCAATGCCTTTGGCATGGGAATAGACAAGCCAGATGTTCGCTTTGTAATACACTACGAGGTTCCAAGTTCTCCTGAAGCCTATTTTCAAGAAGCCGGAAGAGCTGGCCGAGACGGATTGCCTTCCTATGCCCTATTGCTCTATCAAAAGAGCGATTTAGAAAAACTACAACTTCAACTCAAAAGGAGTTTCCCAAGTGCCGAACGCGTTGCTTTTGTGTATAGAGCGCTTTTTAATTATTTAAAAGTCGCTGTAGGTGCTGGCAAAGAGGAGCGTTATGATTTTGATCTAAAGCATTTTTGTCGGACCTTTAATCTACCAGATGAAGAGGTATATTTTGCCCTCAAATTGCTTGAACAAAATGGAAATTTAAGTCTTTCTGAAGGTTTTTTTCAACCTACGCGCATACAGTTTATCGTCAATAACGAGGTGTTGTATCATTTTCAAATTCAAAATGAAGCCTATTACACCTTGTGCGCAACTTTAGTGAGGTCTTATCCTGGTATTTTTGAAAACATGACAGCCATTCATGAGGATAAATTACTTCAGAGACTAAAAATATCTTCAAGCCGTTTATATGAACAATTAGAATTCATGCAAAAAAACGGAATCATAGAATTATCCAAAAAAAGTAGCCTGCCACAATTGTATCTCATCAGGGAGCGTTTAGCTGAATCATATTTGAAATTAAAGCCCTCCATCTATCTTGAAAGAAAGGAAGCCATGCAAAGTAAGGTAGCAGCTATGGAGCAATATTGCAAAGCAAAAGTCTGTCGTGTGATTCAGCTACTAAGCTATTTTGGTCAAGAAGCAATCCCATGTGGCATCTGCGATGTATGTAGTCCGCTACAGGTGAACGAGACTGATTTGCTCACATTTTTACATTCGCCGCGCACACTTAGTGAGCTCATAGATCATTTTGCCGCCTCACCTCAAGCGCTTGAAGCCATCATAAGACCACACTTATTAACCGAAAAAATCAAATACAAAGCAGGAAAATTTTACTTATAATTTACTGCTTATGTTTGAAATAGAACCAAAAGTTGCTCGTAAGCAACTTTGGCATTTTTTTGCATTGTTATTGCCATTTGTTTTAGGTATTTACTTTGGCGATTACCGTAATTTAACGGAAGGTAGTGCATATATTTTTACAATTATTTTAACGCTGAGTTGCATTGGTCTATGGATACCGTCGCAGCGCAATATCGCAATAATATCATGCTGCTTTGCGCTTGGTTTTTTTTCACTTTTTGAAAAACAAAAAGCCTACCGTGTTTTACGGAAAATGCATTTTTCAAAAGAGGTTCTGGGGCAAATACGCTTTTATTCTATAGAACAGACACAAAAGCTTCAAAAAGGACAAGGAATTTTTACTTTCCGAGATAAGGAAAGATTCAAAAGTATCTCACTTCAGATTTACCTAAAGGATTCCACGGCACTCTCCCTAAAAAAAAGTTATTGGCTCAGATGTCAACCTAAGCGTATTGTCAATGAGACATATCAAGGCGCATTCGATTTAGAGCGCTTTATGGAAAGGAAGGGCTGTGCTCACGACTGTTTTGTGAGTAGAACAAACATCATGCCTTGTGCCAATCAAAACCAACTGCGCACACCAAACGGCATGCTTGTTTTGAAAGAAAAATGGTCAAAACTCTTTGCTTTAAATTTAGGCTCGGCCTCAGCTGCAATTGCCCGGGCCTTGGTCCTTGGCCAAAGAGATGGAATAAGTCAGCAATTGAGGTATTATTTTCAAGCCACTGGTTCTATGCATATTTTGGCTGTTTCGGGAATGCATATCGGATTATTTATTTTATTGCTAACGAATTTTATGGGAATTTTTGCTCGGTGGATTTCAAAAAAACAAGCTTATATGATAGTGCTTGGCTTGATTTGGTATTATGCCTTTATTACTGGTCTTTCAGCATCGGTTTTGCGGAGTGTTTTCATGTTTAGTTTGCTCATCTTTGCTCAGTTTTTTGGTTTGCAAAGAAGTCAACTCACCCTGTTGTTTTTTTCAGCGTTTTGTATGTTGCTCTACGACCCTAGTTATTTGTTTGATATTGGATTTCAATTATCCTATGTAGCGATACTTGGCATCTATTTATATTATTCCCAAATAGAGAGCCTTTTGTCATGGCGTTCTAACATTCTTCAGCATCTTTGGTCAGGCACAGCCTTAGGCCTTAGCGCAACGCTCACTACCCTGCCCTTGAGTATTTATCATTTCCATGTTTACCCAAATTATGCACCATTGGCTGGTCTTTTTTTAATGTCACTCTCTAGCTTCGTATTGATACTTTCACTCTGCTTTCCCTTGGCTGTATTGTTGCCATTTTTTAAAACCGCTTATGCATTTATTCTTGATCAATCCATTGAATTAATGCTAGCAATCATGCGCTTTTTTAGCCATTTGCCCGGAGCCTTGTCACAAGGATTTCAGGTGCCTTTTATTTGGGTCTTGGTCTTTTGGAGTCTTAGTTTTATGATCATTTACAGACCTATTCGCATCACCAGAAAAAATCAATTTTTAATCATCCTTACTTTGATTCTTTGGTTAAATTATCCAAAACGAACAGCGGCAAATCATTTTGGAGTTCAGCTGATAGGATCCGATAAGGTCCTTGTATATCAATGTAGCAAACAGGTGTTTGTATGGGGGGAGAAAGAAAAATCAAAAATGAATTATTTAATTCGAAATCTAAAATATCAGCGCAATTGCAGGGTGAATTACTTTACTATACCTAAGGGGAGATCAAAATTTCATACAAAACAACTCACCATTCAATTTGATCATGACAAACAATTAAGAATAAAAATTTTGGCTCAAAAACAAAGTAAAAACATTGAGCTTATCTAAGCAAGTGTTTTTATCTTTGTTTAAATACTACCAATGAAACTAGTGAGTCCCGAGGAGGCTTTAAAAGCCATTGCCGAACAGCATAAGTGTATTTTGATAGATATCAGAGAACCCTATGAGCTCAATGCCTGTAAAATTGATTGCCTCGCCATTCCTATGGCTGAATTTACAAATCGGTATTCAAATTATAATTCCTACGAGCAAGTCATATTGATGTGCCAGTCTGGTAAACGTGCCGAAGCATTGGCAAATTTTTTAGAAACACAATACAATGCAACCAATCTCTATGTGCTCGAAGGAGGTATCAATGCATGGAT
>JAURGK010000019.1 GCA_030833845.1 Crocinitomicaceae bacterium | reverse complement strand
TCGTTATTGTTGGGTATCAAAGAGCTTAAATCTGCTTTGTTTAAAATCAATAATATGTTTTTGTCAGGATGCAGCGTCTTTAAGGACTTTACCCACTCCATCGTTTCTTGGAGATTCGCAGCATCGCCAGAGTCGGCTAAACACAGAACAATTTTAGCTTGTTCAATTTTTTGTTGGGAACGCTCAATGCCTAGGGCTTCGATAGTTTCTGAAGTTTCACGGATTCCGGCCGTATCAATCAAACGAAACTGGATGCCTTCGATATTCAAAACTTCTTCAATGACATCTCGGGTAGTGCCGGCAATGTTCGAAACAATGGCGCGTTCTTCGCCAAGCAATTGATTTAAAAGCGTACTCTTGCCAGTGTTAGGAGCGCCCACAATGGCAACAGGCACCCCATGCTTGATGGCATTACCCAACTCAAATGAGGCCGCCAAACGGCGCACCATTTGCAATACCGAAGCAACTAGCTGCTCTAGTGAGCTACGATCGGCGAATTCTACATCTTCTTCGCCAAAGTCGAGCTCGAGCTCAATGAGGGCTGCAAAATTGATAAGTTGTTCGCGGAGTTGCTGCAGCTCTGAAGAAAAGCGGCCGCGCAATTGCTGCAGGGCTACTTGATGGGCCTGTTTGGACTGTGCTGCAATGAGGTCTGCAACGGCTTCAGCCTGCGAAAGATCCATTCGGCCATTTAAAAATGCGCGCTTAGTGAACTCTCCGGGCTCAGCCATGCGGCAGCCAACCTCAACCAAACGCTGCAGAAGTAATTGCTGTATATAAGGCGATCCGTGGCAGGCAAGTTCTACGCTTTCTTCACCGGTAAAACTTTTGCCGTGGTCAAAAATAGTTGCCAATACCTCATCAAGGCGTTCTTGGGAAGCTGAAAGCATCCAGCCAAGATGAACTGTGTGGCTTGGCAATGAACTGAGATCTTTAGAAAAAGTCTTAGAAACTAATTGTTTGGCGTTGACTCCAGAAACACGAATTACTGCAATGGCACCCACACCATTAGCTGTCGCTAAAGCACAAATTGGATCGGTGTGAAGGTCATGCATGTTACAAAGTTACATAATAATATTCCCTACCTTTGTTTCAAAATCAACACAATATGTCACTTCAATTAGAAATTCAACAAATATTATCTCAATTAGGAATTCAAGCTCATAACCAAGGGGCCTCTACAGGTGCCCATTGGTTGGCAACCAACGGTGCTGAAATTACTTCTGTTTCACCGGTTGATGGTTCAGTTATTGCCAAAGTTAACATGGCCAACGAAGCACAATACGACCAAGTTATTGAAAAAGCACAAAGTGCCTTTTTAGAATGGAGAATGGTTCCTGCGCCCAAACGCGGCGAGGTTGTTCGCCAGCTGGCTGAGCGCATTCGTTTTTACAAAGAGCCGCTGGGCAAACTCGTTTCTTATGAGATGGGTAAATCACTGCAAGAAGGATTGGGCGAGGTTCAAGAAATGATAGACATCTGTGACTTCGCTGTGGGTTTATCCAGACAATTATACGGCCTTACCATGCACTCTGAGCGCCCAGGCCACCGCATGTATGAGCAATACCACCCGCTTGGAATTGTAGGAATTATCTCGGCATTTAACTTTCCAGTGGCTGTGTGGAATTGGAATACCGCTTTGGCATGGGTTTGTGGCGACGTCTGTGTATGGAAACCATCTGAAAAGACGCCACTCACCGCCATTGCTTGCCAACACATCACTCAAGAAGTTTTTGCAGCCAACGGAGTGCCTGAAGGTGTATCGAATATCATCATTGGCGATGCGCAAATTGGTAAGCTCATGGCCAACGACACGCGTGTACCACTAGTTTCAGCAACGGGTTCTACCAGCATGGGTAAATCAGTTGGTGCGGCCGTTGGCGAACGCTTAGGTCGTTCCTTGCTAGAATTAGGCGGCAACAATGCCATTATCATTACACCAACTGCCGACCTCAAAATGGTAGTTCCGGGTGCTGTATTTGGGGCGGTTGGTACGGCCGGCCAACGCTGCACCTCTACCCGACGCTTGATCATCCATGAATCAATTTATGAAAAGGTCAAGGACGCACTGGCAGCTGCCTACAAACAATTGCGCATCGGAAATCCCCTGGACCAAAACAACCACGTAGGGCCTTTGATTGACCAAGACGCGGTCAATAATTACCTACATGCAATTGAAGCTGCACAAAAAGAAGGAGGTAAAGTAATAGTCGAAGGTGGCGTATTAAGTGGGGCTGGCTATGAATCCGGGTGCTATGTCAAGCCATGCATCATTGAAGCTGAAAATCATTTTGCCATTGTTCAGCACGAAACTTTTGCTCCAATTCTATACCTCTTGAAATACAGCGGCGGAGTTCAAAACGCCATTGCTATTCAAAACGGTGTTCCGCAAGGGCTTTCTTCGGCCATCATGACCAACGAGCTCAAAGAATCTGAAGCTTTCTTAAGTGCCGCTGGTTCTGACTGTGGAATAGCCAATGTCAATATCGGTACTTCAGGCGCTGAAATTGGTGGAGCCTTTGGTGGTGAAAAAGAAACTGGCGGAGGCAGAGAATCTGGTTCAGACGCTTGGAAAGTTTATATGCGTCGCCAAACCAATACTATTAACTATTCTGATTCTTTGCCGCTAGCGCAAGGCATCAAATTTGATCTATAAAGAAAGTTAAGATTTAAATAAAGGGGGCGATGAGTCCCCTTTTTTGTTGGTGTGCTTTACAAGCAGTAGTCTAGCAGAAATAAAAAAAGTATTGGAGTTAAAAGTGCTGTTATTGAAGGCATAAAAAGGCGTCAATAAATACATTCCGGTTTGCACATGCAGTTGCCATACCTTGATACCAATGCTCGGACAAATACCAAACCGCAACTGATGTAAATCGGTACGCACTGCAGCACTTAGGCCATAGGTGAGATCAAAATTGCCAGTTCGACGCCAAGCGCCAATATCATACCCCAAAACAGGATTCAATCTAGAAAAATCATATGTAGCACTGAGCCCATGGTGCAGTGCAAAAGTATTGGATCGCAGTAAATTTTCTTGCTTTTTTCGTTGTATTTCCCAACCATATTCTACGGTATAAAACCTACCACTTTGTAATCCAAAGTAGGTGCCTGATTTGAGTGTTCTTTTATTTGCTTGGAGTTCAAGAATGGGGTTGAGCGCATAAGACTGAATGCTCCAAATCAATATCAATAATAAGGAATTAAACTTCATTTTATTGTTCATCTTTGGTTGGTTTCTGCTTTAGTTGATCTAAATAAGATTCGAATAATAGCGTTTGGCCAAGTTTTGGCAAGGTGTTTTTAAGCATTCCGGTATAAAACGGAATGGCAATAGAAGTGTTACGGGTTTGGTTGGGAATAATTTTTTGTTCTTTGTCTGTTGACAAAACAAACAGCAATAAAGTTCCCACCAAATAAATCCATTGCAATACCCCTAAAAGCAAACCAGCTAGGTTATTGAACAAAGATAGTTTTACCACTTTTAAGGCAGTTTCGAGCAGCTTACCTGCAAAATAAATGCCTGCCCCTATGACTAAAAAAAGAATGATAAAAACAATTGGCACCAGAGAAGATTTTTCCCAATTGAACTGCACATGAGCAAAGTCAACAAAAGTATCTGTGAGTTGAAATGCTGCATATAATCCTACAATTATAGCCAAAAGCATAAATAAAGACATGATCAATCCACGCTTGTATCCTTTGTAAGCTCCATAGGCCAATGGTGCAAAAATGATGAGGTCAAAAATATTCATGGCCGAAAATTAACGGAAAGTTTGTAATCTTGCCCCATGCTGAGTCCATTCAACGACGAATATTTTATGAAACAGGCTTTTTTGGAGGCCCAAAAAGCGTTTGAAGCCGATGAAGTGCCTGTGGGTGCCGTTATCGTATGTAAAAATCAAATCATTGCCCGTGGGCATAATTTGACCGAACAACTCACCGATGTTACGGCCCATGCAGAAATTCAAGCAATTACTGCTGCCGCACAATACCTCGGCGCCAAGTACCTTAAAGAATGTACATTGTTTGTTACCCTTGAGCCCTGTTGTATGTGTGCTGGTGCACTTTATTGGTCTCAGATTGACCGAGTTGTATTTGCCGCCCGGGATGCCAAGCGAGGTGCGGGTGCGACTGGCACAAGTTTGTACCATCCGGCAACTATTGTTGAAAATGGCATTATGGAAGCGGAGTGCAGCCATTTACTTAAGGAATTCTTTGCCAAAAAAAGGTAGCAGGAGTTTAGTCGTAGAGGGTGTCGTGAAGAATTTCCATAGTTTGCCCTAGATTGAAACCGACGATATGTTGCTGGGCATACTTAATTAATACGTTGAGCCCCTCTTTGTAAATATGGGAAGGCCATGTCAAATTGGATGTTTGTGGCCAAAATTGTGCTTTAATGAATGCTACCAACTCAGGATTTTGAATGCTAGCCAAGCTACTGATATCATGGGTGCCAAAAACCCCCTTTTGGTAATCAAATACGGTAGAGTTGAGCTCCTGATCAAGTGGTGCATAACCTAAAAGCATGAGGTACTGTGCTAAAAAATATGTCGGGAACAATTTTTCATGACCTGAAGTTTCCAGGGCAATCAGTTGATCTCTGAGAAAATAAAAAAGCTTTTTATCAGGGCCCTGATGGCGCAAGGTTTGTTGTAAAATATCGGTAATAAAAAAAACCAGCAATACTTTCTGAGGTTTTTCAAAGAGAGCTTGAGGAGTCCAAGCAAAATCAAGTTGGTTGATGATTCCAAGATCTGACTCTGGCCTTTTGAAATAGCTCATTTCATAGAGCCCCAACTGATTTAAAGCCTTTTTCTTTTTGAGTGCTCCTTTGAATATAAAAGCCTGAAAGCCCTGCTCAAGGGTATAAAAATGTAAAATTACACTGCTTTCAGAGTAAGCTCTTTTGTCTAAAAGAATTCCAAGCTCCTTAGATTTCAATGGATAACCTTTTAGGCAAAGACCTTGATTTTGGCATCTACTTCGGTCAGTTCTGACCAAGTACCCATGTAGGTGACAGCTCTTACTTTGCGGTTATCTATCCAGACATATTCTTGGCCATCTTTGATACGCGGCTTATCCATCACAAGTCCGTGGTATTTGAAGCCATTTTCACTGAGCCACTGTTCGGTGACTTCTCTGTCTTTGGCTTCACGGGCCGTAAAAAATGTAATGATATTGCCTTCGTCATACCACTTATTGATAACTTCTCTGGAGTTTGGGAAAACATTGGCGTTTGGATACAGATGACTCTCTTCATTCTTGATATCATCGCAAATGGTGCCGTCAATATCAATCAAAAATATTTTAGTTGGGTTTTCCTCTTCTAAATGCAATTTTGCTACTACGGCATGCTGGATTTGGGTTTGGTTGCTCACCTTGCAATTGGGTTCAAGCTCAAACTCAACCGCAGAACCTTCGCTTACCGCATAACGGCCACTCACGATTTTTTTTATAGATAAATCACTGACCTTATAAACGCCTTCTGCGCTTTCAATAAACCATCCCTCTTCACTATTTGGTAGCGCCGGATCAACTAACTGATAACTTAAAATTCCTTTCATAACTTGCATAGAAATACAAAGTTAGCAGGAATTTAAATTGTGCTATTTAGAATGTGCCCTAAAATCTATCTTGTAATAGAAAATTGGGAAAAAACCTAGTTGTGTCTTTTCAGAATATGGTAAGAAGGTCCCGTTTTGCTGAGCGGCAAAATCTTGAGTAGTAAGTGGCGGTCGGTAAGCAAGTGTTAAAAGATTTTTAGTTCCCAAGATATTAACTAAATCTAAACCAAACTCATGGGTAACGCGGTCGGCATTTTTACGCCAAGAAATTTTGAGGTCGGCACGGAAATAGTCTTTGAATTGCAGCTCATTGAACATTGAATCCTGGAAAATAATTTCCTTCATGCTATTTGTGGTGGCTATATCTACCAAACCATATCGTTTGCCTCCAGCTGCAGTAACTTTTCCACCAATACCTATAATACTGCGTTCTCCAACTTTGAATTCTTTGCCTCCAAGGAAATTCACAACATATTTTCCGTTGTAAGAAGTGTTGCGCCAAACCATATCGCTGCCGCGGTACTGAGAGTTGTAAACCGTACCAGAGAACAAGAAGAAGAATGTCTTGTCAAAGTATTTTTGAACAGTAAGTTCAAGGCCATAGTTGTAACCATCACCAGTATTTTGCAATTGATCAACAAACAAACGAGAGAATCCACTGCCTACATTGATCATTGAAAAAGAAGATGGCGCTACCGTTACAGGAATATTGTATAGGTATTGGTAGTAGGCTTCTGTTTTGATATTGAAGCCTTTGTTGAATGATTTTTCGTAACCAATACCAGAATGGGCGCTTCGAGAAAAATCCATGTTCATATTGCTATTGGCATTGTTGTTTCCGGGCAAGACTTTGTAAGCATACGTGTAGTAAGGCTGAATCATGCTATGCAAACCACCACCGGCAAAGATGGCCTGTCCATTATCCATGCGGTATTTCCACCCCAGGCGCGGTTCAAAAGGACTGATACTATTGGTAAGCGTAAAATATTGCGCGTGTATACCTGCAGTGAAATCCATATGGTCTGAAATTCGCCACTTCCACTGCACAAATGGTTGTACGAGAGCAGCAGTGCCTTGGTAATACCAACGCAATTCATAAACATCTGGAATGTCTAAATTATATAGGCAAAAATCCAAGAAATTCATCGAGATTAAATCAAAACTAAGCCCAGCTTTGATCAAATGCTGCTTAGAAATTTTATGATTAAGGGCTGTGTAACCACTGATTTTTTCGACCTGAAATTTATAAGCCATCATCGGGTAGATAGTATCAAAAATGATTTCTTGTGTCAGGGTGTCAAGACGGCGATTACGCAGGTAATTATGGTTGGTGCGCTGGTTTTCTTGGCTATAGGCTAAAGTTGAAGAAATAAAGGTTTTTTCGCTAATGCTCTTTTTGTAATTGAGGCCCGTGGTGGTCATGCTCGTTCCAAAATACTGATCGCGGTCTCCTTCGCCATACAAATCTTCGGTGTATTGCTTGAAGCCAGAAATTTCAATGGCAATATCAGAATTACCCCCCAAGCCAAAGAATGCCAACTGACCACCATTCTTCAAGACCCAATTGAATTTAAATGCCCCATCGTAATATTTTGGAATAGCATCCGTACCTAGATTGATATTCAATTTTTGAAAGATTGTCAAGGTAGAGTAACGACCCATTACCAAATAGCTAGACTTACTATTCTTTCCTAAGGGCCCTTCGGCTAAGAATTCAGTGCCGAGCAAGCCAAATTGGCCTGTGAATTCATGCTGGTTGCTATTGCCGCTTCTTAATTTCAAATCAAAAACACCCGATAGGCTGTTGCCATATTCGGCCGGGAAAGCGCTCATAAAAAAATCAGAGTTGCCCAAAATTTTGTTATTGAGAAGTGAGACCGGACCTCCCGAAGTGCCCGAAATTGCAAAATGGTTCGGATTTGGAATATCGATTCCCTCTACGCGATAAATGACACCTAATGGTGAATTACCTCGAACAACGATGTCATTTCTAGAATCGTCTGCTCCGTTGACACCCGCAAAATTTGAAGCCATGCGCGCGGGGTCCATTCGAGAACCGGGGTAGCGGTTGGTTTCTTCCACACTGAACTGCTGCGCCGACAAGACAGCCATTTCGTTGAGCACTTCTCCTTGTTTACGGCCTACAACACGCACATCTTGTTTTTCTGAAACCTTCTCTTGCAATGGAATTTGCACGATCAATTCACGGCCAGAGGTCACCTCAATAGTAAGTTCGCGTGGATCGTAAAAAGGTGCCGTAGCACTCAGTTGGTGTTTGCCAACAGGGACTTTTAAAATTGAAAACTCACCCGCCTCATTGGCAGCACCTATATATTTTTGATTGTCTACTTCGATAAGCACTTTAGCTCCTGTGAGTGGGAAATTTGTTTCGCTATCAAAAACCTTTCCACGCACAGTTTGGGTCGGTAATTGCGCCAAAACGCTAAAAGGCAAAACATAAATGAATAGTTGTAGTAGTTTATTCATGGCTCAGAATTTGAAACGAATATAGAGAAATTTGTTTTAATGCATGTACTTGAGAAGTTTTGCACGGTTTTTGTCTATTGACATCGAATGCTTAACTTTAGAAAAAAAATAATATGAAAACACTCGCTCTCTTTTCAATGCTTGTTTTGGCACAACTCAGTTTTGCACAAAAAGCGACGCTTACATGGCATACTGACATTAATGAAGCAGTAGCCTATGCACAAAAGTCAAGGCTGCCCATGATGCTTTTCTTTACTGGTTCAGACTGGTGCGGGTGGTGTCATAAACTTCAGGCAGCTGTATTTAATACTCCTGAGTTTGAAAAATGGGCCAAAGAAAACGTCGTGTTGGTAGAACTAGACTTTCCAAGAGCCAAAGAACAAACAGAAGCGCTCAAGCAGCAAAACCGTTCCTTACAACAACAGTTTGGTGTGCGCGGTTATCCTACCTGTTGGTTTGTAACTCCTGTCAAAACGAGCAATGGAAATATTGATCTCAAACCCTTAGGTTCAAAAGGATATGGCCCAGATTCAAAAATCTGGATTACAGAAGCCCAAACCCTCTTAAATGCGAATTAATATTCGAATTTCAAATCTGAAAATTCGTCGTAATTAAAACCCCTGGACGCCAAGAAGCGATAGAGCTTTTGCTTGCGTATCCAGGGGTCTTTTTCTTTAGAAAGGTCCTTGTATTTACGCTGGGCCAACTCTTGTAAAATGCCAAAATAATTCTCTTGGTCATACATTTGAATTAGCGCTTCTTTGATTAATTCAGGTGCTATTCTTTTTAATTGCAGGCCCTGCTTGATTTTATTTACTCCCCAATGTTTGATGCGCAATTTACCTGTAGCGTAAGCAGCTGCAAAGCGTGCGTCATTTAAAAAATTATTGGCCCGAAGCTTTGCTAATATGTGCTCCGTTTGTTCTGCATTGGCGCCCAAACGATTTAATTTCTCTACAACTTCTAAACTACAGCGCTCCTGATAAGCACAAAATGCCTCAGATTTCTGAAGCATTTGTGTGATATCGTAAGCGCTTGGCGCCTCCATTTATAAAGGAATTTCGTTGTTTTCTTTATCGACAAAGGTGTATTGCAACAAATGATTAGCTGTTACACCCCGAACGGGCACCCAAGTTTTGTGCTTAAATAACCATTTGAGCTGCCTACTTAGTAGTCCTTTTTTGAAAAATGCTTCTAAATATGGATGAACCAATAGACTGATTCCTTTCACTCTGCGGTCATTGATCAAGTAGTCTAGATTGGTTTCAATCTCTTCAGCAAACAAGATACTGGCCTGAACTTCGCCACTGCCATTACAAGTAGGGCACTTTTCATGGGTTTGAATGTCGGTCTCGGGGCGTACGCGTTGACGCGTGATTTCAATGACCCCAAACTTTGACGGTGGTATCATGTTGTGCTTGGCACGATCACTCTTCATGAATTCCTTCATTTTTTCAAAGAGAATCTTGTTGTTCTCACGATCGTGCATATCGATAAAGTCTACACAAATAATGCCTCCCATATCTCGGAGTTGTAATACTCTAGCAATTTCTTCAGCAGCCTCAATGTTGGTAGCCAAGGCATTGGATTCTTGTCCGTCTGCCCCTTTGCGATTACCGCTATTGACATCGATTACGTGCATTGCCTCAGTATGTTCAATAATAAGGTATCCGCCACTAGGCAATGGAACCTTTTTACCAAAGAGGGTTTTTATTTGTTTATTGATACCGAAACGCTCAAAAATACCAATGCGGTTATCGTAATGACGAACAATTTTTTCACGGCCTGGTGCAATTTCTGAAATGTAGTCCTTCATTTGAAGGGCCATAGTTTCGTCATTGACATGAATATTCGTGAAATTGCCATTGAGCAAATCTCGCAAGATGGAATTGGTGGTATTGAGCTCTCCGAGCACACGTTTAGGAGGTTGTGCACCCTTCAAGTTTGCGTGTAATGTACGCCACTTTTCTAGAAGATTGCTCAGGTCGGCTTCGAGGTCTGAAGTTGATTTTTTCTCAGCAACCGTACGGATGATTACACCAAAGTTTTTGGGCTTGATGCGGTCCATTAGGTCTTTGAGACGATCTTTTTCAGCGCTGTCTTTGATTTTTTGGCTAACAGATATTTTTTCCGAAAACGGAACAAGTACCAAGTAGCGACCCGCAAGGGTCACTTCAGAGCTTAATCTTGGTCCTTTTTGGGAAATGGGTTCTTTGGCCACTTGAACCAAAATGGCTTGAGATGCGGATAAAGTATTAGAAACTTTACCGTCTTTTGCGAGTTCCTTTTCTAATTTGAAATATTGAAGGTCAGCAACATTTTGCTTACCGTTGATACTATCCTTGACGTATTTTGAAAATGATGCGTATTGTGGGCCGAGGTCATGATAATGCAAAAAGGCATCTTTTTCATAACCCACATCGACAAAAGCCGCGTTGAGCCCATTGGCCACACGACGCACCCGCCCAAGATAGACGTCGCCAACTGAGAAGTCTGTGTTGCCGCGATCTTCGTGCAACTCGATTAACTTCCCGTCGCGCAACAATGCTATCCAGACGCCGTTTGAGCGAGCGTCTACAACGAGTTCTAAATTCACTTGAAATTGTTTATAGGATGAAACAATGAAAGCTCAAAGAAATATCAATGAGCTCTCTATGCGTTTACATGAAAGAAAGAAGGATTATTTCTTCTTCTTGTGGCGATTTTTTCTAAGTCTTTTTTTACGCTTGTGCGTCGCCATCTTATGTCTTTTTCTTTTTTTACCGCTTGGCATAATGAGAAGGTATTATATGTTAAGTACTTTGTTACAAAAAAAATGCACCCCCGTTAAGGGAGTGCAAAGGTAATATATTTTTCAGAGAAAAAGAAATGTTATTTCACTTTCACTTTGTTCTTCACTTCGTCAACAAAGGTTTTTGATGGCTTGAAAGAAGGAATATTGTGTGCTGGAATGATAATCGTTGTGTTTTTAGAAATATTGCGGCCTGTTTTCTGAGCACGTTCTTTAACCACAAAACTTCCAAATCCACGTAGGTATACATTTTTTCCGTCGGCCATAGATGCTTTGATGTTGTTCATAAAAGCCTCTACTGCACGGAGTGCTTCTGCTCTTTCCAATCCGGTCTCTTCTGCAATATTTGCAACGATATCTGCTTTTGTCATATTTCTTAGTTAATTGATTTGGTGTTTAATTGCGGGGGCAAAAATACTCCACAGAAAGTATATATGCGTAATTTTCAGGCAAAAAATTTCAAAATTAATGTTTGACGAGCTTCGAAAAGCACTTAAAGATTGGTATAAGGTCCATCATCGCGATTTGCCTTGGAGGCACACAAACCATCCGTATGCCATTTGGTTGAGCGAAATTATTTTACAGCAAACACGCGTCGATCAAGGGCTTCCTTACTATAATAGATTCATCGAAAGATTTCCAAGTATCAACGATTTGGCCAATGCTTCTGAGCAAGAAGTGCTCAACCTTTGGCAGGGACTAGGCTACTACAGCCGCGGTAGAAATTTGCACGCAACAGCCAAATGCATTGTTGATAATTACCAAGGAAAATTTCCTTCCACCTACAAAGAATTAATTCAACTCAAGGGCATTGGGCCATATACAGCAGCGGCTATAGCCTCCTTTGCCTACAACTTGCCACATGCTGTTGTGGACGGCAATGTTTACAGAGTATTATCTAGGTACTTTGGTATAGAATTAGCTATAAATTCAAGCGAAGGAGAACGTCTTTTTAAAACGCTAGCCCAAGACTTACTCGATGAAGCACAACCAGCCCTGCACAACCAAGCTATCATGGAATTTGGCGCCTTGCAATGCAAACCTGTATCTCCAAATTGTTCGCTGTGCCCGGTAGTGGCTACATGTGTGGCTTTGCGAGAAGATAAAATAGCACAATTACCCCACAAAGTAAAAAAAATAAAAACCAAGCAAAGGTTTTTTGTTTACCACCTCGTGCGCAATGCAAAAAACCAGCTAGCCTTCACCAAACGAAAGCCCAAAGATATTTGGGAGGGTCTGTTTGAATTTCCACTTTTAGAATTTAAAAGTGAGGCAGAACAAATAACCTTTCTCAAAGACAAAGTTCAAGTGGGTGCTGCATACAAACACATCTTGACACATCAAAAAATTACAGCGTATTTCATTATAGATAACTTTCCAGCCGCAGCCGATACTGAAGTAATCTATTTAGATTTAGCAGATTTAGAATACCATCCTATTCCACGTTTGATAGATAAATTTCTAAATGCGCACCGGCATCAAATATTTTCAGTGGGGCAGTAGCATTCTTTTTACCTTTGTAAAAACTCATTGCCATGATCAATCTTATTCGAAAATCAAAAAGTAAAGCAGGTGCCACTGTGCGTTTTATTCCATCCGAAACTAAGTCTAAAAATTTTGACTTCTTTAAGACCAAAGATGGGTATGAATTTGAAATCAAAGCAAGTCAAGACAACGAGGAATTACGTATTCATGGTTGTACAATTGAGCAAAACTTACATCTCGCACAACAAACCCTTTTGATCGAAAATGGCGAAAATCGAGAGGTCTATGCTTTAGTTGAAGGATTGCTCTTGTCAAGCTATCGATTTGACAAATATTTTAGCCAAAAAGAAAACGCATTGTTTACTGAAATTTGCGTTGGGAACCTACTCACAGATGAAGAAATCAGCGAGCTGCAGCACATCACAAAGGCAGTATTTAAGGCTCGTGATTTGGTAAATATGCCGGTTTCTCACCTCAACGCAGAACAACTCGCTCAAGCAGTGGTTGAGTTGGGAAAAGAAGCCAATTTTGAGGTTGCAGTTTTGGAAGAAACACAATTAGAAACCCTTAAAATGGGTGGTTTGTTGGCCGTCAATAAAGGATCAATAGACCCCCCCACTTTTACCATTGCCACATACAAACCCCATCATGCTATCAATGAGAAGCCCATCGTTTTGGTTGGCAAAGGGGTGGTATACGACACAGGAGGTTTGAGCTTAAAGCCAACTCCTGGAAGTATGGATACGATGAAAGGAGATATGGCAGGGGCTGCCACCATGGCCTCGGTGCTTTACTTAGCTGCCCTTGAAAAACTTCCTTTATACGTGATCGCTTTATTGCCTGCCACAGACAATCGTCCTGGTGGCAATGCCTATGCGCCAGGTGATGTCATAACGATGTACGATGGCACAACCGTTGAGGTATTGAATACTGATGCGGAAGGCCGAATGATTTTAGCCGATGCGCTTGCTTACTCAAAAAAGTATGACCCTGAACTCGTCATTGATGCAGCTACACTTACAGGAGCTGCGCTGCGCGCCATTGGAACTGAAGCAAGTATCATCATGGGCGACGCCCCAGATGAAGTATTCGAACAATTAGAAAAAAGTGGCTTTGCCGTGCATGAACGCGTTGTTCGTTTTCCTTTCTGGGATGATTACAAAAAACACATGAAATCAAAAATTGCCGATCTTAAAAATATTGGCGGTCCCAATGCAGGCATGATATCCGCAGGAAAATTCCTTGGTCATTTTGTGAAGGCCCCCTATGTGCACATGGATATTGCAGGCCCTGCATGGTTAGATGCTCCAGAAAACTACAAAGGAGACGGGGGTACTGGTGCGGGTGTACGCTTACTCTACCATTTTCTTAAAAACTACAAAAGCTGATGCAAAAAGAACACAAAGAAAAACAAGTGAAAGAACAAACCACTAAACCCCTCATAAGGGTTGGAATCACTTTAGGTGACCTCAATGGTATTGGCCCGGAAATTATCGTAAAAGCGCTCCGCGACAATCGCATATTAGCTGATTTTTTACCCATTGTATACGGTTCAAATAAAATTATCAACCATTATAAAAAACTACTAAATCTTCAAGATTTCAATTACTTCACTTGTAATTCTGCTGTCGATATTCATAATAAAAAAGTGAACGTTGTAAATGTATGGCAAGAAGAGTTGGCAATAGAGCCAGGAGTATCAAATGAAATTGGTGGAAAATATGCATTGCTCTCACTCGAACAAGCCACAAAAGACTTAGCAGAAGGTAAAATAGATGTTTTGGTGACCGCACCATTTTCCAAAGAAAATGTTGCAAAGGCTGGTTTCAACTTTCCAGGCCACACCGAATACCTTGCCGAGATGTCGGGCGCTGATGATGCTCTAATGGTATTGGTCTCGGGGACATTGAGGGTGGCATTAGTCACTACCCACATTCCAATTAAAGAGGTCTCTCAAAAATTGTTAAAAGACGCCATCATTTCCAAAATAACAGCTTTCGACCAAAGCCTTCGGAAAGATTTTGGTATTGTTAGGCCTAGAATTGCAGTTTTTGGCCTCAATCCACATGCCGGTGAAAATGGCAAAATTGGAGAAGAAGAGCAACAAATCATTTTGCCTGCAATCAATCAAGCAAAGCAAGAAGGAATTTTGGCTTTCGGGCCATATCCGGCGGACGGCTTTTTTGGGTCTACGCAAAGACAGCAATTCGATGGAGTTTTAGCCATGTATCACGATCAAGGCTTGGCGGCATTTAAAGCCCTGTGTTTTAATGATGGCGTGAACTACACCGCTGGTTTGCCAATAGTGCGCACTAGCCCTGATCACGGAACGGCCTTTGACATCGCAGGCAAACTTATTGCCGACGAGCAAAGTCTGCGCAGTGCGATATTTTTGGCCATCGATGTATATCGAAATAGAAAGACTTACAAGGAATTTAATACCAACCCTTTGGCAATCTCAAAGGAGGACAAAAACAAAAAGGACTAAACACTAAAAACTGATTTTATTAATCCAAATAAATTAGTTAATTTTGCCCTTTCGTTTTCGTCAGTGAAACATTCATTATGAAAAGTCCTTTCGCCATACCCTTTGTAGGATTAAAGCTCGGGCTTCATGAATTTGAATTCGACATTGACAAATCGTTCTTTGATTCATTGCCTTATTCACTCATTGAGAATGGCCGTTTGACTGCCTATCTTGAGCTCGAAAAGAAAGAAACCATGCTCATTGCCAATTTAGGTATTGTTGGTTTTATTTTCACCAACTGTGATCGTTGTACTGAATCACTTAGTCAAGAAATTGACGGCGAATTCACCATCTACTATACCTTTGGTGAGGAGGATTCAGAAGATGAAAATTTGATAGTAATTAGTCCAGATAGCTATCAAATTGACATTACTCAGCCGTTATACGAGCTCATCAGTTTGTCGATGCCCTCCAAACTGATTCATGACGAGAATGAATGTAATGAAGAAATGGTAGCCCTGTTAGCTAAATATCAACAGCCAGCTCCAAGTTCAGAACCCGATAAAAACGATATTGACCCAAGGTGGTCTGCATTAAAGAATTTAAATTAAATTGATATAAATTAATACAAAATGGCGCATCCTAAACGAAGAATATCGACAACACGTCGTGACAAACGTAGAACGCACAAAAAAGCGACAGCAAATAACGTAGCTACTTGTCCAACAACTGGTCAGCCTCATTTATTCCACCACGCACATTGGCATGAGGGCAAGCTTTACTATAAAGGTAAAGTAGTAGCTGAAACCATCGTTGACTCCGTAGAGGAGGTTCAGTAAGCCCTTATCTTCTCCAATGAAGATTGGACTTGATGTTTCGGGCGGCGATTTCGCTCCACAAGCGACAATCGATGGTGCATTATTAGCCAAGGAAGAATTGGGTAATGATGTGACTATTGTGTTGTTTGGTGATGAGCTTATCATTCAAAAAGAACTAGCTAGTAGAAATAAAAGTGCAGCTCTTTTTGAAATCATTCATGCCCCCGAAGTAATTTCCTACAATGATCACCCCACAAGAGCCTTACCCAAAAAGCCAAACAGTTCAATTTCTATTGGCTTTGATATGTTGTCTAAAGGCTTGATAGATGTATTTGCTAGCAATGGCAACACTGGTGCCATGCTTGTGGGTTCTATGTTTAAGCTGCACACCATCCCTGGCGTTATTCGACCATGCATTACATCCACCCTTCCAACAATCAATGATGGAAAGACCGTCTTGCTCGATGTTGGTTCCAATGCAGATTGCAAAGCAGATGTTCTTTACCAATTCGCAATCTTGGGTTCGATATACGCCAATAGTGTTTTGGGTATTGAAAATCCGAAAGTGGCCTTGTTAAATATCGGAGAGGAAGATTCAAAAGGAAATTTACTTGCCATTGCCACTTATAAATTGCTTTCAGAGACTGACGAAGTTAATTTTATTGGCAATGTGGAAGGTCGTGATTTATTTACCGGCGTGGCAGATGTAATTGTTTGTGACGGCTTTACTGGCAATATTGTTCTCAAAGAAGCGGAAGGTATTTTTACATTGATGAAAAAACGAGGAATTCAAGATCCTTACTTTGATCGATTCAATTATGAAAATTACGGCGGTACACCGGTATTGGGTGTGCGAGGCAATGCCATTATTGGCCACGGTATTTCAAACGACGTTGCTGTTAAAAACATGCTCATACACGCCTCAGACGTTGTAAAAACGCAACTTATCGATAAAATTAACAAAGTATTCAATTAATATGGGTCAAATTACCGCTGCAATTACCGCAGTTCAGGGCTATGTACCGGAACACATTCTTTCAAACGACGACTTAGCCAAGTTGGTAGATACCTCTGATGAGTGGATCACCTCTCGGACAGGAATCAAGGAAAGGCGCATCATGAAAGACGGAGCGAGTTCAGATATGGCTGCAGCTGCCGTACAAAAACTTTTAGATAAAAAAGGTATTGATCCGATGGAAATTGATCTGGTTATTGTGGGAACCGTAACCCCTGATCACCCTTTTCCGAGCACCGCCAATATTGTTTGTGATAAAGTAGGCATGAAAAATGCCTGGAGCTACGATGTCAATGCTGCCTGTTCTGGTTTTCTTTATGCTTTATCTACAGGAGCACAATTTATTGAGTCGGGCAAACATAAAAAAGTAATTGTGATTGGCGTTGATAAGATGTCGTCTATCATTGATTACCAAGACAGAACTACATGTGTTATTTTTGGCGATGGCGCGGGTGCAGTATTGCTTGAGCCCAATGAGGAAGGCAACGGTGTGCTAGATTTTATTTTACGTAGCGATGGTGCTGGCAGACAGTTTTTACAACAACCTGCAGGTGGTTCGTATATGCCGGCATCTATTGAGACCGTTGAAAACCGCATGCATTATGTAAAACAAGAAGGGCAAGCGGTTTTTAAATTTGCTGTGACCAATATGGCGGATGTTTCTGCTGAAATCATGGAACGTAACAACCTTTCTTCGGAAGATGTAAGTTGGTTGGTGCCACACCAAGCCAATCTGCGCATTATTGATGCAACCGCAAATAGAATGGGCCTGACCAAAGAAAAAGTCATGATCAACATTCAGCGCTATGGCAATACCACTGCAGGGACACTTCCACTGTGCTTGTGGGATTATGAAAGTCAACTCAAAAAAGGGGATGTAATTATATTATCCGCTTTTGGAGGTGGCTTTACTTGGGGTGCTATTTACCTCAAATGGGCATACAATTCATAATTAAGTTAAATTTGAAAAAAATCATAAAATGAATTTAGAAGAAATCAAAGACCTCATCAAATTGGTATCCAAGTCTGGACTTGGTAAAGTAGAGATTGAAAGAGAAGGTTTTCGCATTTCAATCAAGGGTAGCCAAGCCGAACCAATTATGGTTCAAGCTGCACCCGTGGTGGCAGCTCCTGCTCCTGTGGCAACACCAGCACCAGCAGTTGCGGCTAGTGCAGCTCCAGAGGCAGTTGCTCCTTCGGATGATAGCAAATACATCACGGTTAAATCACCAATGATTGGTACTTTCTATCGTACACCTGGTCCTGACAAAGATCCATTTGTGAATGTTGGAGATACTATCAACACAGGAGACAAAGTTTGTATCATTGAAGCCATGAAAACCTTCAATGAAATTGAAGCAGAAGTCTCTGGTAAAATTGTAAAGGTATTGGTAGATAACGCCAGCCCTGTTGATTACGACCAACCATTATTCTTGGTTGATCCCGCATAAAAATCCAGCCATGTTTAAAAAAATATTAATTGCCAACCGCGGCGAAATCGCCTTGCGCGTCATTCGTACATGTAAAGAGATGGGTATCAAAACGGTGGCTGTGTATTCTACTGCCGATAAGGATAGCTTGCCTGTTCGCTTTGCCGATGAAGCCGTTTGTATCGGGCCTCCAGTAAGTGCACAATCATACCTGAGCATTCCAAATATCATTGCGGCTGCAGAAATTACCAACGCTGA
This sequence comes from Crocinitomicaceae bacterium, assembly GCA_030833845.1. Classification (GTDB taxonomy): domain Bacteria; phylum Bacteroidota; class Bacteroidia; order Flavobacteriales_D; family Crocinitomicaceae; genus UBA952. The sequence goes on along the minus strand of JAURGK010000019.1, from coordinate 29,287 downwards.
TGCCATCCACCCCGGCTATGGGTTTCTCTCTGAAAATGAGAAATTCTCTAAGGTTTGTCAGGAACATGGTATTAAATTTATTGGCGCCCTTCCGGAGCAAATCGCAGGGATGGGTGACAAGGCTACTGCCAAAGCTACAATGATAGCTGCAGGCGTGCCTTGTATTCCAGGTTCCAAAGGATTGCTAAAAGATTTGGATGATGCTTTTGCCACAGCCGAAATTGTTAAATATCCTGTGATTCTCAAAGCAACTGCAGGAGGTGGAGGCAAAGGAATGCGTATTGTTTGGACCAAAGAAGAAATGGAAGCAGCTTGGGATTCAGCAAGACAGGAAGCTGGGGCTGCCTTTGGCAACGATGGTATTTATATGGAGAAATTCATCGAAGAACCCAGGCATATTGAAATTCAAATTGCCGGTGATCAATATGGTAATGCATGTCACCTTTCTGAAAGAGATTGCTCTATCCAACGCAGGCACCAAAAATTAGTAGAAGAAACGCCCTCTCCATTCATGACCGACGAATTGCGTGAAAAAATGGGGGAAGCGGCTATCAAAGCAGCAAAAGCTGTAAAATACGAGGGTGTAGGTACTGTAGAATTTCTTGTAGATAAAAACCGTGACTTCTACTTCATGGAAATGAATACCAGAATTCAGGTAGAACACACCATTACTGAAGAGGTTATCAATTTTGATTTAATCAAAGAGCAAATCAAAATTGCAGCAGGAGAAAAAATTTCTGGCAAGAACTATTATCCAATGATGCATGCTATGCAATGTCGCATCAATGCCGAAGACCCGTATGCAGATTTTAGACCAAGCCCAGGAAAAATCACTGATTATCATTGCCCTGGTGGTCATGGGGTGCGCATTGACGCGCATGTATATGCCGGATATTCTATTCCGCCGCACTATGACTCCATGATTTCTAAATTAATCGTTGTGGCCCAAACCCGAGAAGAAGCCATCTTAAAAATGAAACGTGCACTCAATGAATACGTCATTGGAGGTGTTAAAACCACCATTCCTTTTCATCTCAAACTGATGGACAACCCCGATTTCAATTCCGGGAATTTCACAACGAAATTCATGGAATCATTTGAATTTTAAACATAGGCTTCTTCGGAAGCCTTTTTTGTGACACAGGCAACCTCAAAGTTGTAGTTTCGTTTTAATTATACTAAATTTAGCTTGCTAAAACTAAACTCTACTACACAAGATGCGGAATCTCGCCATTTTATGGCTTGTTATTGGTTTGTATTCAATTGCAAACGCACAATACTGTACGCCTGCTACTAGTACCACCGCTATTACACCAAGTAGCAGTGTTCAAAATACCGCAACCTACCCGGCTGGAACTGCCCCAGTTTTTACGTTTACGGCAACAGCTGGATGCACTTATAATTTTACAACATGTGGCTTAAGTACTACCGATACCTACATCAGGCTTTATAATTCTAGTATTACATTTGTTCAAGGTTGGGACGACCAATGCGGTTTGCAAACCAATGCTACCTGGACATGCCCCACCTCAGGAAGTTATTCTGTACAACTCTCCCAATTTGTATGCCAACCTTTATTTGGTTCGGCAACCATGTCTTACTCGGTGAGTTGCCCAACGCCACCTTGTAGCAATCCGGTGGTTGATGCAGGCCCAGACCAAATTATTTGTGCTGGTTCATCGGCTACATTGAATGGAACGGTTACAGCTGGTTCAGGAGGCTCAGGAGGCAGCGGTAGTGCCTTAGTTGTAACAATTAGTGGGCCAAGCTGGCTTGATATGGTTTCCTGGACGCTAACTAATGCCGCTGGCACCCAAATAGGCTCTGGAGGGCCTTATGCTTCGGGGTCGACGAATACCGTCACCATTGCCTCGCCAGGTGCAGGGCCTTATAGTTTTTATCTTGAGACCTTAGGAATCATTTGTGACAATACAGCTAACTACACTATTTCATGTAATGGAACAACTGTCAGTTCGGGATCAGTGGGGCCTTGCCTATCTACAACTGTTTCGGTTGCTGGGTGCACAGGTTCTCCGAGCACTGCACCTATCACATACGTCTGGAGCCCAGCGGCAACATTAAGCGCAACAAATATTCTCAATCCAACAGCTACCCCATCTGCCACAACAACCTATACACTTACTGCAACACAAGGGACATGCAGCGGTCAAGACCAAGTTACGGTTTTTGTTACACCACTTCCGGTGGTAGATGCTGGCCCTGACCTCACTACGTGCGGAGGCAGCGTTACCTTAAATGGAAGTGCTTCAGCGACTGGCGGCTTTAGTGGACCAATAACTATCAATGTTTTTAGTGGTAGCAACCTTGATGAAACATCTTGGACCCTCACCAATTCGCTAGGTGCCATTATTGGATCAGGGGGGCCTTATGCTACTGGTTCAAATAATACCATAACCATACCTGCACCAACTTCTCCGCCCTACACTTTTTCCATTGAAACCCAAGGGCCTTCAAATTCAAATGTCGCGGCATATAATGTCATGTGCGGGACAACCTCATTGATTGGTGGCATTCAGCTAATCACAGGAGGGCAAACGACTTCAATGAGTATTGCTGGATGTGCTGGATCGGTGAGTCCCGTTGTTAGTTGGAGCCCGTCAGCTACCCTTAGCAATGCCTCTATCCTTAATCCGGTGGCTTCTCCCTCTACCACAACTACATACACGCTGACGGCAACTGCAAATGGTTGTACCAATCAAGATCAGATGACCGTCAATATTGGATCATCGGCTACCCTTTCTGTAAATAACGCAACCATATGTAGTGGCCAATCTGCCACTTTAACGGCCTCAAGCCCTTCAGCTGGGGGTGTATTTAATTGGACCGCTAGTGGGCAAACGGGTGCAACAATCACCGTGAGCCCTACTGTATCTACTACTTATGATGTTACTTACACCTTAAATGGGTGTACAACGGCGCCAGTTACGGCCAATGTTACTGTCAATCCTGCGCCAACTGTGTCGTGTACTTCGGTCGACTTTTGCCCGGGCAGTACAGTAACTTTAACCGCATCTGGAAGCCCTTCTGGAGGAACCTATCTTTGGGCCCCTGGTAATTTCACTGGCAATTCAATAAGTGTGAGCCCTGGCGCAACCACGGCATATAACGTTCAATATGACATCCCGGGGTGTGGAACAGCTGATACCACAATATATGCCAATCTCATAGATATTGTCGATTGGGCAAATATACAATGGCCTGGAGTATCTACAATTTGTGAGGGAACTTCTCTTGATATTTATGGTCAAGTTTATGAGCCCGGCTTAACCGAAGCTCCTGGGCAAGCTCCTGGTATCAGCGTAGCGTTTGGAATTAGTACTGTCAATACAGATCCTGCAACTTGGCCAGCAAGCTCATGGAATACAGCCATTTACAATAATAATATGGCAGTAAATCCCAACAATGATGAATACCAAGCCACACTAAGTGGACTCAGCGCGGGAACTTATTATTATTCATTTAGTTATACTTATAACGGTTGCACAGTATATGGCGGCTACAATGCCAATGGCGGTGACTTTTGGGATGGGGTAAATTTTGTGAATGGTGTCGTTACAGTGACGCCCAATGCCACTCCCAACTTTGCTGCTGTGAATGCTATTTGTCAAGGGGGCACTCTAAGCCAATTACCAAGTAGTTCATTGAATAACATATCAGGGACTTGGTCTCCGGCATTGAATAACCAACAAACAACTACCTATACTTTTACGCCAAACTCCGGTATTTGTGCTACAACATCAACGCTTTCAATAACAGTAAACCCCGTTCCCAATTCTGGCATTACAAATAACTCCAACACCACTGAACTCAATTGCAATCAAACAAGTATTTCAATAACTGCAACAGGTGTCGGTAATTATTCTTGGTCAAATAATGGGAATATTATTGGCTCCAACGCAGCACTTGCCATAACTAATCCCGGAGATTATCAACTTACTGTTACCAATTCCTATGGATGTCAGTCTTCGTTGAGCATACAAATCACTCAAGATACGATCACGCCTATCATTTCATTAAGTGCCTCTGCCAACGAATTGAATTGCAACATCAGCTCAATTAATCTAAGCGCAACCGGTGCAACCACCTACACTTGGTCAAACGCTACGGGTGTATTGGGTAGTGCCAGTGTTCTTCAGGTATCAAGCCCAGGAACTTACACTGTTACAGGTGCTGACCCTAATGGCTGCAGCATGAGTTTAACTCAGGTCATTACTCAAAACGTACAAATTCCAAGTGCCACAATTAATAATCTTAGTGGTACAACAGTTTTAAACTGCTCTCAAACTTCTATCAACCTGTCGGCAACCGGTGGGCAAAGTTATAGTTGGAGTAATGGCAGTAATGTGATTTCGAGCAGTTCTAATTTAAGTATTTCATCTCCAGGCACTTATACTCTTACAGTTACAGGGGCCAATGGTTGTACGAATACCTCAACGATCAATATTACTCAGTCTACAGTATCTCCTGTGGTGAATACGATCAACCTATCCAATTCTAATATTTTAACGTGTTCCTTGACCTCAATTGATCTTGTTGCGAGTGGAGGAGGAACCTATGCTTGGTCGAATGGCACTACAAATCTTGGTACTACAAGTCAACTCACCGTTTCTGCTCCTGGCACCTATACAGTTACTGTTACTGGTGCCAACGGTTGTACTACAACCAATAGTACCACAATTACACAAAATATCACTGCACCAACGGCTGCAATTACTACTAACCCAAATTCAACGATGCTCTCATGTACCAATAATTCATTGACTTTACTTGCAAGTGGGGGTGGCTCTTACTTGTGGGTTTCAGGCACAACAACTATTGGCAATACCTCATCAATATCTATCAATACAGCAGGTACTTATGACCTTACAGTAACAGCTGCAAATGGCTGTTCTGCAACTCAATCTATTACTATTACACAAAATACACAAGCGCCTGTTGTATCTATTTCAGCTACTGCAAATGGCACCATAGATTGCAATAATACCTCAATCATATTAACCGGCGCATCTTCAACCTTCTCTGGCACAGCCACTTGGTTAAATGCCAACACTGTTTTAAGTACTGGCCCTATTTCTGGTGCTGGAAATGTATCAAATTTAACAGTTTCCAGTCCGGGCATCTACACTTTAAATATACTTGAATCCAATGGTTGTATTGGTACTGCAGCCTATACAGTTCTAATTGATACTTTAAGTCCGGTGGCTAGTATTACGAATACTTCCAATACTACTGTTTTAAATTGTAACCAAACGAACATTGCACTGACGGCAATTGGGGCTTCGAGTTATGTATGGTCAAATACAACTGGAAATGTAGGTAATACAGCTTCGTTAAATGTAATCAGTGCTGGCACCTACACTGTTGTTGCTACGAGCACCAACGGCTGTAGTTCTACCCAACAACTTACAATTACTCAAGATACGCTTTCACCAACGGCAACTATCAGCAACAGTACAGGGGCTACAGAGCTTACTTGCTCCCTAACAAGTATTAACCTTTCTGCCACAGGAGGAGATACCTACAGTTGGTCAAATGGTAGTAATATTGTTGGGAATAATTCGTCTTTAGTAGTGAATTCACCCGGTACTTATACCGTTACGGTTGCAGCCAATTCCAATGGTTGTACCCAAACGAGTAGCATTGTAATTACTCAAAATATTCAACTCCCCAACATCACAATCACGCCTAATCCAAATACTACGGAACTTAATTGTACTACGACAAGCATTGATTTATCGGCTAATGGTGCGGTAAGTTATTCTTGGGCCTTGGGCACAACAAATCTAGGTAGTACAAACAGTCTTTTAGTAAATGCCCCAGGCACTTACAATGTCAGTGGAATTGGCAGCAATGGATGTACTGCCTCTGCCACTTGTACGATCACACAAAATTTATCGCCCCCCAATGTCGTAATTAACAATACTCCAAATACATCAGAACTAGACTGCAATACCACAACTATTACTATACAAGCTACTGGTGGTGTTTCATATTCTTGGTCAAATGGATCAAATGTAATTGGAACAAATCCAAGTACCACTATTAATTCACCTGGCATCTACACAGTTACAGTTACAGGTTCCAATGGATGTGTAGCCACTCAAAGTACAAGCATCACACAAGATATTTCATTACCCACTCCTGCAATTACCAACAACAGCGCAATTACAGAATTAACTTGTGTACAAACAAGTATTTCACTTTCTGCTTCAGGAGGAAGTTCCTATACATGGGCCAATGGTTCGGCAGCAGTTGGTGCCTTACCTAGTTTATCCGTAACGGCTCCAGGGACATACATTCTCACTGCAACTGGATTAAATGGTTGTACGGCAAATGATACCATTGTCATTACACAGAATGTGATCCAGCCATCTGCTTCAATAAGCAACCAAACCCAAACCAATACGCTTGACTGTAATACGACATCGATTTCACTTTTAGCTAGTGGAGGATTGAGCTATTATTGGTCAAATGCCGTTGGATTTATTAGTAGCGCACCTAACTTAACTGTGAGCATGCCTGCACTGTACCAAGTTATTGTTACTGCTTCTAATGGTTGTACCGATACTACTCAAATTCTAATTGGAATACAAGCCAATACCAATCCTGTTTTTACACAAATTGCTCCTGTATGTACGGGGACCGCTTTTGCCTTGCCAACGACATCAAACAATGGGGTGAATGGAAGTTGGTCACCGGCACTAAATTTCAATAACACAACAACCTATACTTTCACACCAAACACAGGCCTTTGTGCCAATACAGCCTCTATGACCGTTGTTGTGAATCCATACCCAACTGTTTCTGCGACCAATGATACGATCTGTGACGGAAATACTGGAGTTATTCAAACACAAGTTAGTCTGATTGGTGGTAATTACCTTTGGCTTAGTAATTCATCAACACAGGCAAGTCTTTCTATCAGTCCAAATACAACCACAAGCTATTCAGTTATTTATAACTTAGCTGGATGTGCCGATACCGCAACAGCACAAATTTTTGTGAATCCCGTTCCGAGCATTCAAGTTCAAAATGGAACAATTTGTGAAGGACAAACCGGCTCATTATCTGTAAGTGCCAATATGCCTAATGGGCAATTTTTATGGTCTACAGGCAGCACCAATGATACCATTACATTAAGCCCCTTGAGTACGATAAGTGAAACTGTAACTTATACCCTTAATGGCTGTACCTCGAGTGCTGCAACTGCAACCTTAACCGTAAATGTCGTGCCACAATTGGCCATTAATAACCAAACCATATGTGCCGGAGACCCAGTAACCTTGGTTGCCAATGCAAATCCGAGTGGAGTTTTTTATTGGGGAGCCACTGCAATTCAGGGCCTTTCAAGCAATACATTTAGCCCTAGTCAAGATACCACTTTAGCTGTCTTCAATGTCTTAAATGGCTGCTCCTCCGACACTCTTTTTGCTACTGTAACCGTGACACCTTTGCCAATAAGTTCTTTTAGCGCTGATGCTTTACAAGGCTGTGCCCCTTTTACATCAACCTTTACGGCAGATTTCCCTTCGTATTCAAGCTATATATGGCAAACAAGTGATTTACAAAGCGCTAATGGCAATCAAAGTACTTTTGATTTCGACAACGCCGGCAATTACGCTGTAACTTTAAGCGTCACTGAAAATGGGTGTTCAAGCAGTACAACAATAAACAATATAATCTCCGTAGACAATTACCCCGTTGCAGCCTTTGAACCATCGGCACAAGTGTTCACCCAGCCAAACCAAACTCTTTCTTTTTGGAATAACTCATTTGGGGCATCAAGCTATTTGTGGAATTTCGGTGACGGCGGCTCCTCATTAGAGGAGGGGCCTACCTATACCTTCAATGTTGAAAGCCAAGGTGTACTGGTAACACTCATTGCTTTTTCACCACTTGGCTGCGCGGATAGCACCAGTTTTTTCATTGAATTTGACCCTGGTTTGGTATATTACATTCCTAATTCATTTACCCCAGACGGTGACCAATTTAATCAAACGTTTCTTCCTATCTTTACCACCGGAATTGACCCGTATAATTTCCAACTACTGATTTATAATAGGTGGGGTGAAGTAGTTTTTGAATCCTTAGATCCTTCAATTGGATGGGATGGCAGTTTTGGGCCGCAAGGCAACCCTTGTCAGAATGGCACGTATACCTACATGATAACCGTAAAACTGCCTTCGATTGATGAAAGAAGATCATTTTACGGGCATGTTAATCTGATTAGATAAATGAAAAAAATATTACTTGTTTTACTTCTGTTTGGGCTTTCTCTAAGTTCAGCTTTATCGCAAGGAACACCAATTAGTGTTGGAACACAAACCAACACTTTTACGAGCATGATACGCGGTTACCATTTCACTGCGCCTACAAGCTTTACCATCTGCGGGTTGTATATCCCGCCTGATGCCAACCCAACTGGCACACAAACCATCCGAGTGGTGAAGTTCACTGCCGGGCCTCCGCCTGCCTTTGCCGGCACAACTAATAATTTTGTACAGTTATTTGACATCACAGCTGCGCCCGCAACTCAAGTGATAGCTTGTAATATTCCGGTAGCATCTGGTGATATTATTGGCGTCTATGGTGCCCGTGGCACAAACTGTGTTAATAGCTATGGCCCTGCTAATTTTGTAACGAGCATCAATGGATTCAACACTACCCTTCAGCGCAGTGGCATGCAATCTTGCCCGGCAGGTACTGGAGCACCCATGGCAAATATTTGGTCTGAAGTCAATTACAACATTGGACGCATCACCATGTATATCAATTGCTGTACTTTACCAACACTCACAGCAAGCAATACCGGCCCTATTTGCAGTGGGCAATCTTTTGATTTAGGAGCGGTTCCCAACCCCACCGGAGCCAATTATTCTTGGGCTTGGACTGGTCCTAATAACTTCACCTCAACCCAACAAAACCCTACAGTTACTAGCCCCACTCTACTTGCGGCTGGGACATACACTGTGGCATTAACGGTGCCAAACTGTGGATCAGTGAATGCTACCACAACGGTTACTGTTAACCCAGGGCCGACTGTAAATGTTAGCCCTGTTACTATTTGTGAAGGAGGAAGCACTACCCTTACCGCAAGTTCTCCGGTAGCCGGAGGTACATACAGTTGGTCTTTGAATGGAACTGTTTTGGGCACAGGGGCCACTTTAGCAGTTTCACCCTTAAGCACAACAACCTACACAGTAGATTACACCGCAGGTGGTTGTACCGGAACTGCCAATGTTACGGTAACGGTAGAGGCCACACCACAACCCATTGTAACAACAGATTCAATCTGCATTGGCACCAGCGGCACACTTTATGTGAATAATGTAACGGCCGGCGGGTCATATCTCTGGGATACTGGCGCTACTACCGCAACCTTAACTGCAAGCCCAACTGTGAATACAAGCTATAGTGTTGTATATACTAGCCCTAATGGTTGCGTTTCTGCGAGTGTTTCAGGTAATATCATCGTGAAACCTTACCCTGTAATTTCTACCCTCAACGATACAATATGCCTTGGAAGCGCAAGTACGATTCAAACCAATGTTGATATTGCTGGTGGCACCTACACATGGGCTCCTGTTGCTGCAAACAGTTCAAGTGTTACCGTTAGCCCCACATCTACAACGGCCTACACAGTAATTTATGATGTACAGGGTTGTCAAGACACTGCGGTGGCAACGATTGTCGTCAATCCAATTCCTGTGGTACAGACAAGCAATGCGGTGATGTGTTATGGCGATGTAATCAACCTAATTGCCACAGCAAATTTACCAGGCGGTACTTATTTATGGTCAACCACCGAAACGACTGATACCATTAGTATAAGCCCAGCGGCAAATAGTAACTACAGTGTGACTTATACCCTTAACAATTGTACGAGCCCAGCTGCAAATTCAATCGTAACTGTAAATCCAATACCTGTAGTCACGCTTACTAGTGCGGTGATTTGTCAGACCGACCCTGTTACCTTAAGCGCTACCCCTGACCTACTAGGGGGAACCTACGCCTGGGGGCCTAACAGTTTGCCAGGAGGTTCTAGTCAAACCTTTACTCCTAACCAAGATACTACATTAATTGTGGTTTATACACTGAATAATTGCCCAAGTTTACCAGCAACCGGAACCGTTACAGTTCATCCTTTGCCAGGAGTGACCTTTAGTGCAAGCCCGGTGGAAGGTTGTGCTCCTTTGGCGGTAACCCTTAGTGCAGATGATGCCAATAATGTTACCTATGCTTGGTCAACGAGCAACGGTTTATCAGCATCAGGTATCAATCCAACGATCGTTTTTCCAAATGGTGGAACTTTCGATGTAACACTTGCAGCAACTACCGTCAATGGTTGTTTTGATGTCCATACAGAAAGTGCATTTATTTACGCGGAAGATCTTCCAATCGCTTCTTTTGAATCACCGATAGGTGTATTCACTCAAGAAGCTCAGTATGTGATGTTTTCAAACTTATCTACGGGTGCAACAAATTACGTTTGGGACTTTGGCGATGGGCAATTTGCCTATGATTTTGAGCCCTCACATATTTTCCAAAGTACCATGAACGGCTATACAGTTACCCTAACTGCGCTTACAGATCTTTTGTGTGCCGATGCCACTTCTGTAAGTATTGGATATCAATACAATGAATTGCTGTATATTCCCAATACCTTTACTCCTGACGGTGACCAAAACAACCAAGTTTTTTGTCCTGTATTTTACTCTGGCTACGATCCTCAGAATTATGAGTTCACTGTATACAATCGTTGGGGGGAACTGATTTTTGAAAGTCATAATGCACTTGTTGGATGGGATGGAACATATGGCCCTGATGCAATGGCAGCACCTACTGGTTTGTATACCTACCGAATCATGTTCAAGAACCCAGATCTTGACGAAAGAAAGATCCTAACAGGACATATCAATCTGCTCCGTTAATCATTTAAACTTCTATCTTTGAGGCTTTGGGGCCAATGAGAGCGCGCAGTTTTTATTCAAATCTTTTATTTTCGCTCGGACTTAATCTTATCATTAAGCCTACAGCCATTTTTATCATAGATGCCGCCGTACAAAATGAAGTGGGTTCGGCCTATGGCCTCTATTTTGTATTTTTCAATCTCAGCTTAATACTTTCCATTCTATTCGATTTAGGCATAAATAATTACAGTACGCGCTTGAGCGCTCAAAATATCGAGGTCTCCAAAAACTACTTTTCAACCGTTTTTGTACTGCGCATTTTATTAATGCTCATTTATATTCTAGGAATTGTTTTACTTAAATATTTCGTATCCATTTCCTGGACCGAATATAAGTTGATTTTACTGCTGGGGTTCAATCAGTTTTTTATAGCAAATATTTCTTTTTTTCGAAGCTATTTTGCCGGTATACAACGTTTTAGATTAGATGCATTCTTTAGTGTGCTAGATAGACTCCTACTCATATTTTCAATGGGCTATATCTTGTATCTATTGCCAGACGGACATAAACTAGTAAGTATTGAATCATATGCACTAGTTCAATTTGGATGCTATTTACTCAGTTTTGTTATTGCTTTTATCACAGCCATTTTCATTCTCAAACCATCATTAAATCAAATTCATTTAGACCGTATCCTGCCTATTCTTAAAGACGCATTCCCATATGCATTGCTAATCGTTTTGATGACGCTCTACACAAGAATTGATGCCTGGCTACTTTTACATTATTCTATAGAGGATGGCGTGAGGGAAGCAAGCAAATATGCACAGGCCTTTAGACTCATTGATGCGCTCTATATGTTTGCCATGGTATTTGCGGGGATACTATTTCCGATGTTCTCAAAAATGCTCAAGGAAAATTCTAATCAAATAAAAGGGTTAGTAGCTCAGGCCTCAAAACTACTTTTTGGCGCAAGTTTCATCTTCGTTGTCTTTACTTTATTTAGAGGGGGTATAGTTATTGATCTAATTTATAGAGAATCAAGTGCAGATAGTGCTTTATTGCTTTTTCTATTAAGTTTGGCTTTTCTGGGAATGTCGTCAAATCTTATTTATGGGTCCTTACTCACTGCGAATGGTTCCTTAAAAATTCTAAATACCATTTCTTTTGTAGGCCTACTGCTCAATTTTACTTTAAACCTATGGCTTATTCCAAAGGCTGCTCATGGTGCTATTGCCGCTGCCGCTATTGCCGCTATTACCCAATTATTTACCGCTATTGCACAAGCAATCTATTGTAAAAAGGTTTTTCAATTCGAAATCATACACAAAGGGCTCTGGCGATACCTTCTTCTGGTTTTGTTTTCTGGGGCATGGTATCTATCGATTTATTGGGCATTTGGAGATTTTACCCCTATGAGTCCATTGTTGGCAGTTCTTTTAATTCTTTTAGATCTGTGTTTTCTGGTTGTTTTATTATTTCTTCTGAAGTTCATTGATCTGAGCGAACTTATAAAAATGCTTCAAGTGCGTTCAAAGACGCAATAAATATGGTATTTTGAAGTTATTGTCATAGCTTTGAGGAAAAATTCTAGGGCACTAATTTTATGGAAAATAACAACCTAACTGACCAACGCAACGCACTACTCATTTTTTTATGGAATCAGCGTAAATCGCTCATTTATTTCACCAGCGCAGCAGCAATTATTTCAATTATTGTATCCTTTTTAATTACACCACTTTTTTTATCGACAGCAATTGTATTTCCGGCCGCCTCGAGTAATGTTTCATTTTCTGAACAACGAAATGTAAAGGCCGCTGCCATGGATTTTGGTGAAGAAGAGCAAGCCGAGCAACTCGTACAAATTTTATCATCCTCACGCATTCGAGACCGTATTGTTCAAAAATACGACTTGATGAAGGCCTATGATATCTCCAAAACAGATCCAAACAAATACTATAAACTCAACAAGGCCTACATTGAGCATTTTACCTTCAGTCGTACACGCTATGGCTCAATTCAAATTGATGTTTTAGACGAAAACCCTAAACAAGCTGCTGCAATGGCCAATGATATTGTGGAGCTTATTGATACGGTAAAGAATCAAATGATCCGAGAACGTACAATTCCTGCCTTTCAAATTAATTTGAGAAAAAAACAGCAAATGGAACAAGACAGAGATTCTATCTTGAAGCGTCTCGAGGACTTGGCTCAAATTGGTGTGTTGCCAAACGATGCGCGGGCAACACTTTATCAAGCCTTAGTGGATGCCAAAAATCCGCAAGAAAAAGACGAAATCCGCAAAAAAATAGAGATCAATAACAAATTCGGTTCAGTTTACGATGGACTTGAATATCAGCGAAATGAAAAAATAGTTAAAATCGAAGATTTCAAAGTTTCTTATGAGCAGGCTGAATCTGATGCAAATGCCAATTTCAGTCACAAATTCGTAGTTGAAAAAGCAGTAGTTGCGGATAGAAAAGAGAAGCCTAAACGAATGATAATTGTTTTGGTTTCAACTATTGGCGGATTTCTCTTTGGGCTCTTTTTCCTTTTAATTAAAGAACGCATCAACGAACTTAAACAAGAAGCTGCCTAAGGTTCAATGAACGATCCAAGTGTTTATTCCCTTATTCCTGTTGCATTATTGGCGATTTATTTTGCCATTTTTCAAACGGAAAAACTTTTTTTAAGCCTGGCATTCCTCACTCCCTTGTCTGTAAATATTGAGGAGTATACAAGTAGTTTTGGTCTATTTGTTCCAACCGAACCTCTATTATTCGGGCTCATGCTACTTTTAGGTGCTATTCAAATTAAAAACCCCATACTTCCAAAACATATCTGGCGCAGTCCGCTTATATGGGCAGTAGTGATCTATCTGCTTTGGCTTTTGATTACTGCTATAACGAGTAGCCATCCGTTGGTGTCGTTTAAATTTATTTTAGCCAAACTTTGGTTTATTATACCTGTACTGTTTTTTGGAACCTATTTTTTTCAAAAAAATAGTAACCGCATACTCTTCTTGTGGCTGTTCATTTCGGCTACGGTCATCGTGATCTGTTACACGCTCATTCACCATTCCTTTTATGGATTCGGTGAAAAAGAAGGTCATTGGGTCATGTCTCCTTTCTTTAAAGACCACACTATTTATGGCGCTATTGTGGCTCTTGTTTTTCCTTTGGCTGTTGGTCTTTATTTATATAAAAAACACTCCCCTTTGGTGCAGCTCACACTCCTTGGCTTCATATTGATAATTATAATAGGGTTGGTGCTCTCCTATACGCGCGCTGCATGGTTGAGTGTCGTTGGAAGTATTGCCCTGGCTTTTGTATTGTATTACAAAATTTCATGGAAACCCATTGTGGCACTTAGTGTTGTTGCGCTCGGAATTATGTTCATACAATGGGATGACATTCAAATGGAGCTCGAGCGCAATAAATATGAGCATACTACCGAAGCATTTGACGAGCGGCTGCAAAGTGCCGCCAATATATCCACCGATGCTTCCAATTTGGAAAGGATTAACCGATGGAGTTGTGCTATAGCTATGTTTAAAGAAAGGCCCATAGTAGGTTACGGGCCAGGAACCTATGCATTTGAATACGCTCCTTTTCAGCGACCCGAAAACCTAACGATTATTTCCACAAATTTTGGTGATATGGGCAACGCACACAGCGAATACTTAGGTGCTTTGGCTGAAACTGGATTTTTTGGATTGCTTAGTTTTCTTGCCGTTGTAGCGGCCATTTTTTATACCGGAATCAGCTTATATCACCGCTTGGATCGCACACAAAAAGCTGATAGAATCATTGTGCTTAGTTCAATTATGGCTTTGAGTACCTATTTCATTCATGCCTTTTTGAATAATTATTTAGATACCGATAAAGCCGCTGTTCCCATTTGGGGAATTTGTGCGATTTGGCTTGTTTATGAATTCGAAATCATGCCACCTAACGACCAATCCATAGTGAAGGATTGAGTGTTACCGGGTTGACACCCACCACTTGATGTACTTCAAAATGACATACAGATACTCCCCCATCGTTCAACAGAGTGCCGATGGCTTGTTTTGTTGACACCTTGCTGCCCACGCTTACAAAAGTTTCCGCCAGATTTCCGTATACAGTTCGGTAGGCGCCATGTTTTACAATGACCACTTTACCTGCACCTTGAACCGAAAATACGGTAGTCACCTCGCCTTCAAAAACAGCACGCACCTTTGAACCACGATTACAAGTAATGTCGATGCCATTATTATTCCATTCGACGCCGCTTAGTGTCGGATGAAAGTTGCGGCCAAATCGTTCGGTAATGCTTCCATTATCAACGGGCCAAGGCAATCTTCCTCGATTGGCTTCAAAACTCTTACCAACAGCTGCGCCCTCAGTTGAAATTGGAGTTGCAACAATTTTAGGAGCAGGCTTACTGCCTGTACCTGATTTTGGGGTGTTTGTTTCAGTAGTTGTGTTTTTTGCATTTGCTTTAGCAAGCTCGGCTTGGCGTGCTTGTTCCTTTGCAATATCGGCGCGAATGGCTGCGTCGATTTGTTTTTTAAGTTGGATTTTCTTTCTCTCGTCCTCCTTGAGTTGAGTTACAAGAGTTTGCTCCTCTTTTTTAAATTTTTGATAAGATTTTTCTTTTTTCGATTTGTCTTGTGCAATTTGATCCCTTTCTTTTTTCTTCTCATCTAAAGCCAGCAATTTAAATTGCTTCTCCATATTGATTTGTTCAATTTGCTTGGCAATAAGCACTTGATGTTGTTTGATGAGTGCGGCTTGCTTGCGCTGGATGGCTGCAACCTTTTTTAAATACCTGTTGCGCCTTAGAGCCTCATTGTAATCAGAGGAAGCCAATAAATACATGACTTTGTTATAATTACCTCTATGCTTATAAGCATACAAAAATAACTTGCGGTATTGTTGTTTGAGTTGTTTTAGTTTTTCTCGGAGTCTTTGAATTTCATTGTTTTTTTGGACAATCTTCATTTCTGCAGAGCGCACCTGATTATCAAATAACTGAACCAAGGCTTCGCGGTTGCGAATTTGATTTTCAATTAATCGAATTTCATTGAGTGAAGCTTGTGAGTTATTCTTGACTTTACTCAATAATTTCTTAGTGTTGGAAATACGTTTTTCCAATTTTTGCTGCTCTCTTTTGAGCTGTTTTTGATCTTGTTGACCAAATACAGGAACAGCAAATATCAAAAACAAAAATACTTTAATCACATTTTTCATAGCTATCTGGTATGACGATGATTAATTCTTGTGGCTCGTTGACCTCAATACGGTCGTAATTCAAAATGAGCTGCAAGACTTTGTTTGGTGTTCTTATATTGATTAGTAACGAGTTAGGGAGGTTTAGGCCATTGATTTGTAGTCGTTCTTGATAAACCACACCAATTTCAGTACTGTCCTCTACACTCCAAATTCTTGTCTGTTTTAGTGTCATAGCATTGTCTGCTAGTAGGTATTGAATCATGAGATCGTCGCGTTGTTTGCGGTCAGCTTTTTTACGTTCACGCTTTTTATGGGTAGAAATACTGTACTGAAAAGGGTCGTTATCAACAAAATACTTTTGATCTGCTTGATAATCTAGAGGTTTACCATATATTATTTCCTCTATATTTTCATAAGTAAAATCAACACCAAATAATTCCTTAAGGTATTCCAATGAGGCTATTGTATAACAACGATCTCGTTTATTGACAACGCAAAGTGTGTCTTGAGTTACAAGCGCTGTAACAATCGGAATTTTTGCATAAGTAATAATTGCTGACACAGCACTGTCACTGGTTATCTTGAAAGATGTTTTAAAAGAGAATTCTTTTGGGTCTAGGGGGTCAGTGAGGTCTGTATAGGTGGCGCTGAGTTTGCTGTAAAAACTCTTTGGCTCAATGTGTGATAGACTATCTAGTCTATCCAAAAGCTCTTTGTCTTTGAGTTTTGGGAGCTTTTCGAAATCTCTTAACTGTTCATCAGTTAAGACAGCTGGCGCCTTACAAGCAAATAAGCCCAAACTAAAACAAAGAATGGCTAAAATATTAAGGGGCTTGAACATATTTTTGTGTTGTGATCTTTTGATTTAATACTGCACTTCCTTCATCAAATGTCAGTGCTTTTTGCCAGCTCTTTAAAGCCTCTATCTCACGTCCTAGCTGATAGAAAATATCTCCCAATTGCTCATAGTACTTGGAACTTATTAATATGGCTGGATCTGTGATTTTAAGCTGCCATTCAAGTGCATCTAAGTAGAATCCCTTTTGAAAGAAAGAATATGCCAATTCAAACATTGGCCACCCTTCCTTAGGGTGTTCAATGACAATGGTTTTAAGTGCCTCATGTGCCTTTGCATCAAGTTGGTATTTATTCAATTGATGTAAAAGATCAAGTTTTAAATTTAGATTGGTTGGCTGGGCGGCAATTGCCGCATTGAAAAATTCTATCCCCTTTTCTTTCTGACCCAAACCAAATTGTGCGACACCGAGTTGTGCATTTACTTCGGCCTTCATTGCAGGATCATTTATTCCCAAAGAGCTGGCCCATTGAAGCGCATCTAAGGCCTCTTGATATTTCCCCAAGTAATTATTGGTTAATCCAAGCCAATAAAAAGGAAATACGTGGTTTAGATAGATTTCAGTACAATGTGTGGCGTCTTGGTACAAGTAAGACCAAAGTCCTTGTTCATATTCCAAAATAAAAACCTGATTCCAAACCGCTATTAAATTAGGGTCAATGGAAAGTGTTTGGCGGTAACAATCAATGGCTGCTTTGGGCTGCCCAATCACATAATAGTAATCACCGGCAATGGAATGCGCTTTGGCTTCCTTAGGATAGGTACTGGTCATATAAAGCACCAGATTTTCTAATTGCTTATTTGCATCCTTGAGGTCCTTTTCATTTACCCACATGATCAAAACATTCATTTTTTGATCAATGCTCGGCCCTTCAGATAGGATGCCCAAACCCAAGTGTTTTTTACCCAAATCTACCTTGCCCGAACGGTAGCACATTTCGCCATACATTAACTGAGCCACCCCATTGGTTGGGTCTGCCTGGACTAAATCATCTAAAATTTCAAAACCAGCAGTATAATTCTGAGCCCTAAAATAGTTATCAACTAAATTGGCAAGAATATTTGGGTCTGATGGAAATTGCACCCGGGCTGATTCCAATAGCGTCATACTCTCCTTGGTCTTTCCCATTTGTTGTAACAAGTGAAATTTCTCTATGACTGTATTGGGATTTTCACCAAGCTCGAGTTCCATTTTTTGAATCAAGGCCAATGATTTAGTAGGTTTATTCAACTGCTGATAACACATTAATGCCCCGCTGTAATAATCTATGTTTTTGGGTTCTGCCAAAAGTAATTTCTCAAAAACAACAGCGGCCTCTTGTGCTTTGCCTAGCTGCTGATACATAAAAGCAAGCTCTCTTTTGTAATGCAAGTTTTTTGGGTCGAGGGCAGCGGCACGTTCAGTATGAAAAGCTGCTTGGTTGTAGTTTTCTTGTTTAAGATAAGTTTGAGAAAGTGCAAAATGTACAGCTGCATCATTGGGTTCTTTTTGCAGACAAGCATTGAAATCTTCAATGGCATTGTCGTGTTGGTCGTTGAGCATATAGCGCACCCCACTATGAAACTGCCGTACATAGGCAGGGTCTTGGGTAATGCTTGCTCGTTCTTGAACTTTGCAAGAAAAAAGCAACAATATCAATAAAATGCTGCTGAACTTACTCATCAATGCTGCTGTAATCACCAAGACTGAGATCTTTTGATCGGCCATTATATGACGCATGTGCACCAATCATTGCCCCAGTCAAATTGATTTTTGATAATTTAGTTTGATTGCCAACGATACTGTTCGAGATGTTTACATCCAAAAGTTGAGCCCCTTCACCCAAAGAGACATGCGGACCCACAATTGAACGAGTAATCTTCACGTTTGGACCAATATAACAGGGTTCGATAATAATGCTGTCATTAAGATCAAGCTCATGTTGTGCTAAACGCCCTGCTGCTGCATCGTGTTCAAGCACGCGCTGATTGGTCGCAACAGTAACTTCCTTATTGCCGCAGTCTAGCCATTCTTCAACAGTACCTGGCTTAAAAGTAAGCCCATCTTCTGTAAGCCTGCGAAGGGCATCTGGCAATTGGTATTCTCCGCCTTTTACGATTTCATGATCTAGAAGATATTGTAGCTCTTTTCTTAATCGTGCACCATCTTTGAAATAATAAATACCGATCATCGCTAAATCGGAAACAAAGGTTTGGGGTTTTTCTACAAAATCAATAATTTGCCCTTGCTCATTGAGTTTTACCACACCAAAAGCACTTGGGTCTTCTATCTGTTTTACCCACAAGATGCCTTGGTCTTCAGCACTAATTTTGAAGTCAGCTTTGAAAAGGGTATCGGCAAAAGCAACCACAACAGGGCCATCCAAAACTTCTGAGGCGCACATCACTGCATGGGCAGTGCCAAGTGCCTCTAATTGGTAGTGGATACTCCCTTTTGCACCCAAACTTTCGGCAACGGCCAGCAACTCTTTTTCAACCTCAGCTCCAAATTCACCTACCACAAAAGCAATTTGCTCAATGGGCTCTTCACAAAGGCGAGCAATATCGGCAACAAGCCTGTGTACAATTGGTTTGCCACCAACCGGAACTAATGGCTTTGGGATGGTGAGCGTGTGTGGTCTTAGCCGGCTTCCGCGGCCAGCCATCGGTACGATTACTTTCATATGTTTTAATTCAGCCCTGTACTACCAAATCCCCCTGCTCCGCGCTCGGAATCAGAAAGGTTATTAGCAGCAAGCAATTCTACTTTTTCGATTTGACAAAATACAAGTTGGGCGATGCGCTCACCATCGGTGATTGTCGCCGTTTCATTAGATAGATTGACAAGAATCACGCCAATTTCTCCACGGTAATCGGCATCTATCGTGCCTGGCGTATTGAGTACTGTCAATCCTTTTTTAAGCGCAAGTCCGCTTCTAGGTCTTACTTGACATTCAAGCGTATCTTCCATTTCAAGAAACAATCCTGTAGGTATGAGTGCGCGCTGCATAGGTGCAAGCTCAATGGGCTCCTCTAAACAAGCCCTGACATCCATTCCTGAAGATCCTGCCGTTTGATAAGAAGGAGCTTCATGGCGGCCCTTATTGACAATTTTAACTCGTTGTTTATGCATAGTCCAAAATTAAACCAAATCTACAAGCAAGAACTTGGCGGATAAAGGAATAATCAACACCTTACTATGGACAACATCAGCGATTTTTACCTGTATTTGTTTACTTTTGCACTTCAAGAGAGTCATTATGTTAGAAATTCAGCGCATTCGACAAGAAAAAGATGCAATTATTGCCGGCTTGGCTAAAAGGAACATTGATGCTACATCAACCTTAGATGCAATTATTGCAACCGATCAAAATTGGCGTGCAGCCAAAACAAATCTTGACCAACTAGCCGCTGAACTCAATCAGATTGCCCGTGAAATTGGTGAGTTGTTCAAAAAGGGACTTCAAAACGATGCCAGCGCACTTAAGGCAAAATCTAGTGAGCTCAAAACGAAAGAAGTGCAACTCAAAGAAGAAGTTGCCCAACATGAAGAGGCTTTACAAAAACTCCTATACACGCTCCCAAATGTGCCGCATGAGGCCGTAGTTCAAGGCCGCGATGCCCAAGACAATCAAACAACGCATGAAGCTGGCCATATCCCTCAATTTAATTTTGATGCCTTACCACACTGGGATTTGGCTAAAAAATACAAACTCATTGATTTTGAACTAGGGGTAAAAGTAACAGGGGCAGGCTTCCCTTTTTACCGAGGAAAAGGAGCCAAATTACAGCGTGCACTGATACAATTTTTCTTAGATGAAGCAATTGCTGCGGGTTATGAAGAATTTATTTCCCCGCATATGGTCAATGAAGCCAGTGGCTACGGTACAGGGCAGCTTCCAGATAAAGAGGGGCAAATGTATTACGTTACCGAAGATGACCTCTACTTGATCCCTACAGCGGAGGTGCCACTTACTAATATTTATCGGGATGTTATTTTACCTGATGGCAATTTTTCAATTAAAATGTGTGGCTATACGCCATGTTTTAGAAGAGAAGCGGGTTCTTATGGAAAGGACGTCAGAGGGCTCAACAGACTACATCAATTTGACAAAGTTGAAATAGTTCGTGTAGAACATCCAGACAATACGGCAAAGGCCTTAGATGAAATGATCGCACATGTTCAAAATTTATTAGAAAAGCTTGAATTGCCCTACAGAATTCTCCGACTTTGTGGTGGAGACATGGGTTTTGCCTCAGCAATGACCTATGATTTTGAGGTTTATTCTGCAGCCCAAGAAAAATGGCTCGAAGTTAGTTCTGTATCTAGATTCGATACTTTTCAATCCAATCGACTCAAGCTCAGATTCAAAGACGATAAAAAAACCATGCTGTGCCATACACTTAATGGTTCGGCACTTGCTTTGCCTAGAATACTTGCTTCCTTACTTGAAAATCATCAAACCGCTGATGGTATCCGTATACCAAAGGCCTTGCAATCCTACACTGGCTTTAGTATCATTGACTAAGGCAATGTCTGGGCAGATTCGACGTTAATTATGCAGTTTGTGCCCATGAACCGCAAAAAACTTATTGCTTTTCTATTACTTATTTGCTGTCTGTTAGCATGGCAACAAATACGCGCACAGCAACTTTCAAGGGTGGTAAAGTTGCTGCCTATTACCGATGAAATTTTCTTAGATAGCGCAGTTATTTATACCCCATCTATATTTTTTTCTTCTTCTGGGCTATTCAGCGATACGGTTATCGTAGAGAAAGATGCTTACCACCTAGACCTCAACCAAAATAAATTTCATTGGCTTGTGCTGCCAAAGGATACTTTATATATAGTCTTTCGCATTTTTCCTTTCAAACAAAGTCAAAAGATTTTTGACTTTCAATTACAACCCAATATTGTTGGATTTGACCATGAATTAGCCCGACAGAAATTTCAAATTGACAATGCAAATCCTTCAGAGTTGTTTGGGGGAACAAGCATGCACAAAAGCGGAAGTCTTGCGCGTGGTATTGGCTTTGGCAACAATCAGAGCTTAGGGCTCAATTCTGCATTAAATTTGCAACTTACTGGACAAATTGCTGACAACCTTACACTTACCGCATCGCTTAGTGATGCCAATATCCCTTTCCAAGCTTCAGGCACCACCAATCAGATTCGGGAATTTGATCAAGTTTTTATTCAAATTCACAACGATCAACTCAAGGTTACTGCCGGAGACTTTTGGTTAGACAAACCCGAAAGCCAATTTTTAACATATCGTAAAAGAGCACAAGGGCTCAGCGGTCAGTATACTTGGCAAGCTGCAAAAAATGGGAAGTGGTATGCACAGAATAGCATCGGATTGTCAAAAGGAAAGTTTCAGAGACAAATCATTCAGGGACTTGAAGCCGTTCAGGGGCCTTACCGACTTACGGGAGCCAACAACGAACCCTACATTCTTATTTTGGCCGCAACAGAGCGAATTTATCTAGATGGCCATTTGTTGCAAAGGGGGCAAGAATTTGATTACGTCATAGATTATGCCAATGCCGAACTTATTTTTACTTCTAGGCACCTGATCACTAAAGACAGCCGTATTGTTGCTGAATTTCAATATGCAGACCAAAATTATGCCCGAAGTTTATTGCAGCATCAAACTCGTTTTGAAAATTCAAAATTGAAAACCTCATTTGCATTCTATCAAGAACAAGACCTTAAAAATCAGGCCTTACAACAGGTATTGAGCCCAACTCAAAAGCTACAGTTGAGTCAAATTGGTGATACATTGTCACAAGCATTTATTGTTGGATACGACTCTACTGCATTTCTAGAAAACACAAATATGTATCGGTTGATCGATACACTGGGCTTTGAAAATGTGCTTGTTTTTAGCGTGGATGAACAAGTGGCCTTTTACAAAAGTGTTTTTACAGAAGTTGGTATGAATCAAGGTGACTACATATTAGCTGGGGTCACGGCATCAGGTAATTTTTACAAATGGGTAGCCCCGGTAAATGGCATGCCACAAGGAAATTTTGCTCCTTTTCGCAAGGTACAAACCCCTCAAAGAAACCAGCTTGCAACGGCTGCAATGAGTATTGCGCTTAGCCCGCGGATCACCTTCTTTACAGAAAATGCCATAAGTGAAAACGACCTCAATTTATTTTCTAATCTGGACGATAAAAATAATGTGGGCCTAGCAACAAAAGGCGGGTTTCAATATCTGCATGAAAAAAAAACAGACTCTCTACGTTTGTCATCAGCGACTACCCTTGAATACATGTTGGTAGGTCAACGCTTTGTGCCTATTGAGCAATTCAGAACTGTCGAATTTGACAGAGATTGGAATATTAGAAACAAGAATTATTCCGGAAATCAAAATCAAATTGAGCTCCGTCAGACATTTGCTCATAGCGCATACGGAGTAGCCAATATCAAGGCCCAATATTTTGCGATTGATCAAGTTTTTTTGGGTCAGCGGCTGTATTCCGATGGAAATTGGGCGCAAAAAGGTTGGGCAGCCCGATGGGATGCCTCTGCATTAAAGGCGCATACACTTCAAAATGACAACATTTTTATACGGCATAGACTGAATCTAAGCAAACAATTAGGACGCTTTAAATTGGGTTGGATTGATGACCATGAATTCAATAAACACATTGGGTCCAATCAAGGCATCTCCTATCAATTCTATGATGCACAAGCATATATAGCACTACAAACACTTAAAAAGTTCGATCTAAAAGTATACTACAGGGAGCGCTATGATTGGCGCCCTGATAGCCTTCTTGCCCTTGCAGCAAAAGCAACAACCAGCGGCCTTGAACTCAAATGGAATCCAATCATTGAGCAAAATTTAACGATCATTCTTGGCAGCCGTCAATTGGATATCGTCGATAGTCTGCTCATCGATCAAAAGTCAGAATCTAGTTTAGTTTCAAGATTCGACTACAATGCCCGTTTTTTTAAAAATGCCCTCATGATCAACACCTTTTATGAATTAGGGTCGGGATTGGAACAAAAAAGACGCTTTCAATATATCAAGGTAAATGACGGACAAGGAATTTATACCTGGATTGATTACAATGCAGATGGCGTCAAGGACCTCAATGAATTTGAGGTGAGTATTTATGCCGACCAGGCCAATTATATTAGAGTCTTTGTTCCAAGTGCCAACTATGCTCCAGTTTATTCTAATGAGTGGAATCAAAGTATTGTTTGGCGCCCAGAACTTTTATGGAGCAAAAGAGAGGGGGCCTTGCGTATACTGAGTAAATTCTCAACCCAAACGCGCATCCGAGTTCAGCGTAAGCTGCAGGATGCTACAACAGCCCAGTGGGTAAATCCCTTTCTTATAAATATCGATGCATTCGGATTGCAATCTGCCAATGCTCAATTCTCCAATACCTTGCTTTTTAACAAAAACAGCAAGCTATTCAATGCCGAATACAACTTTTTGAAGCAAGAAAATAAAATACTACTTGCCAATGGCTATGATGCCAAAGCTCTTTTGAAACATCAAATCAATCTTAGAATCTATCTTTCTGAAAAAATGGCATTTGAGACCACGCTTCTGAGCGGATCATCCACTGCTTTGGCTGACTATACTACGGGGCGAAACTACCAAATTTCGCAACAAGAAATCAAACCACAGCTCATATTCCAGGAGGGTTCCAAATTACGCATAAGCATGACTGGTGCTTATTCAATTAAGCAAAATGACAACCTATACGGAGGACAAATTGCCAATTCCAAAACACTCGAAGCGGCTTGGAAGGTAAATCAAAGTGAAAAAGGAAGTTTCAACGGTAATTTTAAATATGCGTACTATAATTTTTCTGGCAATATATTATCAGCTGCAGCGTACGAAATGCTAGATGGTTTGAAGCCCGGAACAAACTGGACCTGGCAATTCAGCTTTCAAAAAATCGTAGGTAAAAACCTGCAACTTAGCTTAAACTATAGCGGAAGAAAAATGCCCAACAGTAAATTCATACACGTTGGAGGCATGGAATTAAGAGCCACTTTCTAATCCTCTTTTTTAAAGCAATGCAGCTACTTTTACGCGGGCGTTTTGATCAGCATGCACATAATCTTCATATTGGGGGTTCAATACTAGCTCCGTACCATTGAGTACATCACTATTGAGCTGCCCAATTTCCAGAAATGATATGCGCTTAGCCAAAAAGGCCGCCACTGCTTCTTCGTTAGCGGCATTGAGCACACAAGCTGCTGTTCCTTTAGCCGTCATAGCCTGGTAAGCCAAATCTAGGTTTTTAAAAACGCTCCGATCTGGCTGCTCAAAGGTGAGTTGTGGATAGTCCATGAAATTGAAACGAGGGAAGTCTGTTCTAAAGCGCGATGGGTAAGTCAAGGCAAATTGAATGGGAAGCTTCATGTCTGGCAAACCCATTTGTGCTTTTAGGCTGCCATCTTCAAATTGGACCAAACTGTGTACGATAGATTGTGGGTGTACGATGACATCTATTTGCTCGGGTTCCAAACCAAAAAGCCATTTGGCCTCAATGACTTCCAAACCTTTATTCATCAAACTAGCAGAATCTATAGTGATTTTGGCTCCCATGCTCCAATTGGGGTGCTTCAATGCTTGCTCTAAGGTTACGGATTTTAGTTGCTCTAAGGAATAACCACGAAATGGACCCCCAGAGGCCGTAAGATAAATTTTTTCAATAGGGTTGTGGAACTCGCCCACCAAACATTGAAAAATGGCGGAATGCTCTGAATCTACGGGATAGATATTTACCCCTTTTTCTTTAGCTAACTGTGTAATTAATTCTCCTGCAACAACAAGCGTTTCTTTATTGGCAAGTGCAATTGTTTTACCTGCCTCTATTGCATGAATAGTAGGCTTCAAGCCTGCATATCCCACAAGCGCAGTAAGCACGGTATGCACCTCATTGGACTCAACTACCTGGCAAAGCGCCTCTTGACCTGCATACACATGAATATCGGCAGCCCACAGGGCGTCCTTTACCTTTTGGTACTGACTTTCGTCGGTTATCACAACCGTATTGGGCTGAAATTTCAGCGCTTGCTCTATGAGCAAATCCGCATTTTTACCAGCCGTCAATACTTGTAGGTCAAAATATTCGGGATAGGCTGCCAACACTTCTAGTGCTTGGGTTCCAATCGAACCTGTTGAGCCAAGTATGGCAATACCTTTCTTTTCTTGCATAGACAAAGTTAAACAAAAGCCAAGAAAGAAAGTTTTATCAATCCTTTAGCCAACTCTCACTAACCAGTTTTGTGATTATATTAAGTTCTCCGGACGTGTCATCTGATCTATCGGCTGTAATCTGAATAATAATTTGATGTTCCATACCATCAGATAATATATTCATTAAATTCTTACCAAGTGTTGAGTTCCTACTGACATAACCATGTACGTAGCCACCTATATTATCAACAATACTAACTGAAATATATTGTGCTTCTTTGTCCCGATAATTATAATTATAATAATCCGATAGTTTTGCTCTAACTTTTACCTCTACTGAGCTCCCCCTGCTGGCTTTATAAGCTGTTAAGTTTACATCATTAAATCCAACCGAAGATTCCCAATTAATTAAATATTTGCCACCAACGGTTTTAACGTAATACTTTGAATTATTACTAAAAACAACAAAATATTCACCTACTTGATTTCCAAAAGTGATTTCAGATGATTTTATTTCTTTTGGTTTCATTCCTTGGGAATAATAGCTTTGCATGCGATTGGCCGTTTTATCATTGGAAATAACGTATTGCATTCGTTCGGCTACACTTGCGGTGAGTAAGTATTTTTGAATGGTCATTCGAATAGAGTCTTCCTTGTTCTGTGGATTGGTAATTAAGCCAGAACTGACAACTTGTGCAGCTGCTTTTAAACTATCGATTTGCAATTGCAATTTTTGATTTTGGGCAATGAGCTCATTTTGCCGAGTCATCATTTTGAGCTTATCATCCGTGCAGGCCTCATACTTGGTGCGGCAATCTTCAAGCTTTATGGAATATTCATTGGCTTTATCGCTGAATTGCTGCAACTGAATCTTTGCTGCGCCAAGTTCCGTTTTTAATGTTTCAATATCCGTATTGAGCTTGAGAAGTTGATCTTCGAGTTCTTTTTTATTCTGAGCGCCAATTGTTATGGTAATCAACAAAAAGAAGAAAAGTATTTTTTTATTCATAGTTCAGCTGTTTTTTTAATTGATTTTCTTTTGACTCTTCTTATATAAAATATGATGCAATTTAACTTTTTTTATGTAGAAACACGATACATTGAGGGTACACAAATCGTCTTATATTTTATTAAGATGCATGAAACTATTTCATTGTTTCCTTTCAATAATTTGCTTCGATTGATGCTTTTTTACGTTTTTTGTAAAAAATTAAACTTTTGAAGCTGCTCTCCGCTTTTTTCTTTACGGTTTTGATGAGTACTTGGGCGCTATCGCAGAGCTCCTTAGAGCAACTTTCTTATGCGCATTACCAAAAATGTATGGGTTCTGACCGCAGTTTGCCCTATAGCATATATAAGCTTGGTGTACAAAAGCTAAATGCACAAGACAGTAGCGTATGCAAAGACAAAATCATTATCGTGAATTTTACCCAAGCCTCTTCTAAAAAAAGGTTTTATTTCATTGATTTACAAAATGCAGAATTGCTACTGAAAACCTATGTTTCGCACGGTAAAAATTCAGGTGATGTGTACCCGACCAAATTCTCTAACATTGAAGGGAGTTTTCAATCGAGTTTAGGGGTTTACCACACCTCTGAAACCTACTGTGGAGACCACGATTTGTCTATCCGCTTAGACGGACTAGATAAATACAAAAATTCAAATGCGCGAATGCGCGATATTGTGATTCACAGGGCTGAATATGCCAATGAATCCTACCTAAAAACACATGGCAAGCTCGGGCGCAGTTTGGGCTGCTTGGCTATTCCTGAAAACGTTACCGACGAAATGATCGAAAAGATGTCGGCAGGTGTAGTGATTTATGTATACGGGCGTAATCGCTAGCTGCGCTGCTTACTGAACTTCTTTAGAGTATTGAAAAAGCCACTGGTACATTTCGTCAGTGCGGAACATTTTTTCTAAAGCTCCGTGATCGGCCCCTTGCACGGCTGTGTATGTTAGATTTTGACCTCCATTGCAATTTTTAATTGCCGCCACGATTTTTTCAGATTCAGTGATGGGCACCGCCCTATCCAAGGTGCCGTGCTGTATCCACAAGGGTATAGAAGCTAAATTACAACCATCTTTTACATTCCCGCCACCGCATAGAGCAACGGCAGCCGCCACATGTTCGGGATATTTCCCTGCAAAGTTCAAAGTGCCGTATCCGCCCATGCTCATACCTACCACATATACCCGATTGGTGTCGACATCATAATTCTTTTTTACATAAGATAACACACTCAATACCTTGTCAGGATTCCATCCATTGGAGGTTTGTGGCGCTACCACAACTGCTGGAATATTTCTTCCCTTCTCAATTTCTGAAATAACCCCGTAGCGTTTAACGCGGTTTAAATCCGTTCCGGATAAACTTTTCCCATGTAGAAATATCAATACTGGCGGTTTGGACTCCAATATGCTATCAGATGGCAAATTCAACCAAAAGGCATAGTCTGCTTGATTGTGAATTTGCTTGAGTTGGGCCTTGGTTGAAAATACAAACCCTGCACAAAGTATTAAAAATAGGATACTCGATTTTTTCATCAAGCAAACTTAGGGCATTAAGCCTTCACCTTCAAGGAATTAAGGTGGTTTAACATTTTATTAAGAAAAAACCTCCGGCTTTGTACTACTCCACCGTAGAGGTAAATTCTTCATTGGTTAATACTGATATTGTCATAGGTGAGAATATTACTTCTAACAAAGTTAAAAATAATAATCGATCCTATTATTTAACCATGGAAGTAAGGATCACTTCCTCGAACCTATGGTTATCCCACTACAGTGATTATCAGATGGAGTTGTATTCCATTATCTCTAATCTCCACGATAATCAGAACATGACCTTCAAACAGATAAGTGATCATCTCATTGAGAAAGGATATAAGACCCCAAGAGGGTATCCATTTACCCACAAACATACTTGGAGTATATACAACAAAAAGAATAGGTCAGATCAAAGGTTTGGTAGGTCATTCCAACCAGATATCATTGATGTTGGGTTGGATATCATCAATTATAATCCAAGGTAATACTATACCCTCTTCCTAGGGGGTACCCCCTATATCACCCCCCTCTGGTATACGATCATCGACGTCATCTAGGTACATCTGATGTTGTCCATGA
>JAURGK010000026.1 GCA_030833845.1 Crocinitomicaceae bacterium | reverse complement strand
GGTGAGCTCTTCGCGGTTTTGACGAAGCGCATCGGAAAGCTCCTGGCGATTTTCTTTGAATTGCGCACCCAGAAGGGTTTTGATCTGTTCCTCGTCTTGTTGAAGGTTGGTTTTTTGTAGCTTCACATAGAGCAGCAATAAGATCAAAATAGCCAGGCCCAATAAGCCAATAATTAAGTAATTCATAAATTAGTTTTGAAACGAAATTAATAGTTGAGCACGTAATTTTTTTACGAGCTTCAAATCTTTGCTCTAATTTAATCAATGATTCGAATGCATTTGCATATTTTTAGGCTATGAAGTTTGCATTATTGTTATTTGGTAGCTTATTTTTTTCAACACAGGCCAACGCCCAGGCCTTTGCCCGCAATTGGGACGCATGGTATGGTCAGTTACAAGTAGGGGCCGCCAACGGCATGCAACAAACCAGCCCAAGCTACGCCCTAGGGTTGTATAAATCTGTAGAAAACCACGGCTTTGGTCTAGATTTTGGCGGTGTAACCCTCGGAGAGTCAAAAATCATTTACGGCACCCTAAGCGCTAGCCAAGATTTAATGCGCCTGACCCGAAATCGGCGCTCACGCTTGTACTTGTACGGATCCGTGGGCCTGGGGCTAACACACCTACGCAATCCAATACTTCAAGATAACTTCTTGCTGCAGGGCGACGACATGCTGCACGCCCAACTTGGTTTAAGCCCTACTTATTTTATCAACAAAGACTTTGCCCTTCAACTCTCTGGCAAATATCAATTTCAGGCACTCACAGACTTCGAGCTAGATCGACTTTGGAGCGTTCAGCTGGGCCTGTTCTTTTTATTGCCAGATTTCAAACCTTTCTAAGTACTGCTTGTTCTAAGGCAAATACATTCTTATGTCATTAATTAGAATTGATCGCAGCGAAATTGAAAAGATGGGCCGCATTGAGCGCCTTAATCTGATCAATAGTTGTACAGGTTATAAATCGGCAAACCTTATTGCAACCATTGATAACCAAGGCCATACCAATGTAGCAGTTTTCTCGAGCGTAACGCATTTAGGGAGTGATCCGGCGCTCATTGGGTTCATTCTGCGACCAACTACCGTCCCAAGGCATACCTACAAAAACATAAAAGAGTACGGCTATTTTTCTGTCAATCACATCACGCTCGATCAAATTTCGGATGCCCACCACACCTCGGCCAGTTACCCTGAAAACATCAGCGAATTTGATTGCACCAACCTTGAGCCTGTTTTTCATGGTGGCTGCCCGGTGCCCTTTGTGAAAGGGAGTCCCGTAAAACTGCTTTGCAAATACGTCAATGAGTATTTAATAGAAGAAAATGGATGCATTCATGTCATTGCAAGCATCGAGGCCATCTTTTACGAAGATGCACTTCTTAACAACGACAAATGGTTGCAGCTTGAAAAAGGTAATGTAATGACTATCAATGGTTTAGATGGCTATGCCCTGCCCAAATTAATGGAGAGATTTCCCTACGCAAGACCAAAGAAATAAGTGCTTAACGCTATCTTAACATTGGAATGCTGATTATTAAAAATAGTATAACCTGCTTTTAACTCGCATCGGAATTTGTTTATAGAATTTTGCTTCAAGAAATTTTAAAAACAAAAAAAGATGAAAAAAACATTAACACTTGTGGCAGCGGCTTCGGCACTAACGCTCTCGTTTTCGAGCTGTCAAAAGAAAGGTTGTACTGACCCAACTGCACTAAACTACAGTGAGACGGCAAAAAAAGACGACGGATCATGTGTTTATGCGCCAGGTAATGAGGTGGTAATCACAGACAATATTACTTCCAACACCACTTGGACTAATGACAAAATTTGGATCTTGGGCGCACGTGTAGCAGTAACTAATGGTGCCACCTTAACCATTGAGCCAGGAACCGTCATCAAAGGCCAAGCTGGTACAGGTGCAAATGCCACAGCTCTGATCATTGCGCGCAATGCTAAAATCAATGCTGTTGGTACGGCAACGGCTCCGATCATCTTTACTTCTATAGCTGACGAAATTCAGCCAGGACAAATTGCTAGCCCGAATCTTGACCCAACCTTGAGTGGTTTGTGGGGTGGTTTGATTGTACTTGGTAATGCGCCAATTTCTGCAGATGCTGCCGAAATGCAGATCGAAGGAATTCCAGCTTCTGACCCAAGTGGGCTTTACGGCGGTACTACAGCTGCTGACAATTCAGGTACACTTAAATTTGTTTCTATCCGTCATGGCGGGGCAAACATTGGTGAAGGCAACGAAATCAATGGCCTTACACTGGGTGGCGTTGGTAGCGGTACAACCGTAGAAAACATTGAGATTGTTGCCAATCAAGACGATGGTGTAGAATTCTTCGGAGGAACCGTAACAGTTAAAAACATCCTTGTTTGGAATGTTGGCGACGACTGCTTTGACACCGACCAAGCGTTTGCAGGTACGATTGATAATTTCGTAGGTATTTGTGGTTCTGCTACCGACCATGGATTAGAAATCGATGGGCCAGAAGGAACAATGTTGGCTGGACATACAGTAATGAACGGCACAATCAAAGGTTCTTCAGTTGCAGAACTTGGGGACTTCAGAGCCTCAGCTTTAGGTTCATTCAGCAATATCTACTTCTTCAATTTCCCAGACCCAACTGTTGCGGGTCGTGGTGACCTTTCGCTTTCATCAGGTTCTGATGTAACATATGCTGCCGGCGATCTTACCTTTAGCAACTTGCAAACCACTTTACCTGCTGGTATAAGTTTGTCTCAGGTGTTCTTAGGTGGAACAGATGTACACGCATCAGATGTTGCATTGGGTGCCAATACTGTTGGTGCCAACACCTCAGCATTTGCAAGTTGGACTTGGGCAAGCGTTAACGGTGCGCTTAACTTCTAATCTCTTCTCAATTCAATGATATAACCCGCAGCCAAGCTGCGGGTTTTTCTGCTTGAAAAAACTAACAGCAATTAACTAACAGCACTTATGAAATCAAAATTATTTTTATTTACTTTTTTTATTTCCGCCCTGACAACTTTTGCCCAAGTAGGTACCATCAGGGGTAGTATTTTTGACCTCAACAATGCGGAAGCTATTCAAGGAGTAAAAGTCATTGCCAAAGGCACCACTTTTATTACAGTTACAGACATTGAAGGCAAATTCGATCTGCAATGTGAGCCAGGGACTTATACCCTACATTTTAAAATTTCTTCTTTTCAAAACGACAGCCTAGAGGGCGTAGAAGTACGGGCAGGTCAAATCACGCTCATTGATGGCTTCGGACTTGAGCCAAAAGTTCAGACTACCAAAGATTTTGTAGTCAAACGCGAACAAAAACGCAACACCGAGGGTGCCATGCTCAGTATGAAGCTCAAGTCGCCTAATATGATCGACGGTATTTCAAGCGCTGCTTTTCGCAATACCGGCGACAACGATGCGGCTTCTGCAATGCGCCGTGTTACGGGGGTATCTGTAGCTGATGGAAAATACGTATTCATCAGAGGTATTGGAGACCGCTATAATAAAACGATTCTCAATGGCATGGACATTCCTGGCCTAGATCCTGATAGAAACACCCTTCAGATGGATATCTTTCCGACAAATGTCATCGATAACCTCATCGTTAATAAAACATTTGTTGCTGATCTTCCGGCAGACTTTTCTGGTGGAATTATCGATATAGGCTTGAAAAGCTTTTCAGACAAAAAAGTGACCAGCATTTTCGTTTCGGGCGGTTTTAACCCAAATTTCCACTTCAATAAGGATTACTTGACCTATGCTGGTGGCAAAACTGATTTCTTAGGTTTTGATGATGGTGCAAGAGAAATTCCGGCAATTAATAATATTCCCTTGTTTGCACAAGTCGTTGGCAACCCTAGTTCTACCTTAGGGCAGCGTTACCAAGAAATATTGGCGGCTTTCAACCCCAACTTAGCGGCATACAAGCAAATGAGTCTTATGAATGGTGGGCTAGGTTTTACGATCGCCGATCAAAAGAAAAAAGAAAACCATACCATTGGTTATCAGTTGGCTATGAACTATTCTAACAATACCGAATATTATGCCGATGTCACTTATGGGCGCTATGGCCTGAGTGGAGACAATACTGTGACCGAAATGGAACAACGCGTTATCCAAAAAGGTAGTCTGGGTTCAAATAATGTATTGGCTGCGCTTTTGGGTGGGCTAGCCATTAAAGGCAAGCAATACAAAATACAGCTCAATGCCTTGCACCTTCAAAGCGGAGAGTCTAGTGCAGGTATTTTTGAATACACCTCTAGAGATCAAGGGGCAGACTTCAATTCATTCCAACACAACTTATCCTATAGTCAAAAGAGCCTAACAAACATACAACTCTCAGGGCTGCACCAAACTGAAGACAGCAATTGGAAAATTGAATGGAACGTATCGCCAACACATTCTGCGATCAAAGATCCCGACAACCGCATCACGCGCTATGAATACCGTGGGTCAGGCTATGCAATTTCTACCGAAACGGGCTTCCCTGAGCGCATCTGGCGAGACCTTCAAGAAAACAACTTAGCTTCAAAAGTAGACTTTGAACGCAAGATCAAAGTCATGGGTGAAGATGCCAAACTAAAATTTGGAGTGGCTAATACTTACAAGTCTCGGGATTATATCATCCGCAATTTCATGATCAATGTGCGTGGCAATATTCCACTTACTGGTGATCCTAATGAACTTTTTTCTCCTGCCAATTTATGGCCCTACAATGGTGACATAACCACTGGCGTAACTTATGAAGCGCCTTTTATGCCGGTCAATCCAAATAAATTCAGCTCTTCGATCAACAATACAGCTGCCTATACCTCACTGGAATTTGAAATCACCAACAGACTCAAATCTATCATGGGGGTTCGTTCGGAATATTATGTGCATCGCTATACTGGCCAAGACCAATTAGGACAAAATAAACTTGTCAATGAGAAGGTGCTAGAAAATTTAGGATTTTTTCCGTCAGTCAATTTTGTATATAGCCAAACCGATGAACAAAACATCCGTTTATCGTATAGCAAAACTATTGCAAGGCCTTCTTTCAAAGAGTTGTCTTATGCAGAAATTTATGACCCACTTACGGGGCGTACTTTCATTGGTGGCTTATTCAAAGACTCCTTATCCCCTACCCAAGTCTATTGGGATGGCAATTTGGTAAGTACAGATATACATAACTTTGATTTGCGCTATGAAATCATGCCTAAGAAAGGTAAAACCTTTTCTGTATCGGCATTCTATAAAAAATTCATCAACCCCATTGAAATCATTCAATATGCTGTTCAGGATGGTTCTTTTCAGCCGCGCAACGTGGGTGATGGCCAAGTTATCGGTGGAGAATTAGAATACCGCTCAGACTTGAAGTTTATTTCTAATAAACTAAAGTACTTTGACATCATATCAAACATTACGATTGTCGATTCAAAAATTGAACTCAACGCCATTGAATATGAGACGCGAGTAGCGAATGCCAGAGCTGGGCAAATCATTGATCCTTATCGCAAAATGGCCGGGCAAGCACCCTATGTCATTAACGCCGGTTTAATTTATAATCCAAAGAAAAAAGAAGGATTCATGGATAAATTTGAGATGGCCGTTTTCTACAACGTCCAAGGCCCTACGCTGTATTTTGTTGGCAATGTGGATCGCCCTGATGTATATACGGTTCCATTTCATTCTGTGAATCTAAGCATCAATAACAAGTTCGGAAAAGATGACCAGTTTGATTGTAGTTTACGAGTAAACAACTTACTCAACGATGCTACAGAACTAGTTTATCATTCTTTTGGAGCCCAAGACCAATTCTTTACACAATTGCGACCAGGTGTTTTGACTTCCTTAAAAATTACCTGGAACCTATAAGTTTTCTGATTGCTGTTAGTCAGATGAGGGGGGCAACCCCCTCTTTTTTTTGTCCAAATTTTGGCATTACATTTGCTTGTTGAATTTAAAAACATTCTATGCGCAATCTCCTTTACTTTATTCTTTTTATTGTCACCTTGAACTCTTGTGTGGCCGTCCAAGAAGCCGGCAATGTCGTTGAGCTTTCGCAGCAACATGAGCGCATTGCCGTCATTCCAATTCAGGCTACTTTGGAAAGAAAAATTTGGATGAGCCAAGACAAGTACCAAGAACTCACAAGGCTCAAAAGTGAAGAAACCCAGCAGCGCATCTACCGCCAATTGGAATATTACAGCCGTAGTGGGGCCTTGCATGCTGAACTCATGAGCCCCGACGAGGTCAATGCCCTATTATTCGGCGCAAACTACCCTAATGTCTTGCTGAACAACAACGACTTGTGTAGTTTATTGCAAGTCGATGCCATTATCTTTGGCAATATTCAAGTCTGGGAGCCCGTCAATGAAGCTACAGCTATGATGATCAATTCTGCTTCGCAAAATATATCAGTAATCACTAATATTGTGCAGTTGAGCCTCTCGCTCTACGACGCCAAGCGCGGAGAGCAGATTTGGAATGGGCAGCAAACACTCAGAGGCCAAATGGGATCTATCAAAGAAAACATGCAACGCCAAGTGTGCCGCAGGGCCGTTCGCAACCTGCCGTACAATATCAAAAAACGTCGCTATAAAAAGGCCTACGCCACTCTCAATGGGCTCTAATCTTTGAAGTAATTTTCAAAATAGGAATCAGTAAAAAGCGGGTAGTCAATCTCATTTCGGAAATGTTCAAATTCTTGCTTGAGTTTTTGAACATCCTTATTTTGAAGTGCCTCAGATATTTTCCAATGAAAGAAAGCCACGTACAGCTCTATGAACTCCCTGTATCCATGTCTCATGTGGCCAAAAGGGATGAGTTTTAATATGGTCAGTGCCTTATGATATTGCTTGAGTTGGATGGCAGTAGCCACTTGAAAAACTTTATGAATAGCAACTTGAGAATAATGATACCAAAATTTTATATCATTGACCAAATGTTCATGTTGGTCAACAAATTGATATAATTCTTCGTTTTGCGTAACCAATGCTTGCACTGCCGGCTCGTAAAGTAATTCAGTTATAAATTGTGGTTGAGAAATTAAACGGGCTTGCATTTGATTCAAAAGTTGCTGCTTCTTTCTTTTTTTAGCAGTTGTAAGGTACTTGAGTCCAAAAATTCTTCCAAACAATATAGGGTGTTGATCTAAAGATAATTCGGGGACCTCATCCATCATTATGTCCAGAATAGGTTCCTTTGCTAAAACTTGTCGCCAAGCCTCAATGCAATTAACAAATATCCGAGTCTCGCTGTCTAAATTATCAAGACCAGCAAGGTGTTGCACCCATAGGCCGTATTTACCATTTAAGCGGCCGTAATCTACAAATATTTTAAAAACCAAATCCCTAAAATTTGGTTCTTGAAGGAGCGATTTTTCTATGTCAAGATCATGAAAAGTTCGAAAATGTAGCCCAATTAGCACCCCAATTTGGGCAACTTCATCATAAGGTAAATTTACAAATTGAAAGTCCGGCTCTCGAAAAAGTATCTGAAGTCCATTGAGGTCTTTACGTGAAATAAGTTCGCGTGCCACGATGGTAAATGACAAACTAAAATGTATACCCCTTCTCTTACGATAGCGCAATAATTCAATGAATTTATCGCTGCTTTGGTGAGATATTGCTACGTAAAGGCTCTCCCAGGTGGGCCAAATATCTACCTCTGCATAGCGCTGCGAAAAATCCTTATAGGATTTAAATCCACAATAAACACTCAATTGATCAAGGGTGTTCTCTCTTGGCTTTCGAAATTCAGCCAAGCCATACATACGACGCAACGTGTTGTAGGAAAGCACAGCACCGGTCTTAGCGTATAAATCATTGGCAAGTTCCTCACAATCACCACGATCTGAAATTTTTCTTCCAAAAGTCTTCTCAATTTCTGATTTTAATTCTTCAATCATGTTGCAAATGTATCACGAATGTATCAAAAAATTGAGCGTTTTTACAGATATTTGGTGTTCACTGAAAAAAAAATAACTATGGCAAACCAAAACGAAGCTTATCAGTATTTTCATCCAGGCTGTTTAGAGACTATTCCATTCATTGGTAGTCCAAAGGTCACAGATCAAATGTTTGATGCATTTAGAGAGAAATTACTTACCAACATTACTGAGAATACCGCACCCGGCAAATTAGACATTCATGTAACAGATCTAATCATGAAATCCATACTCATCACCGGACCAAGACTTCTGAAGCGCGGAGGGGAAAAATTACTTCACAAAAAAGGTAAGGATAATATCATTCGATACAATTTGATCAATACTTGTATTTTGCTCTTTTCAGAGAAACAAATGATGTATTTTAACTGCTGTTATGATCTAATTTCTGAAAAAGTATCAATGGTTTCGACAGAAGAATTTTTCTACAACGATATTGTTTCTACTTCTACAGATACCATCGAGACTACCTACGAGGATGATGAAGGAAAAATTCAAAAACTAGAGGTAGCAGATTGCTTTAGAGTCAGAACTTCAGGTGGCACCGCAATTGAAGTGGTACTTACCTCTCCTAAACTTCTTGAAATTTGGGGAGGTGGTGTTATTCCAACTGATTACATCGAAGATGCGATTTCAAAAATTAGAAAAGTATTACGCGACAAGAAACAAGGATAAGATACAACTTTTGTGAGGTATTTTTTTATTTTCCTAATTAAACAGGGATATCAAAAATTTAGAAGAAAATTAAACAAAGATTCTTCTTATTGTAGGTTTACTCCTTCTTGTTCGGAATATTCTATTATCGCTTTCAAAAAATATGGTTCTTTGAAAGGATTAAAACTTACTGTGAATAGAATTCAACGTTGCAATGGAGATTCACATGGTGGGATAGATTATCCATAAATTTATTAAAATGGCAAAAAAATGTTTGAAATGTGAGGCCCTTGTAAATAGTAAGTCTTACGATTGTCCGTATTGTGGTGCATCAAAATTTGAAGAAGTGCATGAACCACAAGAGCAAACTATCAAAGTCACGATCGAACAAACGGCTTCAAAAGAAGTTGAATCTGACGGCCTCTACAGCCCAAAGATTCTACAACTCATTGAGTTTGCGCTTTCGGATGGCGAATTGACCGAAAAAGAAAAACAAGTGCTCTTTAAAAAAGCCGAATTAGAAGGGATTGATTTGGATGAGTTTGAAATGGTCTTAGATGCCAAGCTAAAAGAACATCAAACGACGCATTCAAAAAAATTAAATGTCCCTGACATACTTGCAGACAAAGCCAACGCTGATGCATATAACCAGCTTGAAATGCTTATGGATTTTGCTCTTAAGGACGGTGAGGTGAATGAAATGGAAAGAGAAACCATATATGACAAAGGACAAAAACTAGGAATAGCCCGAAATGAAGTCATGATGATATTAAATTCCAAACTTGAAGAGAAACAAAAAGTGCTTGCACAGAATTCAGCACCCAAATCGGATAAATTTGGTGATATTCGTAAATGTCCGGCATGTGGCAGTATGGTGTCTTCTTTTTCAGCCAAGTGTGGCGATTGTGATTATGAATTTACGAATGTTGAAGCGAATGCATCCATTCAAAAGTTATTTCAAATGCTCAATGAAGTTGAAAATAACAGAATAGATAATTCACAACCGACAAGCTTATTGGGTACCTTTAACAAAATTTCAAGTCTAAATCAGCTCGATAAAACTGATAAGCAAAAGATGGAAATCATTAAAAACTTTCCAATACCTAC
Source organism: Crocinitomicaceae bacterium (assembly GCA_030833845.1). Taxonomy (GTDB): domain Bacteria; phylum Bacteroidota; class Bacteroidia; order Flavobacteriales_D; family Crocinitomicaceae; genus UBA952. Next base: position 21,370 of record JAURGK010000026.1, on the reverse strand, counting down.
CACAAAAGATGACATCATAGAATTCCTTTCCTTGGCCGTACCGAATGCAAAAAAAATAGGCTCAATGTGGACTGCGAATCTTCCGGAAAATAAAAGTCATAATGATTTTGTGCCAGTTTGGAAATCAAAATGTGAGCAAATCATTATGAAAGCCAAGTTCTCACTCAAAAATGATAAGTCGGTGATGGAAGAAATTATGAACTATGCTAAAGAAATTGGAATAAAATAAATAGGATGGGATTATTTGGAAAAAAAGAAGAAGGCGGTTTTATGGATGTAATCCGCTGTGATGAGCAAGAATATTTGGTTTGGAAATGGCGACCATCCGGAGAGGCCAATTCAACTAAAAAAGAAAATGCTATTAGATACGGAAGTAGTTTGCGTGTAAAAGATGGTGAACTAGCTGTTTTTGTATACCAACAAAAAGATGGTTCTATGCAAGATTTTATTGTCGGTCCTTATGATCAGACTATTAAAACAGCCAACTTCCCAATTCTGTCGAGTATTGTAGGTGCTGCTTTTGGCGGGGCATCACCTTTTCAGGCAGAAATCTATTTCATCAATCTTGCTGGTAATGTGCCACTCAAATTTGGTATTCCATATTTCAATATTACCGATTCTAGGCTTCCTGATTTTCCAGTACCCATGTCTGTTAGAGGTCAAATCATATTCAATATTACCGACTATAAGTTATTTATTAAAAATACACGTCTCATCAATTTTGAATTAGATGATTTCAAAAGTTTAATCAAGGCTGCTGTAACTAGCGGTGTGAAATCTGGTGTATTGAATATCAACAGAACCAATCCGCTCAACCTAGTACAACTTGAAGAAAATCTTGATTTTATCAACGAAACCCTCAAGGCAAAACTTAAAGATTTGTTTTCAGAAGATTTTGGTGTGAACTTAAAAAGATTTGATATTGACACACTTGAACTTGATCAAGAGAGTGAGGGATTCAAAAAATTATTGAAAGCAACACGAGAACAACAAGAAAAGACCATTTCTGCGCAGACCGATGTGAATATCAAGAATATGAATGATATGCAGCAGATAAATGCAAATAATCTTGAAGACACGCTAAAAATTCAAAGAGAAGAAGCACAACGCGCTCAGAAACTACAAACCGAAACCAATTTCATGGGGGCACATGCCCTTAATCAACAAGCCGATGTGCTTAAAACAGCCGCAAATAGCCTCGGAGAAATGGGCAGTATGGGCGGCGGTGGCGGTATGAATCCTGCGGGAATGATGACCGGTATGGCAATTGGCGGTGCAATGGGCGGTCAAATGGCTGGAATGATGAATCAAATGGGACAAAATATGAATCAGCAGCAAAATACACCTCCACCTCCGCCGCAAATTCAATACAGTGTTTCGGTAAACGGTCAAACTGCTGGACCTTTTGATATGCAACAGCTTCAACAGATGGTTAATAATGGGCAATTAACGATCCATACCCATGTATGGAAACAAGGCATGCCAGGTTGGGAAACTGCTGGGAATGTACAAGAGTTAGCTTCTCTTTTTAGTGCAGCGACTCCACCTCCCCCTCCTCCACCATCAATTTAAATTGATTCATTATGGATAATAGTTTTTTTGCAGTTGACAAACTTGTTGAATTCGGTTTGAGTATGGCCGTTGCTCAACAAATGATCCAATCGATGAATCAATCATTGAATCAAATGAAGGTAGCAGGACCAAGCTCAATTCAGAATTCTTCAAGTCAAGAAATTTATTATGTCATCATCGATGAGCATCAGGCTGGGCCATTTACCGAGCAACAAATGATTGGTCTTATAAATGATAAAAGAGTGACCAAAAGTTCTTACGTATGGAAACCAGGTTTGTTGAATTGGCAGCTTGCTGAAAAAATGCCTGAAATACTAAAACTCGTGGTATTAAGTCCTCCACCATTTAATAAATAAAAATTATGAAAATCAACAGTTTTATAACTCTTATTTGTGTTATCATAAGTGCCCTATTAGCTTATGGGTTGTTTACGTTGTCTGGCGCTGAAAATAAAATATTAATCTCTTCTGGGGGTTTTATTAGTTTCTTCATCACCCTGACAGCAGCAATGGCAATTGATTTAGGCTCATCAAGAACCAATACGAATATTCGTGCATTATCGTTTACATTTTTATTATTAGCCATTTTCGCCCATATCATTTTAGCATTTTATCAAGCATCAAACCCACTATATATTGTTAGTATTGGAGTGGTACTATGTGTTTACCTTTTAGTATCCTACGGAATCAACAAAGCCGGACAGTAATCAGATTTACAATCGCTAAAACTAAAACGACCTAAACTTTAAATTTTAATGCTATGACAAAAAATGAAACTGAACAAAAACCTTTTGTACCAAATTTGATCGTCTTCCTGATTGAAGTACTCATACTCCTAGTTTATTTTGCCATCGGTAAAGAAGCCATTGGCTCAATCATGGAAGGAAATATCTCAGGTGCGTTTAATGATGTTAAAGCTGCTATTTGGTTTTTAAATATATCTGCATTGGCTTTGACTTGTGCTATTTTTCTAATTAAGTATTTACGTACCAAACGTAACAAGCGAATTGCCTGGTTTAATCTTATTTGGATTGCCTGGAATATTTATACCCTCACTGCATAAAAATCAAATAAAAAAAGCGCCTCACGGCGCTTTTTTTATAGTTCCTTAATTTGCGTTTTAGAGGCCCAATCCTTTTAATTGATTCATTGCATCCTTTGCACCTTCCAGAGCTTCTTTGGATTCTTCATCTAGGGGTATGTTCTTCAGTGCTTCCATGGATTTTTCAAATGCTCCAAAGGCCTTTTTTAGATCTACATTTTTTCCAGCCTCTAAGTCTATTGCCAATTTAGATAAATCAGCCATCGCTTTAAGTTGAGCCATTTCAAAATTGGTCTCAGCATATTTTTTAAGCTCATCTAATTGTTCTTTTAATTCTTTAGCTGACTCCGCATTACCACTCTTTACAGCCTCAGCGTATTCCTCTAATCGTGTTTTGTACATAGTCATTGCCTCCTCTGCAGATGAAATGGAGCTAAAATCACTTGTTTGACTTTCCTCTTGATCATCTTCCATTTCTACCATTTCATTAGTTGTTGAAGCATCATCTGATTCTGACGACGATCCTCCACAACTAGCCAGAGAGAAAAATAAGATTGAGAAGCACGTTAGTGTAAATACTGTTTTTTTCATGATTTTAATATTTATTTGTTAGTACAATCAAATATGTACAATATCTAGAAATTGATAGATACAATATTGATACATTTAGTATTATTTTCTCAACCAATTTACTCCATATAAAAAATTGAAAAAAAATGACTACCTCACCTCCACCCCAAACTCCCTGAAGCGGGAAAGCAACATAGAGAGCTCGTAGGTTCTAAAAATGTATAATTCCACCACGATGTAATTTTGGTGGTCAACCACAATGCGTTGCGAAGAATGCAAGCGCCGTGCTTTGACATAAGCAATGGCCCAATCTGTGAATTTGAGCCTGATGACCTCTGGAATGCTCTCTTTAAAGCGCGCCACCCCAAGGCAATGCTTGAAATAGTTTTTGAGATCCAGGCTATTGGAGAGCTCGATCCATGAAAAATTTTGTAATTCTCCTTCTGTACCATCTTCTCTTTCTGCAGGGGCCGGAACTACCACAAAATTCTCTATCAAATCAAAGGCAAAGACTTTGATTGAATTGCCTGGTGCTTGTTGTTTTTCTGACCACATGGCTGCCACAAGGTAATAGCGCCCTTCGTAAAATCGGACTTGCAACGGGGCCACCACCTGTAGTTTGGACCGGTAAGTGCCAAACGCAGACTGATATAAAAATTGAATGATGTACTGCTGTTCAATGGCTTGCAAACAAGTAGCGGCCAACTGAAATGACGCACCATCATCGTTGAGGGCAGTCAAATTAAATATCAATTTGTGCTGCAAAGAATGAGCTGCCGTTGGCAACTTTGCGCCAAGCTGCTCTGCTATCTGACTGAGCATGCTAGCTTGCACGGCTTCAGAAATTTGTGCGTTGGCCGAGGGCAACAATTGATAGTAGTGCTTTTTGGACACCCTAACGTGCAAGAGTTTATCGTTGCTCGCATCTCTGAGCACTTGTAAATCAGACTCCAAGGTGCGTCGAGAAATCGTTTTGAGGCCTAATAAAGGCAAGGCAGAGTTGAGATGCTCTTGAATTTGGGCAAATGAAGCCCGCATAAAAGCTTGTTCTTTTAAAAAATTCAATATCAATTGAATGCGTTGGCCCTGAACTTTTAATTGCAACATAAACAAAGATAATTATTCCGCAAAATTATTGCGGATAAAATCATTTAATATATTTCTAAATGTTACATTTTGGTATTATTTTTGCTTCGATAGTTAAAACATTACTCATGAAACGATTTAATCTCTTGATGATTGCAGGGCTTCTTATTTTATCAAGTTGCACCAAATGGCAAAGCAATCAAAAACAAATCACTAAAGTTTCAACAGACGGAACCTGGATGATCTCGAGCTACATTGACGACGGCAATGATGAAACAAACGATTATACGTCATATCGCTTTGAGTTTTTAGAAGACGGCACGCTCAATGCTATTGATCTGTTGAGTAGCTCCTCTACTCCATATATTGGATCGTGGTCTATTACAGATTCAAATAGCTCCGATGACGACGATAGTCTAGATGACTTAGACTTCAATATCAGTTTTAGTTCCAATAGTTTGCTCGAAGATTTATCTGATGATTGGGATATTATTTCATTCAGCGATACAGAAATCAAATTAATCGATGTTTCAGGAGGAAACGGAGGTACCGATTACCTGACACTGAGCAAAATATAAAGCGTCAACAAAAATCATGAAAAGCCCTGAGGAAACTCAGGGTTATGTGTTCTTCAGAACTTTCAATTGGCACATGGTTATATAGCCAATTTGCCATTGGCGGCATACTCATTAATATCGATTCTGTTCTACCACCAGAATAAATACCAAACTTGGTGCCGCGGTCATGCAACAAATTAAACTCCACATAACGGCCCCTGCGCAGCGCTTGCCAATCCAATTCGGCTTTGCTTGCAGTATCCAAAATCTCGCCCTCTACTTGCTGGGCATAAACTACAGCAAATAACTCACCCAAATCGGTGCAGTAATTAAAGAGTTGTTCTTTACTTAAACCACAACTTTCGTTCAGTTGATCAAAGAAAATTCCGCCAACACCACGGGATTCTCCACGGTGAGGAAGAAAGAAGTAGTCATCGGCCCAAGCTTTGAATTTTGGATAAAAAGATGCATCATATTTATCCGAAAGAGTTTTCAATGCCAAATGAAATTGCTTGGCCTTGGCCATATCAACATAATGAGGGGTCAAATCTATTCCACCGCCAAACCAGTAGGTATGATCATCGAGCTCGAAATAACGGACATTCATGTGCATAATCGGATGCCTCGGGTGTTTTGGATGCAATACAATTGAGACTCCAGTAGCAAAGAAAGAATTTCCTTCATGACCCAATTGTTTTTTCATGGCCTGGGTTACTGGTCCATGTACCGCACTGAAAGCCACACCCGCTTTTTCAAGGATATTACCATCGGCTAAGGTCCTGGTGTGCCCACCGCCTCCTTCTTCGCGCAGCCATGCATCTTCATGAAATTTTGCATTTCCATCGAGCTTTTCTAGTGCCTCGCAAATATGCAACTGCAACTGTCGTAAGCGCTCGGCAATATCTGTTTTATTCATAGTTCTTTAAAGATGAATAGCGGTACCAAACTACTTTTGCTGCACCGTTTTCAATGTTGTTTACAGGTGTATTTAGTTGGAGTTGCAAATTAGTTATCAGTCCGTTCTGGACTTCATTTACACCAAGAAGCAAACTGCCCAAGTGCATTGTTACGTCATAGCCCAAACAAGCCATTTTTGTAAGGTCACTGTTATATTTGCGCCGATACTCACGATGAAATTCAATGATTTTCGGGTCAGCATAATCAAAACTACTAGGCAAGGCTACCAAAAAGGGTTGTTGAGTGACTTTAGGATCGTCAAAGTTTTTAAAATCAAGCCAATCCTTGCAGCCTGCTATTTGAACAGAACTATCTTTTTCGGCGATTTTCAATAAAGCCTGAACTTTTTCTTTGTCTTTTGTAAAGCTAACCACCAACAGTGGCTCTCCAAGCGTCTTGAATTTTTGAAAATTCGCAAAATTAGCCCCCTGAAGCTTGAGCTTCGACTCACTTGTGGGCACCGAGCTAAAAGTTGTTCTAAAGTGTTGTTCTGCGTATTGATCAACGGTGTTTACATCGGAGACAAGCACAATGGTGTAGCCCTGAAAGTGGCTATGGATATGTGAGGCAAGCTGTTCAATGAGCGCGCGCTCTGATGTGGTATAAGCCATGAAATTTGCTGCCATTTGAACTATATCTGAATTCATCTGAACTGGAAAAACTACTGGCACCTTATTCTTTGCGGCAAAATCAGCCACGACTTTAGCGGGAACTTCTTGAAGCGGTGAAAAAATTAGATCAACAGTCTTCATCTGCTCACTTTGTAATATTTGTTGCAAAGTTGGTGACTTGGATTGCTCATCATAAATATGTATGTCGGCTACCAAACCAAGTTTGGTAAGTGAGTCAATAGCCATTTTAAAACCCATGTAATATTCAAGGGCCGCATTACTCACAAATCGGTTATTTGTAGAAGAGCTATCCAATTGGAAAGGCAGAAAGAGTGCAATATTGTAACTTGATTTCTTTGCGATAGGGAAAACTCTTTGCCCCTTACTTGGTTGGAGTTCTTTGGCAAGAGGAATGTTTTGAATTGGTACTGGTGGCGAATTCACCTTTCTAATGGGAACTAATATTTGTTGCCCGGCGCCCACCCTAGAACTACTCAACTTATTGATTTTCATTAATGTATCAGCAGAAACCATGTACCGTTTAGCAATGGCATATAGCGTTTCGTTGGCTAGTACCGTATGACGGATAATAGAATCGCTTAATTGAGGGGCCCTAGGGTTATTTTTGGTGGTGGCTGCATTGGCAGGGCCGTTTGGATCAAAGGGCAATATAGTATTGTGAATGCGCAACACTTGACCGATTTGGAGGCCCGTCGTGGCAGTCGGATTCCAGGCGTAGAGAGAATCTACGGGCACCTCATAGAGGCGTGAAATGGCATAGAGGGTTTGTTGAGCTTCAACAACATGCTGCAGGGTTCCTTTTTTCACCGGTACAATAATCTGAGTACCAAATTCAACTTTTCTCTCTAGGCCAGGGTTCAGGGCTAGCAAAGTATCAATATCTGTATTGAAGAGCGTTTGAATCTGCGCTAAAGTCTGATTCTCTTGGATTGTATACTGATAGAACTTTTGTCCATCCTGCACAACAATAGGCAAAGCTTGCCCTTCAGCTTTTAAAAAACTGCCAATAAAAAGCCATGCAAGAATCCATTTGGACATTATTCCCATTCAATTGTGGCTGGTGGCTTCGAACTGATATCGTAGGTTACACGATTGATACCCCTCACCTGGTTAATGATTTTATTGGAGATTTTAGCCAAAAATTCATAAGGTAAATGAACCCAATCGGCTGTCATGCCGTCTGTAGAACTTACCGCTCTGAGTGCAACGGCATTTTCGTAGGTGCGCTCATCACCCATCACCCCCACTGACTGGACTGGCAAAAATATAGCTCCAGCCTGCCAAACTTCGTCATAGAGGCCATCTTCTTTTAATCCGTTGATGAATATCGCATCAACTTCTTGAAGTATGCTCACCTTCTGGGCGGTGACCTCTCCGAGTATTCGAATTCCTAGTCCTGGACCCGGGAATGGGTGTCGTCCCAAAATGCGTTGATCAATCTCTAATGATCTACCTATGCGGCGTACCTCATCTTTGAATAGCAAACGCAAGGGTTCTACTACCTGAAGCTTCATATAATCCGGCAGGCCACCCACGTTGTGATGTGACTTGATAGTTTGTGACGGCCCTCCGGTAGCTGAAACCGATTCGATGACATCTGGATATATTGTACCTTGGGCTAACCATTTTGCGTTCTCGACTAATTTTGACTCTTCATCAAAAACGTCAACGAATACCCTTCCTATGGCTTTTCTTTTAAGTTCAGGATCGGTAAGGCCTTCAAGTGCCGAATAAAAACGGCTAGAGGCATCTACGCCCTTTACATTGAGCCCCATTCCTTGATAGGAGGCCAACACGTCCTGAAATTCATTTTTACGCAACAAGCCATTGTCAACGAAAATACAATGCAAATTTGGACCTATAGCTTTGTGTAACAACACTGCTGCAACTGAAGAATCTACGCCTCCAGATAAACCCAAGATCACTTTATCCTGGCCAAGCTCGGCTTGTAAACGGGAGGTGGTTTCTTCGATAAATGAATCCGCAGTCCAGTCACAGGCACAATGACACACATCCACAATGAAATTTTGGAGCAATAATTTACCCTCTGTTGAATGATAAACTTCTGGATGGAATTGGATACCAAAAGTATTTTCTCCTTCAATGGCATAGCCCGCAACTTCAACATCGTGAGTTGAACAAATAACTTTGTAGTTCGAAGGAATATGCTTGATGGTGTCGCCATGTGACATCCAAACTTGAGAACCTTCGGTGAGGCCCTTGGTAAGAATGTTATTGGTATCTACAAATTGCAAATTGGCACGGCCATATTCTCGGGTGTTTGATGGCGCTACCTCACCTCCAAAATGATGCGATAAGTATTGAGCACCAAAACAAATTCCTAACAAAGGTAAATTTCCTTTAATTGCAGTTAAGTCTGGTTGGGGAGCTTGAGGGTCGCGCACTGAAAAAGGGCTTCCAGATAAAATCACTCCTTTGACGTTACTTCCTAGTGTAGGGATTTTGTTCCAAGGGTGGATTTCACAATAGACATTGAGTTCGCGAATTCTTCTGGCAATCAGTTGGGTGTATTGAGAACCAAAATCGAGGATAATGATTAATTCATGCATGTTACAAAGATAGCTGAATAAAGAATTATTTGCCGCTAAAATCCATAGAAATCATTAATTTTGAGGTTCGCTAATTGAACACAAACATGATCGGAGATCTACTCAAATCCATTTTCGGAGACAAGACCGTTAAAGACCGCAAAGAATACTGGCCTTTTGTTGAAAAAGCCAATGCCGCCTGGCAATACATCCAAGAGCTCTCAGACGATCAGCTCCGCGAAAAAACAAGTGCTTTTCAACTTCAAGTGAAACAAAGTATTGCTTCTTTGGAAGAAGAATTAAGTGCACTGCAAGCCAAAGCTGCTGACCTCAGCACCCCATTTGAGGAGAAAGAAAAACTCTACGATCAAATTGACCAAATGGTCAAGACCATTGACGAGCGCATTGAAGAAGAATTGCTTGTTATTTTACCTGAAGCATTTGCAGTGGTAAAAGAAACAGCTCGTCGATGGGCAGAAAATGGCCAGCTCACAGTGAGTGCCACAGAAATGGACAAACAACTCGCGAGCGCTAGAGATGGCATCAGTATCGATGGCGACAGAGCAATTTGGCACTCTGAATGGACGGCAGCTGGCAATAAAATAAAATGGGCCATGGTGCACTACGATGTACAGCTGATGGGTGGTGCAGTTTTGCATCGAGGCAATATTGCTGAAATGCAAACCGGGGAGGGAAAAACTTTAGTAGCCACCTTACCTGTATACCTCAACGCCCTGTCAGGGAAAGGCGTCCATGTGGTGACAGTCAATGATTACCTTGCCAAGCGCGATGCCGAATGGATGGGGCCTCTTTATGAGTTCCATGGACTGCGCGTAGATTGCATTGACAAACACCAGCCCAATTCACAACGCCGCCGAGAAGCCTATTTGGCAGACATTACCTTCGGTACCAACAATGAATTTGGATTCGACTACCTCCGTGACAATATGGCGGGCCATGTGGATGATATAGTTCAGCGCAAACACCATTTTGCAATCGTAGATGAGGTTGACTCGGTCTTAATAGATGATGCGAGAACACCACTCATCATTGCAGGGCCCACTCCAAAAGGGGATGAGCACGAATTTCACGAACTCAAGCCAAGAATAGAACGTGTTGTTGAAGCGCAACGAGCTTTTGTCCAACAATGCCTCAACGATGCCAAAAAAATGCTTTCGGTCATCAATGAACCAAACCCAGATAAAAACGAAAACAAAAGATTACTTGAAGAAGGTGGAATAGCGCTGTTACGCGCACACCGCGGCTTGCCAAAACATCGTGCATTGATCAAGTTTTTATCCGAACCAGGTATCAAAGTGCATCTTCAAAAAACAGAAAACTTCTACATGGCCGAACAAGGCAAGCAAATGAAGAAGATAGATGCCGATCTTTTCTTTGTCATCGACGAAAAAAACAACTCCATCGAACTCACAGACAAAGGCATTGACCTCGTTTCGGGCAAAGAGGATCGCGATTTCTTTGTGATGCCAGACATCGGATCAGAAATTGCGAAACTTCAAAAAGAAAATTTAGATAAAGATGCTTATTTAGAACGCAAAGATGTTTTGGTGCGCGAATATGCCATCAAGTCCGAGCGCATCCACTCAGTAAGTCAATTACTAAGAGCCTATACCCTATTTGAAAAAGAAGTAGAGTATGTAATTATGGACGGCAAAGTAAAGATTGTCGATGAATCTACAGGGCGTATTATGGAAGGTCGCCGCTATTCAGATGGGCTTCATCAGGCCATTGAAGCCAAGGAAAATGTAACTGTCGAGGCTGCTACACAGACCTATGCATCCATTACCTTGCAGAATTATTTCCGCATGTACCACAAACTTGCCGGCATGACCGGAACGGCCGAGACAGAGGCGCGTGAATTCTGGGATATCTACAAACTAGATGTAGTGGTGGTACCTACGAACCGACCCATCTCAAGAAAAGATCAAGACGATTTTGTATACAAGACAGCCCGAGAAAAATACAATGCCATCATTCAAGAAATTGAAGAGTTGGTTGCAGGTGGCCGGCCTGTTTTGGTGGGTACCACAACTGTTGAAATTTCAGAATTGCTCTCTCGCATGCTGCAAATGAAGAAAATTCCTCATCAAGTACTCAATGCAAAATACCATCAAAAAGAAGCCGAAATTGTAGCCAATGCAGGGCAAGCTGGTACGGTAACAATCGCCACCAATATGGCCGGCCGTGGAACGGATATCAAGCTCGGTGAAGGCGTAAAAGAAGCAGGTGGTTTGGCCATCATTGGTACAGAACGCCACGACTCACGCCGAGTTGACCGCCAGCTGCGTGGCCGCTCTGGCCGTCAAGGAGATCCGGGATCTTCAAGATTTTTTGTTTCCTTAGAGGACGACCTCATGCGCAAGTTTGGTTCAGAACGCATAGCTTCAATTATGGACCGCATGGGTCTTAAGGAGGGCGAAGTCATTACGGCAGGCATGGTATCCAAATCTATTGAGCGCGCTCAGAAAAAGGTCGAAGAAAACAACTTTGGGATGCGTAAAAACTTGCTTGAATATGACGATGTCATGAATGCCCAACGCAAAGCTATTTATCGCAAGCGTCGCAATGCACTCTACGGAGATCGCCTAGACATGGACATCGACAACATGTTCTATGACCTCTGTGAAAATACAGTGGCAACCTATGCCAAATCAAGTTATCAAGAATTTGAAATGGAGTTACTGCGTCTGATTGGCATTGAGATGCCAGTGGATGAAGCAAGTTTTCAAGCACTAAGTTCTGCAGAACTCACTGCAAAAGTTTACGATGCTCTTAGAGCAACCTATGACCGTAAAGGAGAGAAAATTGCTCGTTTGGCCTTCCCGCAAGTAAAGCATGTATTTGAGACCATGTCGGGGCAGTACAAAAATATCGTCTTTCCGCTTACCGATGGCCGCCGTCAGATGCAACTGATCGTAAATTTGGAAGAAGCCTATAATTCAGAAGGTAGAGCAATTTCGAAGTATTTTGAACGCAATGTGCTCCTTAGCAAAATAGACGACGAGTGGAAAGAGCATTTACGTGAAATGGATGATTTGCGCACCGCAGTGCGCAATGCACAATATGAGCAAAAAGATCCTTTGGTCATCTACAAGCTTGAATCCTATGAATTGTTTAGAAATATGTTGAATCGCCTCAATGAAGAGGCACTTGACTTATTGATGCGCATGGACGTTCCGCATGAACAACAAATTCAAAGCACCAATCAAGAGGATCACCAAAACAACTACCAAAAAGCTCAAACCAATAGCCTGCCTTCGGCCAATCAGCAAGCAATTGCTAATTCGATGCCAAATGCACCAGAAATTGAAAAGCGCCAACCCGTAGTTGCTGAGCAAAAAATTAATCGCAACGATCCTTGCCCTTGTGGTAGTGGCAAGAAATTCAAACAGTGTCACGGACAATAAATGCAAGCACCAGAAATTGGAATCGTTGGATCGGGCAAGGTGGCCCAAATGCTGCTTAGGTTAGCTAAGCAAGCTCAAATCCCAATTGCTGGTATCTACGCTAGAAACTTCTCTAAGGCACAGGCCTTGGCAGACAAATACCAAAGCCGCGCCTTTGAGCAACTGCAAGACCTCTGTCCTCAATTGCTATTGATTTGTATTTCTGACGATGCACTTCCTGAAATCATTTCAAAACTAGCTCCCCGACAGGTAGCTGCCTACACGGCTGGAAGCCCTAGTATCAAACTTTTTTCTCACCCTCAGCTAGGTGTTTGTTATCCCTTCCAATCTATCTCAAAAGGAAGAGACCTCCCCGCCACCGAGATCCCTTTTATGATTGAAGGAAAAAACGATCTGGTAATTCAGCGTATCAGTGCTTTTTTAAATGCTTTGGGTGCACAGTATCAGCAGTGTGGCTCCGCACAACGCGCACATTATCATTTGGCTGGTGTCTTTGTAAACAACTTTGGCAATTTAATGCTTCTTGAAGCTAGTAAAATTCTAAATGAGGCCCAACTTGATATGTCTCCGTTATATCCCTTGCTCAATGAAACCATTGCAAAGGCGATCCTGCTTGGAGCAGAAAATGCTCAAACCGGACCCGCCCTGCGTCATGATCAAAATACACTTGATCGCCACCGAGCCCAATTAGACCCAGCCCAATTGCTAGTATACGATTGTCTGACACAACGAATTCAAGACCTATTTCAACATGATTAGTTATAAGCAACGCCTCAATCACATTACCACATTCATTTTTGATGTAGATGGTGTTTTTACCGACGGGAAGGTCTACCTGATCAACGATGAAATTGTTCGTGCCTTGAATTCTAAAGACGGATATGCAGTACAGTATGCCGTAAAAATGGGTTACAAAATTTTCTGTATTACAGGAGGATCTTCCCCTGAAGTCAAAAAAAGATTAATAGGCTTAGGGGTTCATGATGTTTTTTTAGGCTCCAAAAATAAGCTTGAAAAATATGAGCAAATTAAGCAGCAGTATCAGTTAGAAGATAGTCAAATTGCCTATATGGGTGATGACATTCCTGATATTCCGGTGCTCAGAGCAGCAGGCCTATCGGCTTGTCCACAGGATGCGGTAAGTGATGTCAAGGGTTTGGTTCATTACCAAAGTCCGTATATGGGTGGTAAAACTTGTGTACGTGACCTCATTGAGCAAACACTACGTTGCCAAGAAAAGTGGCTTACTGAGCTTGCCTACGAGTGGTAGCCCAATAAGATTGCAATTCTTCGGCTAAGGTCAATTGATTGACTGCACGCCGTAAATTATGGGTTTCATCTTTTACTCTATAATACCTATCGTTCGAAAGGTAATCTGTCAGAAACCGAAGGGCCTGAACTAAAATAACTCCCTTTGAAGCCATCACCAATTGTTCATCATCTACTTTGAAAGTGTCGCGTAAGGCTTCAAAAATAAGGGGTTTAAATATTCTATTTGAGGCTGGCCCATCCTCTCCTTTAGAACAATAAGAACGCACCATATCTGCAAAATCATAATACCGATTGCCGAATTGTATGGTGTCCCAGTCTATGAGTGAGCGCACTGTCTTGCCATTCGGGTGGAATAAAAAGTTACTTAGTTTTGGGTCGGCATGAATCAATTCTTTTTGTCCCTGCGCTAAGAAGTCTTTGTAAATATCAACCGCCTCAAGCTGTGCTTCCATGCGCTCAATGGTTGCCTTGGCATTGTCAAGCCTCTGAGTGCTACATAAAAGTTTAGCAGTTTCAAAAGCTTGGTTGCGAGATTGAACATCTAAAAATCCAGCGATTGGTGCTTTCCAGTCCTCAGTAAGTACTACATTATCAAGTGCTTTATGAAATTCTAATAGGGCTTGAGCGGCCAATGTAGCATTTTCAGGGGTGGTTTGCAAAATTGTAATAGCCGGGGTTATAGCTTTAGAAATTCTATAGGAATGCCCAGATGTAGTATGGAGGTATTTACCGCTTAAGGTCGGAAGAAAGGTCAATGGAACCAAATTAGGCAAGAGCATTTGTTTTGATAAAACAACTAACTGTGCTTGTAAGGTTGTTGGGTCATTAAATACGATGGTATTTACATTTTGTAAGATATAATCTGCCGATGGCGTTCGAATGCGCCAAGTGCGGTTAATCAAGCCATGGTCAACGGGTAAAATATGCGTTGAGGTCAGCCCCCATTCAATATTGACCATTGCTCTTAAGTCCATAGCGGGAAAACAGTTGGATAAATCTGCTGTTCTAAATAAGAAATTTGACTTTGAGCATGAGGCAAATCTGCAGCATAGGTAATGCCAAACCATTCGGAAGGCATCGTTGCTATGGCTACCTTCAATTCTTTAGCTAAAATCAATTCGTTGATGACTCTCGGAAGGTAAATTTCCGCCTTCGGATCCTGGGCATGAACTTCTAAAAATTGATTTACTTTCTCTTCTAAAAGCAAAAGAAAGGAAGCATTCAAGAGCCACGCGTTCATTGATACTGGCGTATTTGAGGCATAGGTTCGCTGAAATTCATCAGTAATTAATCCTGCTATTCTCTCTATTTGAAGCACCTCCTCGATTTGGGAAATTTCACCATCGGCAATGGTACATATTCCTCTTGCCACTGAACCATTGGCACTTAACGTTGGGCCAAGTTCATATACCAAAGCGGCAGAATCGATACCATTGTTAAGCAAATCTATAGTACGCTGACAAATCGTTGAACCGTAGTAATCATCTGCATTTAAAATTAAAAAGGGCCCCTTCCAATGATCTTTTATAAAATGTAAGGCATGAGCAGTTCCCCATGGTTTATCACGCGTTTGCTCCTGAATTACAATTTGAAAGCGAGATGGGTGTATCCATTTTTGAAGTTGCTCATCGATGATTGTCACTAATTCTTTTTTGGTAATCACCAATACTTTTTCGAAACCTGCGCGCATGGCGTCTAAACAAGCATATTCAAAAAGAAAATGGCCCTGCATTCCAAAGGGTGCAATTTGCTTGGCGCCGCCAAATCTTGAACCCAATCCTGCAGCCAAAATAACCAATGCAGGCTTAGTACTCTCCATCTTTTCCAAATATAGGTTGTCTATTTTTAAAGGATCCTCGTGTAAAGTCTGGGATATCTTGAGGGGCTCCATTTTGCTTAATTGACAGCTCAGATAGTGGAGTAATGGCATACCAAGTAGCCAAATCATAAACATCAAGCGGGAAGGGTTTATTTTGCTTGATGCACTCGATAAATGCGTTGTCGACGAAATAATCCATTCCCCCGTGTCCTGAACTTTCCGCTGCCTGCGCATTCACTTTCCAAAGCGGATGATCATATTGCTCAAGCCATTTTTGAGTATTGTCCCAACGGTGAGAATGTTTCATGGAATCTTCAAAATAAATGTGTCCTTGCTCAGGGTCTCCCCAACCGAAATCTTGCCATATCCCTTTGGTGCCCTGCACACGAAAACCAAGGTTATATGGGCGCTGTAAACTGGTATCATGAGTAAGAATAATGGTTTCACCGTTGGCACATTGCAACTGTGTTGTAACCACATCGCCCTGTTCAAATACTAAATTGGCATTGGGGTGCATGGGGCCTCCTTTTGGATGATTCACAATATATTGATGCAGGCCCTTGGCCTTGCTTGAAAAGGAGCTCAAGCGCAATAAGCGGTTTCCTCTATTTAAATCCAGCATTGTCGCCACTGGCCCTAAGCCATGTGTGGGATATAACTCGCCGTTACGATTTAAATAGTGATTGGTACGCCATGCAGCTTCACTGTATCCTTTTTTTCCAAATTCAACACCCGAATTATAGGCGCTTTGGCCATCATTGAATAATACACCTCGTAAATCGTGCTCGTAACCTCCTTGGGCATGAACAATTTCGCCAAAAAGGCCCTGCTTCACCATATTGAAAATAGCCATGACATCTCGACGGTAGCACACATTTTCAAGCGGCATGATAGGTACTTGGGTACGCTCAGAAGTATTGACATATTCCCAACAATCAGCTAAGTTCATTGCGCCACCAACCTCCATGCCTACGATTTTTCCTGCCTTCATTGCTGCTATGCCGTGAGGCAAATGCCACTCCCATGGAGAGGATACAAACACCGCATCGATGTCTGCACGCTCTAATAAATTGAGATAATCTGTTGGGCCATTTTGATATACCGCCGGTTGAGGCCACCCAGCCTTTTCAATGAGCTTAAGTGCATCATTGATCATTCTGGGGTCTGGATCGGCAAGGGCAATGATTTCTACATCGGATCTTTTGAGCATTTCTTCAATGTGGGTTTGGCCCCTGAAGCCTGTAGCAATGAATCCTAAACGCACTTTGTTTTTAATTGCGGGCACAAAAGCCTTCACAGATTGCGGTAGCGCTAAGGCAGCAGCTGCCAAACTAGTCTGCTGTAAAAAAGTACGTCGCTTCATTTATTCTTTTTTACATAAATACAAAAAAAAAGCCAACCGCACATCGTTTGGTTGGCTTTCGCAGCAAAAAACTACTATGAATCAGATGCTAATTTGGTATTGCAGGACATACATATTTTTTCTGAGTACCGATGGCATAGCCCCACTGGTAGCAATCAAAACAGGTCTATTTTGCACGTCAAAAGATAATTTTGCTCTGTGGCCATCAATGAGCCAATTGACTCCAAAATTTGTGGTAGTCAGGAGCATATCATATTTTTGAAAATCGCTACTTTGAACGGCTATATACGGTTGGAGTTGACCCCTTTCTTTGAGGATTTTTTGTGGCAATAAATACCCAACTTGGGTGTAGTAAGTTACTCCCGTTCCGATCAATGCTACGGAATTTCCAGCACCGTTTAAATTTGAAGCATTGTTATTGACAGTAACCGGATTCATTACCCCAATATTTCTAATATAATCTTTGCCATAATTACTGTATTGTGCAGCAGCATAAACGGTTAGTGCAGTATGATTTCTTTCACTTAATGGTCTGTCCATAAAAAAATCAAGGTTGATTAATTTTAAGTCTGAAAGCACTGTATCAGTTGTTAAATACCACACAGCATTTTTTTGATAGACCGCGCCTATTCCGAGATTTAATATATTTTTTGTCCCCAGATAAGTGCCTGTCTGATAGGCGGTGGTATTTTTTTCTTGATCCTTGAACTGATAAGATGCATAACCATGGTACATCATATGGGCTGGAAGCGTTGAAAAATCGGCGTTAGTAGAAATATCTGGCACAGCCACAGATGCTTTTTGAATAGCCATGGGCTTTGATGCAATCAGTCTGTAATCTAGGCTACCTATTTTGCCTTTGGCATAAATACTGAACTTACGAACAAATTGATCACTCACATCATTGGTGAACTGCTGATATAGCGGTGCATCCAAAGCAAGCAAGGTGCCAATACTTGGCGCAGCGTAACGCGCCAAGCCATTCCATGCCGTAAGGCCAGAACCAATGCTAAGTTTATTATCAATGGCTTCGTATTCAGCCGTTGCATCGTGTAAAAATACACCTTGTTTACGCATGCCATTAAAGGAAAGGTTATTGAGCCCTACCTGACCGTACACAAATACCCGTGGGGCTACAGGACCAAAAAATTGCATACGTGTTCTGCGCAAGCCAATATCAAAAGTATGGTCAACAGGAGTGTCAAAAAGTGTTGAACCTGGATTGTTATCAGTATAACGGATCCAGGTTTGGTTTAAAAAAGTGACTTTCATTTGGGCATTCAGCTCCCAAAAAATTGAAAAGCAAGCCAGCCAGAGTGAAACTTTTAATTTATTTTTCATATCTATTTTTTTATTCGTGCAGAGGCAGGGTGCATAGATTTATTTACTGGTCTAAATTCATTCAAACCAATTAAATTCAGATGACCTCCTGCATTTTTAAAATCTAAATCCTTTAAATGTAGTGTTTCTATTGCTGTATGATCAATAAATCGGCAATTTGTAAAATCAATATGAATTTCTTGAGCGTAGTCCTTTTGCTCAATTTCATTGACCAACTTTAAGAAATTTGTAAATACCACTGGGCTATTCACTTTAATCACATGATCTGTGGAAATAATTTTCAGCCTAAACAATTGCCCAATACCCACACCACGAAGAACGTGTAAAATCATTTTCATTAACATCCCAGCAGCTATTCCGACCAATAAATCTGTAGCTAAGGTCATGATGATAGTTGAAACAAAGACAATCAATTGATCTGCACCGATTTTCAACGTCGAGCCAAATTCCCTAGGATGAGCTAATTTCCAACCCACTCCGATCAACAATGCAGCAAGAGCCGAAAGAGGAATCATATCGCTGAATGAAACATCAACAATCAGAAAGATCAAAATGAAAGCACCATGGAAAAAATTAGCCCATTTTGATTTGGCTCCGTTGTTGACGTTAGCAGAGGAACGTGCAACTTCGGATATCATCGGCAAACCTCCAAAAAAACCTGCAAGCATGTTTCCTAGGCCCACCGCCACTAAATCTTTATTGTAGTTGGATTTTCTTTTTTCCGGATCGATTAAATCAATGGCTTTTACAGTCAAGAGAGATTCTAATGTACCCACTAGAGCGAACATAATTACGAATTTAATGAAGGTGCCAAATTGGTTGAAACCCTCAAAACTTTCGTTTACTTGTAGTATATCTAATAAACTTTTATCAAAAGATAATAAAGGTTTAAAAGTTTCGGTATTGTGCACCTTCAGCACTTGAACCATTACTATTGAAACCAAAAGAACGATGAGTGCAGATGGGATTTTTTTGAGTGCCTTAAACGGTAACATTGGCCATAGAAAGACTATGCCTAAAGAAATCAAACCAATAATTGCTACCTCTTTGTGATCAAAAAAATGTGCGATGGTATCCTTCAGGGCCATAATTAAGTCAAGAGGCTCAGACAAGGCTTTACCATCTGTACCTATTGGTGACTGGCCCGCAAGAATATGAAATTGCTTGCTCATAATAATAATGCCAATAGCGGCAAGCATGCCGTGCACAGCCGAAAGAGGAAAAAGATCGGTATACTTTCCAAGCTTCAAATATCCCATCAATACTTGTAATGCACCAGCAACCACGATGGCACCTAGCGCCAAATGCCAACCAAGCGTATTGTCACCATGGCCCAACTCGGCCACTGCACCGGCAACAATTACAATTAAGCCTGCAGCTGGCCCTTTGATGGTAAGTGGTGAACCCATAATAAAGGAAACCACCACACCGCCAAACATAGCAGTGATGAGTCCGAATATTGGTGGAAAATCACTCGCCTTGGCAATCCCCAAACTAAGGGGTAAAGCAAGCAAGAACACCATGAAACCAGAGAGTGCATCTGTTTTCCAATGGTCTTTCAAATCATGAAGACCAAAAAATTTATTGAATGAATTTTTCATAATTTTATTTTTTTAAGCTGAACGTTTTGGGTTTTGATGATAGGTTTTTATATGTGGTCCTAAAAACACGCGCGAATAAATCCGCATTGTTGCCAAGCCATTGATAATTAAGCTAAAGGCAGTAAAGAAAGCTAAGCCAACCTGTGAGAGGTGAATGTGAGAAAAAATAAGGTCCTCTCCTACAAATGATGGCGTAATGGGAAAACCTGCCAATCCTAAACATGCCAATAAGAATAGAAAACCTAGTTTTGGATATTCGTAGATATGGCCATAGAAATTTGAAAGACTTACCCACTCATATTTTCTCAGGTAAGTCAAAAGCACATAGCCGAGCAACCAACTAATCAAAATGCCGCTTAAATACCAAATGTGATGTGCATTATCAAAATGTTCATTGAATGACATCGCTAGTGCAATTGAGATATGGTTAAACATGATTAGCGTCAAGCTCTTGCGCACTGAATCTCTTTCAGTAAAGGCTTTTACGGCGATTAAAAAGCCCCAGAATGCAAAGAAGAATGGCAACCTATGTCTCCAGTTGGTACTGATGCTTTCTTCAAAATATCGCATGGCTAAGCCACCAACTAGCACTGCTGCCATAACCCAAAAAACATATCTAAAATTGAGTATTTTCCAACGAGTTCCGATATATTTTAAAGGACTCCAAATGAACTTAGATAAGTAAAAATCCAAATTCCATTCGCGCAAATTCAAGATATAGGTATAGTTTTCAAAGCGAGACCATAGAGAATTTACCTTCCTGATTCCTTGTGGTGATTGATAAAGTTGCTCCCTAATTTTATGACTAACAACAGATGGAGAAATCAAGAGTTGGTAGGTGCGTAAAAAAGCATTGCCAAGGATATGTATCAAGGCCAAGTTTTCAAGGCCAAATGCAATTTCAGTAAAAATGAGGCCAATTTGAGCGACCGATGCATAGGCAATCTGACTTTTGATTGAACTTTGAACCCGACTAATAGCTGTTGCTATCAGAGCAGTTAACAATCCCATTAAAATGAGTAACAACTTGAAGACGGGCTGATTTTCCCAAAAATGCTGCGTGCGCAACAGTAAGAACGCTCCAATATGCACAGACATCGACCCATAAAAAATGGCACTAGAAGGTGTTGGCCCTTCCATTGCTCTAGGCAACCAAGACGAGAATGGCAACTGTGCAGATTTTGCTGCTGCACTGATATAAAACATCAGGGCAATTAGGAAGCCCACACCCGAAGCATTTGCCAAATGCGTGTGCAATTCAGCACTCGCATTCATTTCTAAAAATGTGATATTTTCATGCCAAAAATGATGCAATAACCACATAGCCAAAATGATTCCCACATCACCGATTCTATAGATGGAAAAGACCTTTAGTGCATTTTTTACGGGAAGTAGACGATCGCGATAAAAAGCAATAAGCAAAAAAGAAGAGACTCCTAGTATTTCCCAGCCAATAAAAAGCGTTTCGAGATTTCCTGAAAAGATAATTAATGAATAACCCAAATTGAAGAACAATATGGTGTTAAAGAACCTCTTGTAGCCTTCCTCCCTATGTAGGTAATACCGCGAGTAAATGGTTATT
>JAURGK010000021.1 GCA_030833845.1 Crocinitomicaceae bacterium | reverse complement strand
GAAGGAATAAAGACAAGAAGAGGTAACAACCATTGGTCTTTGGGTTCCCTTCAATTGATGTTGAGGAATGACACCTATATCGGAATTGACGAATACTATGATAAGAAGTCTGGAACAAGAGTCAGAAACCAAATACCATCTATTGTTCCTGTAAAACTGTTTGAAGAGGTTCAAAACAGAAGACTTCGTACCCTCAGAAGGAAGGGTCAGATGAACAGGACTTCACATGATTACCTGATTCGAGATATTATGTACTGTTCATGTGGTTCCCCCATTGGAGGTAGAACAAAACCTCACCAATCCATTCATCATTACTATTGTCCCTTATCTGAACGGAATTTCAACAAATCAAGACCGTTTGAAGAGACGTGTGAAATGAAACGATGTGTCAATATTCAACCTACGGAAGAATTGGTTTGGAACACCTTGGTTGATCTTCTTACCAATACCGAACAACTCAAAAATTCACTCGATAAAGTACTCACCCAAAACCCCGATTTCTCAGTACTAGTAAGGAAACAACGTCTTAAGTTGACCAGAAAAATTGAAGATCTTGAAAATGACCTAAAAAAGATAACAGAAGGAATAGTGGAATTGGAGAAAAAGAGGATACTAAATCAATTTCATACGGAAGATATCTACCTACAAATCAAGAAGAAATTGGATAAAGAATATAAGGAAATTCATCTAAAAATTGAAGACAATAAAAACCTTTTATCCTTTCATTATCAGAAGGATAAGTGGTATAAATCAATATCAGAGATTTCCAAGGTATTTACCAAAAAAAAGACCTTTTCATTCCATCAGAAAAAGGATATTCTTACCCATTTCATTCACACCATTATATTATCATACAACAGTACCAAGAAGGTTCATGAATTACACCTTTTCCTTAAAATTCCATTGATTTTCGAGGGTATAAACCACCCTTTTGATAAAAACGTCCCGAAGAAAAACCTTCTGAAACCCTCTAAAAAACTGATAGACCAACCAAATACCCGTTCGTTCTATTCCACCGTCACTGACTTGGCCAAGTTTCTAGGTTGGTCTACATTACAGCCGCGCATGACGGCAATGTGATATGAGAGCAATTGGAGCGGAATAGTTGCTAATAGAGGCACTAAGAATTCATCTACCTCTGGGATTTCAATCACGTGATCGGCCAAGTGTTGTACTTGCTCATCGCCTTCTGTGACAATGGCAATGACTTTTCCTTTGCGCGCTTTGACTTCCTGGATATTAGAAACTACTTTTTCGTAGGAAGTTCCATGCGTTGCAATGACAATAATCGGCATGTTTTCATCGATCAAGGCAATCGGACCATGCTTCATTTCTGCTGCCGGATACCCTTCGGCGTGTATGTAGGATATTTCTTTGAGCTTGAGTGCTCCTTCAAGAGCAACCGGAAATGAGCTTCCTCTTCCTAGATATAAAGCATTGGCAGCATCTTTGTAAATGGCAGAAATTTTCTCAATTGCTTTGTCCGATTCCAGTACGCGTTTGACTTTTTCGGGTATAGCTTCTAATTCAGCCAATAGCTGACGAAACTTAGAGTCAGAGATAGTGCCTTTTTTATGAGCCAAAGACAGGGCCATGAGGGTTAGCACTGTCACTTGCGCTGTGAATGCTTTAGTGGAGGCTACGCCAATTTCTGGGCCCGCATGGGTATAAGAACCTGCATCGGTGATTCTAGCAATCGATGAGCCCACCACATTGCAAATTCCAAGTATCGTAGCGCCTTTTGATTTGGCTAATTCTAAAGCGGCAAGTGTATCGGCAGTTTCGCCAGACTGCGAAATTGCTATCACTACATCATTCTCATTGAGTATCGGATTGCGGTATCGGAATTCACTGGCATATTCCACCTCCACATTGATGCGCGCTAGATCTTCGATGAGGTATTCACCAACAAGACCAGCGTGCCAGGAAGTGCCACAGGCAACGATAATCAATCTATTGGCCGAGATCATTTTTTGTTCGTAATCACGAAGCCCTCCTAGCGCCACCCATGCTTCTTCGGAATTTAAGCGCCCTCTAAAACAGTCGTGTATAGAACGAGGTTGCTCGTGAATTTCCTTGAGCATAAAATGCTCATAGCCACCTTTTTCAAGTGCTTCTAACTCCAATTCTAATTCTTGAAAAAACGGTGTTTTTTGCTGATCGGCGATGTCGTAAAGTTTTAATCCGTCATGTAAATCAATAACAGCTACTTCTTCGTCGTCTAGATAAACCACTTTTTTAGTATATTCTACAATTGGCGTGGCATCTGAGGCGCAATAATAAGATCCATCTGAACCTATACCTACAACCAGAGGGCTACTTTTACGGGCAGCCACCAATCTATTCGGGTAGTCTGATGACATTGCTACAATTGCATAGGCGCCAACCACATGATTGAGTGCCAATCGCAGTGCTTCACCAAACCAAACGTTTTCTTTTTTTTGAATATAATCAACCAAGTGCACAACTACCTCAGTATCCGTTTCGCTTTTGAAAACGTAACCGTTTTTGAGTAATTCTTTTTTAAGCACATCGTAATTCTCAATGATTCCGTTATGGATTAGGGCAATCTTCCCATCCATTGAGGTATGCGGATGCGAATTAAGGTCTGAAGGCTCGCCATGTGTGGCCCAACGGGTATGCCCAATTCCTGCATGCCCAGTTTTTTGTTGATCTGCAGCGTAATCTTCTAGGTTACTCACCTTTCCAACGCGCTTGAAGACATTTAATTCGCCATTGTTTAACAAAGCAACCCCTGCGCTGTCATAACCTCGGTATTCTAATCTTTTGAGTCCTTTAATGATAACTGGATAGGCCTCGTTCTTTCCAATGTAAGCAACAATTCCACACATAATCAGTAGGTTGTATAGGTAACGACAAGCTTTGGAGCTTTTTTATTTGTGGTTTGAGAGCCATTAAAAACAATGCGTTCTGCAGAATTTCTAAAAAACAAAGGCGAAATCACTATGCCTGTATTTTCTAATTTTCCGTTGACCAACGATTGTACATAGGCCCGAATATCTAAGTCAAAACGCTTATTTGATTCCGAATACAATCCTGCTATTCCCAGCGAAGTATAATGAGCATCGGTTGCAGCTAATTTACTTGCTGCAGTGACTCTTGCGCCTGGTTTGTATCGGTATCCTGTTTGAAATTGTACAGGCAAAAGTAAATCGGCACGGTGGATGATAATATTGCTCGGTAAGGCATCAAGACCTGGTATTTTTACCATGGCCCGAAGCTTGTTTGCTTGAGCATAAAAAGCATTTTGCCCGAGCGTTGAATCTGCAAGCAGTGCTGAAACAGGAGTATTGTCTTGTGTATGAGTTACTTGTGAAAAGTCTGCACAATTTGAATTGATGGTAAGATCGTAAGTTTTTGATACACCGGCCTGCTTAAAGTAAATTGTAAGTTTAGAAGCCGCATTGTTATTGATATTGAAATAAAGTATGGCCCCTTTACCGCTTGTTTGATTTGAGTTATTGGTAGTGATCTTCAATCCTTTGAAGAAATCTTGAAAGGCAGGGTTAGAAGCAAAGGTCGACGGATTGTTTGAGGATTCATTGATGAAATTCCAAGCGCGCATGGTATCGAGATGAATACGCAGTTGTGGATTGACCGCAGCGCCGGCAATAATTGCATCGTTGATTGGATCCGGAACGATATTTCCTTGACCCGCTGCCACCCAATTGGAAGATTGTGTAGGGAGGCTTGAAAACTGATAATACTTTACTTCCGAATCATTTTCAATAGAATCCAAGAGTTCATAAACCTCAAAATTTTGTGCACTCAGATCGCCATAGTACCCGACATATTCCAAGGCCATGACAAATGAATCTATAGAAATTAAACTTGGATCGCCAAAGTCAGGATTGAGGCCTGGAAGACGGAATTCTGTATAAATTGAGGCTTCCACTTTTCCAAATTTCGGATCGACATAGGAGCCTAGCAACACATTAGATGCGTTTTTAGTTTCCGTAGAATCTTCAATGATAGAATAGGTGAATAGTGAGAAAGTATCGGTGGTAATACCATTGAGTAGGGCATTTGGATCAATGATTTCTTTGCCCAACCCTGAATTTTGCTTAGTACAAGCAGTTTGCACTAACCACATGAGCAATAGTACGGCCAATATCCTCATGCGTTTAGGCTAAAACGTTGGTATCTATAACTTTATCGAAGAACGCTGAAAGTTCTTTGCCTTGATGCTCTTCTGCAAAATAAGGAAGCTTCAAAATTGTAGAAGCATCATAGATGTCTTGGAGGGGCTGAGGTAAGGATTCACTAGCAATATTTACACCATCGCAATGCGAGATGATTACCTTGGTGAGGTTTTCGCAGCTTGTGTCTTTGAGTGCAGCGGTGAGGTCTTCAGGGAAGCCATCAAAGGCCAGTTTTTCAGCAAAACGAGGATCCCAGGGTTGGTCAAAGGACTCATTGTAAAGACTATAAACGACTTTCGTCTCTTTAAAATGAGGATCCTTGTTAAAGATATATTTGATGTACAAGGCCATAATGCCTGTCAACCATCCGTGACAATGGATCACATCTGGCTGCCAACCTAATTTTTTTACAGTTTCTAAAACCCCACGACAAAAGAACATGGCTCGTTCATCGTTGTCGGGATGAAAGGTTCCATCTTCTTCTTGAAGACAAGTTTTGCGCTTGAAATAATCGTCATTGTCAATGAAATAGACCTGCATTCTTGCCGCCGAGATAGAGGCCACCTTGATGATCAGTGGATGATCGTGGTCATCTATTGAAATGTTCAATCCGGACAGGCGAATGACTTCGTGTAGTTGATGTCTTCTTTCATTGATTGCGCCAAAACGAGGGGTGAAAACGCGAATTTCTTTACCCGCATCCTGAACCGCTTGGGAGATACGACGAGCGCTACCAGAAATTTCAGATTTGGGTAAAAAAGGAAAGATTTCTTGAGAAATAAAAAGGATTTTCTTTTTTTCCATTTATATAAATATGCTAGCAAATTTACGAAATAAAGATGAACTAACCTAAAAAGCAATAGCTTTGTCCGATTCTAAGTAATAGTTTCGACGAAGCATGCAAACCTTTGTTACAAGAGAAGAAATAACCCACTGGCGCCAACAAAAGTTGGCTTTGGGCCAATCTGTTGGTTTTGTTCCCACAATGGGCGCCTTACACAAAGGGCATCTCTCGCTCGTGGAGCAAGCATCGAAAGAAAATGAGGTGGTTATAGTTTCGATTTTTGTCAATCCAAAGCAATTCAATATTGATGCAGACCTTGATCAATACCCACGAATGATTGAGGCCGATTTAAAACTTTTAAAAAAATTCGATCACATTGTTGTTTTCCTTCCTAGCGAAAGTGAAATGTACCCTGAAAACCAGCCTTTTGAACCGATGCCTTTGGAGCGTATTGGTCAGCTAATGGAGGGCGCACACAGGCCAGGTCACTTTGAAGGGGTGGTGCATGTGGTGCATCATCTTTTTGATTTAATTGCGCCAAACAAAGCTTATTTCGGACAAAAAGATTTTCAACAGCTAGCAGTCATACGTCAACTCAACGCCTACTATCAGTTTGGAATTGAAATCATAGGTTGCCAGACAATAAGAGAAGCCAATGGTTTAGCCATGAGTAGCCGTAATCTTCGCCTCAATGAAGCCCAGCGTGAACAAGCGGCAGCGATTTACAAAGCTTTATGTTATATCAAAAAACAAGTTGGCCACATGCCAATTGAATTGGCGAAGAAAAATGCAATGGAGCAAATTGAAAATGCTGGATTAAAACTTGAATACCTTGAGATTGTAGACCCATTGACCCTTGATGCCTGCATTGATTGGCAGTCTTTGCAAGTTTGTTGTATTGCCGCTGTTTGTGGGGGAATACGCCTTATTGACAATATGTTGTATGAATCGGTTCTTTGATGTAATTTTGCCGCGCAAAGTATTATGTATATCAACGTCCTTAAATCGAAAATTCATAGAGTTCGCGTAACGCAAGCAGACCTGAACTATATTGGAAGCATCACCATTGATGAAAACCTCATGGATGCAGCTAACCTCATTGAGGGTGAGCGTGTTCAAATTGTAAATATCAATAACGGTGAAAGGTTTGAAACCTATGTAATTAAAGGTGATAGAAACTCCGGAATGATTTGCTTGAATGGGCCTGCTGCCCGAAAAGTTGCCATCAACGATATCATTATTATTATAGGCTATGCGATGCTCGAATTTGAAGAAGCTAAAAAATTCAAGCCTGCCTTGGTTTTCCCAAATGAACAAACTAACTTGCTCTCGTAATTATACATGAGCAATCGTTTAGAAAACTTACAAAACAAAGTGCTAACTTGGCAAGAGGCACTACAACTACGTGGTATTTGGCAACTCAAGAATCAAAAAGTTGCTTTTACAAACGGTTGTTTTGACATCTTGCATCTAGGTCATATCAGCTACCTTTCTCAAGCCGCAGATTGCGCCAATAAACTTATTGTTGGTCTCAATACAGACAGTTCTGTCAGACAATTAGAAAAAGCACCTAACCGCCCAATCAACGAAGAAAATGCACGAGCACTTGTGTTAGCAGCACTTTCTTTTGTAGATGCTGTAGTTCTTTTTGATCAAAATACACCTTTAGAACTTATCGAAAAACTACAACCAGATGTACTCATTAAGGGTGCGGACTACAATGTAAATCAAAACGACACCACTGCCAAAGATTACATCGTGGGGTCAAACGAAGTACTAAATTATGGGGGCGTTGTAAAGACCATTCCATTGGTTGAAGGTTATTCTACTACATCAATCATTGCTAAAGGAAAATAAATCAACCCCCTATTTTAATTTCCACCTTGTTTTGCTCCTGTTGTTCTTGCTTCCATTTATCCAATTGTTGTTTGAGTTTTCCGTTTTTAGTTGGCTTCTGGTCTTGAGGTGAAGTTTTATTAGGCTTTGAGCCATTTTCAAAATGCAGTTCGATGGTCTCTTGTGGGGTAGTTTTCTGTTCATATTGTGGTACGGAAGCGTCTTTTTGGTAAAGTCCAAATGCCGATTTTAGCATTGCTTTTGATTCTAATTGGCTTTTTTCAAACTGCTGCTTGGCCGACTGCTGCTTGCCATTTTTATCCCAAGAAACTTTTGGGTCGTCAAGCGGACCCGAGCAGCGCACAAATAGCCTGAGTCCGGATCCATCATCTAAAATTTCGCCGAATTCTGTTTGGGTTTCTTGAATTAACAATTCACGCATGCGCAAAGAAACTGCGTAATCAATTTGATGATCAAAAGAATGTTGCCCAACTAAATCTATTGCTAAGGCGCTTGAGGCAATATGCATTTTCTCAAATCGTACATTCCGCTTTGCAATATATACGGTATTGCTAAGGGTTTCAAAATAGACATCAGAGAGCTTTTCTTGCAATGCTGCTTGGTTCTTTTCTCCTAAGATGGCCCTTCCCTTTCCGAAAGTAAGGCTTTTTGCCAAATCTTGTAAGATAGGCGCCCGATACAAGCGTCCATCGTGTACCTGGCAATCAATTCTAGCCAACAAACTTGACTGATCAAATCCTTGATTCAAATCATATTTAAAGTAAAAATCAAAATCTAGTTGACCTTTCCCATATAGTTGTTCGGCGGTGAGCACCTGCTGATCAAAATTATGCCACTCCCTGAAAAATGTTTTCAAATTTAGACCCCTGACATTAGCGTTGCCTTTTATTGTAAACAAAGCTGGGCGCTGCTCTTTCAACTCAACATTACCGAGCCAAGATCCATCGGCGTGCTTAAAATGCAAGGCCTCACATTTCATTGCTCTAGGGCTCAAATGTATCGTGCCTTTGACCCCACGGTAAGAACCATAATTGGTTTGTAATTGATCGATCACAATAGGAAAATTTAAGAACAAATTTGTTGGGGTAGCCCAGGTGCTTTTATCAATAGACTGCTTTTGAGTGTTCGGTGTAGATTCAGCATATCGAAAGTCGTCGAGATTGAGCGTTTTAGCCCAAACCTTACCGTCTAAATGAAAGACCTCATTGAAATGGATTTGTTCCAAAAAGTTTCTCATGCCAAACGTTGCACTCAAATCTGAATGACCAATTTTCAAATTCAGCTCACTCATTTGCAAATCATTTTTGTGGAAAATAAACAGCGCCGAGACATCTGAAAAATGATTCTTGAACTTGCTTAAATGAATTTGTGGTGCTACAATTCTGGCTTTTCCACTGAGGTTTTTGGTTTGCCAATTTGCTCCCGAACCTTTGGTAAACAGACCCTTGAAATTAATTGCTGCGCGGCCTTTGATTTTTTTTATTTCAGCCATAGGATACACCCTATTGACTAAGGCCAAAGGTATGGCGCCTTTGAGGCTTAGCTCTAGCTTTGGCCGTACAAAATCTTCAAACTTCATAGCTCCATTGAAAGAGCCGCCTTGGCTTTTAAAAGAAAATTTCTCAATACGTATGGCGTCAATTGGCAAGTTCTGGTAGGCGCCATAAAATTGTAAATTACTAATTTTCGAGCCATAATTTGGCTCGGTTAGCTCCCCGTTGGTAATTGAAAAATAGGCCCCAATATTTGGCAATTCTTTCTTTGGAGAATCTTGGAAATGGAATTGAAAATCTACTTTGCCTTTAGCTTTTAAATGTGTTAAATCCTTGGTATTTGCTGGGCTAACCAAACGAATGAATCGGAGTAAAGAGAGATTTTGGCTTCTGATGTCTAAAGAATTTTGTTGAGGGCTGAATTCACCGTCAATTAAAAAAGGCAGCTGAGCAATTTTAATTTGTGCTTGAGGTAGTTTGAGTGCTGATTTTTTTTGATCATAACGTACTTTCAAGTTAAAAGACAGAGGCTGATTCTTTAACAAAGTGGTATTTTCTTTCTTGATACGCCAAAGCTGCACGAGACCCTCAGCCTTTAGTTCCGTTTGGACATCCGAAAACCTACCTGAAAGGCTACTTGAATGAATCAAACCTTGGAGTGCATAGGTATTGTTTGCTGCTTTGTACTCGAAGCGAATGTCTGTCAGGGCAATTTTCTTAAGTTGGAGGTTGAATGGCGTTTGATTTGCATTGCTAGACTTGAAAATGTCGTAATTCACTTGTCCATTTTGGCCGCTTGCCAATTTCACAATGCCATTTTGAGAGCTGATTTGCCGTACATTGTATTCGCCTCTGATGAGGTCAAAGGGATTGAAACGCAAACTGAGTTGTGCGACATTTAGAAGTGTATCTTTTTGATTGAGTGGATCTGGGACCTGCAGTTTTTCAAAAGCCACACTGATCTGAGGGAAGCTGCGCCAAAAATGAACCTCAATTTTCTCAACGCTAACCGGAACCTTGAGATAGCTATTGGCCTGGGCAACCACCTTTCGGATGATTCGATCTTCAAATAAATATAAAACTAAGGTAATGCTAGTACATAAAACCAGTAATATCAAAATTAGCTTTTTGCCCCAGCGCAATACAGACTCCATATTTTACTAACGAAAAAAGCAGCAATACGTTGCAAACAAAGAATAGAATTTTTTTTCGCCTTATCTTTGTAGCCTCAAATCAAAGTACATGAGTCTTCAAGAGCTTTCTGAACAAGAAATTTTACGTCGTGAATCACTTCAAAAATTACGTCAACTAGGTATAGATCCGTATCCTGCGGCACTTTATCCTGTAGATGCCTTTGCAGCACAAATCAAGGACAATTTTGAAGACGGCAAACAAGTTTGCTTGGCAGGGCGCATGCTTTCTCAAAGAATTATGGGAAAGGCCTCCTTTGCCGAAATTCAAGATGCCTCTGGGCGCATACAAGTTTATTTCAACAGAGATGAACTTTGCCCCACCGAAGACAAAACACTCTACAATGAGGTCTTTAAGAAACTTTTAGATCTTGGAGATTTCTTAGGGGTAAAAGGGTATGTTTTTAAAACACAGGTTGGAGAAATTTCTGTTCACGTGACAGAATTTCAACTGCTTAGCAAGTCTTTAAGGCCATTACCTTTGCCTAAAACAGATGCCTCAGGGGTGGTTCATGATGCTTTTACAGATCCTGAATTGCGTTACCGTCAACGCTATGTTGACTTAGTGGTAAATCGTCAGGTCAAAGATGTATTTATCAAAAGAACCAAACTTTTCAACGCAATGCGCGATTTTTTCAATCGTGCAGGCTATATGGAAGTCGAGACACCCATCTTGCAGGCCATTCCTGGCGGCGCTTCTGCAAGGCCATTTATTACTCATCACAATGCGCTTGACATTCCACTGTACATGCGCATCGCTAACGAACTCTACCTCAAAAGATTGATTGTTGGTGGATTTGACGGAGTCTATGAATTTTCTAAAAATTTTAGAAATGAAGGAATGGACCGCACCCATAATCCAGAATTTACAGCCATGGAAATTTATGTAGCCTACAAAGACTACAACTGGATGATGGAATTCACCGAACAGCTCTTAGAACATTGCGCTATGGCTGTCAATGGCACTACCATTGCTACCTTTGGCGAACATACTATTGATTTTAAAGCACCGTACAAAAGGGTGACGATGCGCCAAGCAATTATTGACTTTACTGGATTTGATATTCATCAAAAAACAGAAGAAGAATTGCGCTCAGCAGCCCAATCCATGGGCATTGAGGTGGACCAATCTATGGGTAAAGGCAAGTTGATTGATGAGATTTTTGGCGAAAAATGTGAAGGTAATTACATTCAACCTACTTTCATTACCGACTATCCAAAGGAAATGTCACCACTTTGTAAAGTGCACCGCGATGATTCAAGCCTCACCGAGCGTTTTGAGCTGATGGTTTGTGGCAAGGAGGTAGCCAATGCTTATTCCGAACTCAATGATCCAATAGACCAACGCGAGCGCTTTGAAGAACAACTCAAACTACAAGAACGCGGCGACGACGAGGCCATGTTTATTGACCAAGACTTCCTTCGCGCTCTAGAATACGGAATGCCTCCTACTAGTGGACTTGGAATCGGAATGGACAGACTCATCATGTACCTTACCAACAACCCGTCTATACAAGAGGTGTTGTTTTTCCCTCAAATGCGCCCAGAAATTCAAAGTTCAAAAGTACAGCTCAACGATACAGAAGGGGCCATACTTAAAATGGTACAAGAGCAAAAACAAATCGAGTTATCAACACTGCGCGCTGCTTTTGACATTTCAAACAAACTTTGGGATACCTCATTGAAAACCCTCACTAAAAACCAGCTAGTAAGTGTTTTTAAAGAACAGGATACACTTATTGTAAAGATTGTGGGCTAATTTCAGCTAAAATTTAATTACTCCGCTAAATAATTGCGGAGTAATTATATATATCTTTTAGTAAATTCCCATAGCACTATTCCAGCACAAACACTCACGTTGAGGCTATGCTTGGTGCCAAATTGCGGAATTTCTATGATATGATCAGCCATATCTAAGGCAGCTTGTGCCACTCCATCAACCTCATTACCAAAAACAAGTACAAAGCCCTTGGCATCAAGCTTGTGAATTTGATGTAATAAAGTCGTTTCTACCGCTTGTTCGACTACACAAATTGCATAACCAGTGTTCTTAAGATCTTGGAGTGCATCAAGCAAATCTTTGGCATAGCGCCAGGCTACTGTATGGGTTGCGCCTAATGCCGTTTTATGAATTTCACGGTGTGGGGGCTGAGCCGTGATACCACACAATACAAGCTCCTGTACATTGAAAGCATCTGCAGTACGAAAAAAGGCACCTATGTTGTTCAAGGACCGGATACTATCAAGCACCACAATAACAGGAAATTTAGCTTGAGCCTTGTAGGTAGCTTCATCTGCCCTGTCGAGCTCCCAAAGCTTGAGTTTTTTTGTAGGTTTTTCTGACATTTGAGTCTCAAAAATACTGCTAAATTGTGGAAAAATAGCCCCAGAATGACGCTAAAAAAAGGGCTATCTTTACCTCATCAAAGAAATATCGTGAGCACAGCAAAAGCAGATAAAATATCAGAAACCCCCTTGATGAAACAATACAATCAAATCAAGGCAAAACACCCTGATGCGTTGCTTTTGTTTAGAGTTGGCGATTTTTACGAAACCTTTGGTGCCGATGCCATAAAAGCGAGCCGCATTTTGGGTATTATTCTTACGAAACGAAAAAATGGTGCGGCTGCTGAAATGGAATTAGCTGGCTTTCCTCATCACTCCTTAGAAACCTATTTGCCTAAACTGGTCAGGGCAGGTCAACGTGTGGCCATATGCGATCAGCTCGAGGATCCAAAAATGACCAAAACCATCGTAAAAAGAGGTGTTACAGAGCTAGTTAGTCCTGGATTGGCCTTCAATGATCAAGTACTCGATCAACGTAGCAATAATTTTCTTTGTGCCTTGCATTTATCTAAAGATCAGATTGGCGCTGCATTTTTAGACATTTCTACCGGAGAATTTTTAGTTGCACAAGGAGCCCCTAATTACATCGACAAGCTTCTTAGTGGTTTTAGGCCTTCTGAAATCATTTACCAAAAAGCACATACAAGTCGTGTGCACGAACTATTTGGCAACGACAGCTTTCATTTTAAACTAGAAGATTGGGTTTTTGCCGATGATTATGCTACAGAACAACTCAACAAGCATTTTGGAACAATCTCGCTCAAAGGCTTTGGCTTAGATAACCAACCCCTAGCTGTGATTGCTGCCGGAGCTGTTTTTCACTACCTCACAGAGAATCAACAGCAAAAACTCGGCCACATTACTTCAATTGCAAGAATTGCCCCTGACCACTATATGTGGCTCGATAGGTTTACGGTCAGAAATCTTGAGCTGGTTCACTCAACGAACGAAAATGCAAGCACCTTAGCGCATATCCTAGACCAGACCAAAACCCCAATGGGCGGTAGGCTCCTAAAGCGCTGGCTTGTTTTACCTCTCAAAGATCGAAAGCCAATAGAAGAGCGTCATCAGGTGGTTTTTGCCCTAAAAACAGAGCGTGACATCCACCCCCTTTTAGACGATAGACTTAGAGAAATTAACGACCTCGAAAGACTCATTTCAAAAGTTGCAGTTGGTAAAATAAACCCAAGAGAAGTGCAGCATTTGAGGCGAACGCTACTACAAATTCAGCCAATTGTTGCTCTATTAAATGGGCTGCAAAATAAAAGCCTGAAAAAACTACTCTCTGAACTAGACCCGTGCCAAGAACTTATTGACCTCATCGATCAAAACCTTGCTGCAGACCCAGCTATTCAAATAGGCAAAGGAGCAGTCATTAAGGCCGGACGCGACGCTCAATTAGATGATTTACGACAAATCTCTACAAGCGGCAAAGATTACCTCGATCAGATTCAAGAACGCGAGATACGAGCAACAGGAATTAGCAGCCTAAAAATTGCGTTCAACAATGTATTTGGATATTACATTGAGGTGAGGAATACGCACAAGGACAAAGTTCCTGAAAATTGGATTCGCAAGCAAACATTGGTGTCTGCGGAGCGCTACATCACCGAAGAACTCAAGGACTATGAACAAAAAATACTAGGGGCAGAGGAGAAAATCATTCAAATTGAGCAGCAATTATTTCAGCAACTCGTTTTTGCAATGGCTGATTTTATCTCTCCGATTCAAAAAAATGCGCAACTTATCGCACAATTAGACTGTTTGTTTTCTTTTGCTAAAGTAGCATGCGATAATGATTATTGCCTTCCTGTCCTTAATGATGGGTACAATCTAGAGATCAAGGAGGGCCGGCACCCAGTTATCGAGCAGCGCCTCTCCGCTGCAGAACAATACGTAGCAAATGATATTTATTTGTCGAATGATACACAGCAGATCATAATGATTACTGGGCCTAACATGAGTGGTAAAAGCGCCATATTGCGTCAAACGGCACTCATTGTTTTGATGGCGCAAATTGGTTCTTTTGTGCCTGCTAAAGAAGCAGAAATTGGTATTGTAGATAAAATATTTACACGCGTTGGGGCTTCAGATAACATCTCTTCAGGCGAATCTACCTTTATGGTAGAAATGAATGAAACAGCGAGCATTCTTAACAACATTTCAGACCGAAGCCTCATTTTACTCGATGAAATAGGACGCGGCACCAGTACCTATGATGGTATTTCTATTGCTTGGGCCATTGCCGAATATTTGCACGAAAATAAAAAGGCCATCGCTAAAACTTTATTTGCAACACACTACCACGAACTTAATGAAATGAGCAATCGCTTTGAGCGTATACACAACTTTAATGTAAGCGTCAAAGAATTGGGGGCTCAAGTTTTATTCTTAAGAAAACTTGTGCCTGGCGGTTCAGCCCACTCTTTTGGTATCCACGTGGCCAAACTTGCCGGCATGCCTAGTCAGGTGGTAAAACGCGCTGAGGCAGTGTTAAAAGATCTAGAAACAAGCCATGCGGCTGTTGGTGGCAATTCTAAGGATAAAAAACCAAGTAAGCCAGATGTGCAGCAAATAGGAAAAGATGTACAGCTCAGCTTTTTTGCACTCAATGACCCTGTGCTTCAGCAAATACACGACGAACTTGTTCAAACGGATATCAATGCGCTTACACCCGTAGAGGCCTTGCTCAAACTCAATGAAATAAAAAAACTCACCGGTGCATAAAATTTTCGCTTTACTTTTTTTGATAGGATCCTTGGGGGCCTGCTCCATTGAGGAAATACAACCTCAAGAGAATCACAACTTAGTAATTGCGCATAATTTCATGAGTGTCAAGCAGCAAGAAATTTTCACCAAAATTGCTAATCGGCATCATATTGATCTGTCATTCAAAAAATTAACCGCGACAGAAATAAGAAGAGCTATTCAAAGCCACCCATGGGAGCCTGGGTTTGATCTGGTTTTTATAGCTGGGATCCAAGAACAAAAATTACTTCATCCCTTGCCGTTTCAATATCGCGAACCTGAATTCGCACTCACTCCTATCGGTGTTTCCTATGTTCCTGATTCTTCCTTAGGCATCAAAACTTATCAAGATTTAGCAAGGAAATTTCTATGGTCAGCTGCTGACAGTAAAGCTGAATCTTTGCTCCGGCTACACCTCTCTTATATTTTTAAAGATCGGTTTACAGAACAAAAAACAGAGCTCAAATACAGCCAAATACTTCGCGGTTTAAAGAATTTCAAAGTTGCCAACGACGCCTATCAATTACAAAATGGTTTAGTACTTTGCAGCTATGACACCTATTTAAATTTCTCTAAAAAAATTCGTAATAAAAGAAAGTTCAATGCTCACCTACAAAAAGGCGAAAGAGTTTTTACGGACTTTATTGGATTATATATTGTAGAGCAAAACACCCGATTTCAACTGGCTAGAAAATTTGTGAAGTACCTGCATCAACTCAGAGCTAAGCAAGAACCCTTCAGAGCAAATTTTGGCATGTTCCCCAAAACTCAAAAAATTAAACATTATCCTTTCAAGAAGCTTTTACCCTACCTTGATAAATGACACCTAAATGACATTCAGTTGTTGAGAGATCACTAATTTTGTATAAAAAAACAACTTATGTATCCAGCAGAACTCGTTCAACCCATGAAAGCCGACTTGACCAATGTCGGTTTTGAAGAATTATTAGATGCGGCATCCGTTGATGCGGCAGTTGCCAACAACCAAGGCACCTTACTCATTGTGGTAAACTCAGTATGTGGGTGCGCAGCCGGCAACATGAGACCAGGCGTAAAACTTTCTATCCAACATGACAAAAAACCTAGTAAATTGACTACAGTTTTTGCCGGAGTTGACCAAGAAGCGGTAGCACAAGCTAGACAATATTTCTTGCCCTACCCGCCATCATCGCCTTCTATTGCCTTATTTAAAGATGGTAAATTAGTGCATTTTTTAGAGCGCCATCACATTGAAGGGGGAAGTGCACAAATGATTGCTGCAAACCTACAAGCCGCCTACGACGAATTTTGTTAGTCTAGTCGAAAAAGTGCAGCCGCAATTCCATCGGCATGAAGCTTTCCAATGTCAGTGAGTAGCAATGTGCTGCCTTGCACTTTGATCCAATTCAAGCGCGTAAATTCTTCAATTTGCGCGCTTTCTTTTTTTGTCCAATTGGTACTAAATCTATTTAAATCCAAACCCCATTTAGTTCTCAGACCGAGTAAAATCTGTTCATTACGCAATTCGTTTGGAGTTAAGATCTCACAATCAAACCAACCATCATTCTTACCCACACCTCTGGTGTACTGCGTATTGTTTCGAATGTTCCATCGACGCATTTTGCCATCAAATGAATGAGCAGAGGGCCCCACACCAATGTATGGTAAAAATTGCCAATAAGAGCTATTGTGTTTGGAATGTAACCCAGGCAAAGAAAAATTTGAAATCTCGTAGTGCTCAAAGCCATGCATCTGTGCTTGATTGACCAATTCCATGAATTGATCGCTTTGCAAGACTTCGTTAGCGGGTTGTAATTTTTTTGTCCGCACCATGTAATTCAAAGCAGTTTTGGGCTCGACAGTAAGACAATAAGCTGATAAATGTTGAATGCCAAGCTCCAATACGCTTTTTAAGGTATGCCTCCAAAAATCAAGGCTTAGACCAGGTAGGCCATATATCAAATCTACACTGATGTTTTCAAAACCGAATCGCTGTGCAAGCGCAATGGCTCTGATGCCATCTTGTACGGAATGGGCCCGATTCATCCATTGTAAGTCGCCATCTGATAAGGTTTGTAAGCCAATACTCAGCCTGTTGATACCAACCAAGCTCCAGGCCTTAAGATTGGCCTCATTGATATCTTCGGGATTAGCCTCTAGGGTGATCTCGCAATCTTTGGTC
This sequence comes from Crocinitomicaceae bacterium, assembly GCA_030833845.1. Classification (GTDB taxonomy): domain Bacteria; phylum Bacteroidota; class Bacteroidia; order Flavobacteriales_D; family Crocinitomicaceae; genus UBA952. Next base: position 23,450 of record JAURGK010000021.1, on the reverse strand, counting down.
AATTCGTAGTGTTGGTGAATCTCTTTAAAAATAGACTGTAGTTCCTTTTCGTGGAGTAAGCTAGGTGTGCCTCCTCCAAAATAAATAGAACGCAGCGCAGACTGCGACTCATTTTTTCTAAAATAGAGTTCCTGACCCAGCGCAGCTATTAAATCTGTCCTGTAATTTTCAAATGTTGTTGAAAAATGAAAATCACAATAAGTGCAGCGCTTGCGACAAAATGGTATGTGCAAGTAAAGGCCGCTCATGTTAAAAAATTACTGCTTGATGAATTTCTTTTGAGAAGCTATACCGTTTTCGTCTATCAATTGAACAATATAGGTGCCCGAGCTCAGTGTTTCAATGTTCAACTCAATGCCCATAGCTTCTTTTTGCTCCTGCAACAACAACTTTCCGTAGATATCAATAACTTGAACAATCATATTTTTAGCGCTAAACCAACTCACGTGAAGCACAGCATTTGCCGGATTGGGGGCAACAACAAACTGAGGCTGTATTTGGTCAAGCCCAGTATCGTCTATGTTGCGGACCACGACACCCAAACTGTCTCCAAAATCTGCAGATGTCAAAGCAAATAAAGATACATTGTTGTTGTCGAAAAGCTCGAGCGTTCCATCGGTACCTCCCCACTGAGAAGCTCCCATCCCGTCGCCATAATAATCATAAATTACAAAAGTATAGCACTCAAATGCTGTGAGCGGAATATCGTAATTATATGTCGTGTTATTTTGTAGCGGGTTGGTTGCATCATTGGGTGCTGGGAACCCTCCTGTTCCAAAATTACCTGCAACATTTTCATTGCCTTCGAACCAGACAACAGTACCAGCTGCATTGCGGAGTTCTAAATAGGTTTCGTCTGCATAATTATCAGTCAGCAGGGCAACTTTTAATAAATTAATAGTCCCCAGGACATCTTCAACGGCAACAGTTGTGGTTGCTTGATTGTTGTTTTGGTTTTCATCTAAGGCCTGATTGGGGCTGCTCACAGTAGCAGTAAAGGTGTGGTTTCCTATAGCCAATTGTACCGTGGCAAAAGAAATACTCGTTGTTTGCCACTGTGCCAAATTGCCACTCCAAGCATATTGTTGCACTGCACCATTGTCTATTTGATAAGAAATTTGTGCACTTGTAAGTGGCGTAGAGCCCACATTCATGAGTGTTACACTGGGCAAATAGTTATCACCACATAGTGCCTGCTGGTTTAATTGCGGAGAAGAGAGTGCCGCATCTAGGGCTACAACTGTCGTATTATTTGGGTCAAAACCATCTATAAAAGCGGCGCCGGTGGCGTTTGGATCTAACCAAAATTTGAGCTGGTTGGTACTGTTGCTGCCCGCTGGCTCCCATGAATTCGCTACGCGGCCATAGTAATCAGGCGCATTGATATTTTGACAAGATGCACCCCCTCCCCAAAGTTGTCCAATGATGCGGTGATTCTCATCAAATAAAGGCGAACCAGAAGAGCCTCCTTCTGTGGTTGTATTGCGGTCCCAACCTACGGTCCAAGTGGAATTTGGTTCTGTTGAGCCCATTGATTGGGAAATGGATGGTGGGTTGTCGTCAAAAGAGATTTTTTTGATGTCTCCCGACGGATGATGTATACAAACAGTTGCCGTTGGAATAGTGCCTGAATTATCCCAACCAGAAAAGTAAGGGTTGTAGTCTAAAGGAACAGAGCCATTGACAAGCCCTCCTGTAATTTCAACGAGGCAAAAATCTGAAGGAGTGCGGCGCGCGCGCAACACTGCGCCGCTCAAAGATTGAAATGTTGGCGCTGAGCTAGGATTATTGCAATCCGTTGCCTGCCAATTGAAACGAAAAATCCAGTTTGCCGGATTACTATAACAATGGTTTGCCGTCAAGACATACGGTTTGCCATCGTTTTCGGTATTATTAATGAGTGCTCCAGAACAAAAACCACTGCTTCCCGATACTAGCATCACGGCGCTATTGCGTTGTTGGGTCCAGGGCAAACCATCTGGGCAATTGACATTCATGTTGCACGAGCCCGAACTTCCAAAAGCTTTTTCCATGAATTCATTGGCCGTGCGATATCCATGAGTCACGGTAGCAAGTTGCACATTGCCAACTTTCTGTCCCGGTGCTACGTAATATTCAATAATAGCAGTTTGGCCTGGTACAAGTTCAGTGCCTAACTGGCCCTCATACAAATGGCTTTGGTTAAAAGCACCTAAAATAAAGTCTTTACTTGTATTGTAAACATAAAGTTGATTCCCGTCAGGTATCTCTGTTTGCTCAAAAGTTAAATTAACAGTGAGTGCACCTTGACACTCAACTTTCAATAACCAAATTCGGCCACCGTTGGGTAATACGGTCCAAGTTCCGGTATTTGAGGTATTTAAATTGGTATAATGATTAAATCCAAAACGCCAAGGCGCTATGCCTAAATGATCAGTAGCGGCATCCTCTTGTTGCAAAGATGCGATATCCGGTTGGGCAAATTGCCAAGTGGCTATCTGCTTACTATTCACCTGAGCTTTGGTAGAACGGGGCACACCGCCACTGCCTTGAATTTGAGAAAAACCAATGGTTGAAAGTGTTAGAAATAAGAGCGTGACGATTTTTTTCATGGAGAGACCTATTTATTCTTTGTCGAAAATAGTGTTTTTGTCGAAAGATACCTCTTTTTAAGACGAAAAAACTACTATACAAGTTGTATCTTTGTGTCATGTCTAAGCCTTTTGTTATTGGAATATGCGGCGGAAGCGGTGCGGGCAAAACCACCCTTTTACAACGCCTATCAGACACATTCCAAAACACCTCCACGGCGGTGTTTTCGATGGACAACTATTATTTGCCCCTAGAACAACAAGCCGTAGATGCCAACGGCATTGTTAATTTTGACTTACCAACTGCACTTGATCACCAAAAACTCCAAAATGATCTTCAAGAGCTTATTTCCGGACGGCCAATAGAAGTTCGAGAATATTTTTTCAATGTTCAAGGCAATAAAAGCAGCCTGCTTACCATTCAACCTAGCGAGCTCATTATTGTTGAAGGGCTATTTACACTGCATTATCCTTCCGTTTTTTCTGCGCTCGACTTCAGTATTTTCGTCGACGTAGACCACGCCATACAACTTGACAGACGCATCTATCGCGATCAAGAAACACGGGGTTATAAACGTCATGAGATCATCTATCAGTGGGAAAACCATGTGCTTCCTTGCTATCAACATTACATAGAGCCATACAAAAGCAAGGTCGACTTTATTTATTTCAACGACCATCGGGCCGACGACAATTACTTGTTATTAAGCGAACAACTGCGTACCTTGGTGCCTGATCGCTTCTTATAATGAATAAACTTTTCGATTTGATTGGTGCTTGGAAGTATAGTCTTCTGGGATTTATATGCCTACTCATCGGTATTTATTTTTTTGCCACTGATTCAGCTCCCTCTTATAATAACGAGAGCATACAAGCACAATTTACTACCCTAGAAAGTGAACAGCAAGCATATGCGCGTTTGATTTTGCGCAATGTCAAGTCTAATAAGCCAATTACAAATCAATCAAATCTTGTATATCACCTATACGATAAAGATGTGCTTTTTGGTTGGAATAGCAATCAGCTGCCAATTGGTCGTTATCAAAGTGGGCTTTTCCCAGGGAACGGTTTAATCAAACTCAATAATGGTTGGTATTATTGCCATACACTTAAAGATGGGGATTTAACTTGTTGTGTTAGTTTTTGCATTCTCAAAGACTACGAATTCAGCAATGCCTACCTGCGTGCGTCAAACCCTTCGTTTTGGAAGCAAAAATTCCAGGTCAATCTCGATGGGAATGGCCGCAGAAAAGCAATCTTAAACAACAAAAAGAATGTTGTCTTTTGGGCGAGTAGCTTGCCTATGGAAACAGCACCTCTTGGCAGTAACTGGGGGCCCTTTATTTTAATAATTGCCGGTTTGCTTATCATTTATCAAATACAAGTCAATTTTGTTCAAAATTTATGGGCTAATCTTTTTTTGCTACTTAGTCTTGTATTACTTAGAACGACTGTTTATGAAATTAAATGGCCCAGTACTTGGCTTGAAAGTGATTGGTTTTCTGCCGGTTTTTTTGCCTTTGATGAGTGGTATCCGGATTTCTTTTCCTTTGCTGTCAATGGATTTTTCATCTTATTTGGGGTGCGGATTTTATTGTCGATTGTACGCATATTCAAATCAACATGGGTGAATTCTCTTTTAGTTGTCATGCCCATTCTTCTATGGATTTGGATTGAAGCACAATTAAAAATCGTAGTCAATCATTCTGATATTCCATTGAGTTTTGAGCACCTCTTTGAATTGAGACTCAGCAGTTATTTTTTCTTCGCCTTAATGGGCTTCTACCTTTACACTTTTCAAAAAACCATTTATGTCATACTTCAGTTAAATCAGCAGAACCCTAGGTTGAAGCACTGGGCTTGGAAGCCCGCTATTTTATTCATCCCCTTTGTTTGTCTATTGATCTTTGATGCCAATTGGATGGATGCGCTGCCGCTGATTGTGATTCTCATTCATCTGGTATTTTACAACACCAAAGAGCGCTCTTGGTCTAAATTAAGTAGCCAACTGCTTATTTTAACAGTTAATGCTGCGATCATTTCCTTGTACTTACAAAAATTACAAGATGCCAAAGACATTGAAAACCGTATGCTTTACGCCCAGCAACTAGCCCAAGAACGCAACATCAATTTAGAGCTAGCTTATGCTCAAGTTGCCCCTAAAATCAGTAATGAAATGTGGCTGCATCGAGACTTTGATTCGCTTAGGCAACAATTTACTAAAGTTGGGTTCGAGCATGTGCTGACACAAAAGTTTTTTACTGGAATTTGGGATGGTTTTGATATTGATGCCGAATTATTTGATCAAGATAATCAACCCTGTTTCGGGGTGGATACACTTAAATTAGTCCGCTTAAAAAAACTCGTTAAAAAACACAGTCAACCATCAGATATTCAGAATGGTATATACTTTATGCCTCATGAAGAAGAAGGGTTGAGTTATGTAATTTTACTTAGAATCGATGCACAAAGAAATTTAGCACTTACCCTTGTGTCCAAAAGAATACCAGAAGAAATTGGGTTTCCAAGGTTGCTCATTTCCGATCAGGCAGGAATATCTAGCGGCCTTGAGCAGTATGCGATTGGCAAATATGCAGAAGGCAGGCTTATACATCAAACAGGTACCTACAATTACCCATTGAAGCTCACCAATATGAGGGTAAAAAATAAGGGTAACACAATTAGTGAATTCAGAGGGTTTACACATGTAATCGTATCGCAGCAGCCGGGTTCAGCAATTATCATATCCACGCCGAACGAATGGTTTAGTAAAATTACCAGCTTTGCTTTTCTATTTGTTTTTTGGGGTCTTCTATTGATATCACATCAAATATTTAAGTCTATTTCTATTCAAAAGCAAACCCAATGGACACTCTCATTTAAAGTGCAGATTGCCTTTTTAGTTATTTTGGGTCTCTCTTTATTTTTATATGGATTAGGTAGCTCTTTGTTTATCGGTAAACAATTTAATTCCTATTCACAACAAGCTCTTAAGGACAAGCTTGATGCCGTTCAAACAGAATTGAGCAATCAGACCGCTGCCCTGGACACCCTTGATGCCAATACCATTGGAAAGCAGCTAGAAACTAAATTAGCCAAATTGTCAAGCGTTTTTAAAACTGACCTTTTTGTTTTTGACAGTGATGGATTTCTAGTGGCTTCATCTAGGCCAAAACTTTTTGCCTATGGTCTCATTGGTGAACACATGAATGCCCAAGCTATGGATGCACTTATTGGAAGAAATCAAAGTTATTTTTCACATCAAGACCAAATTGGAACTCTCACCTACCGCAGTGCCTATTTACCAATTATGAACCAAAATAGCAAACAGCTTGGTTATATTAACTTACAGCTCTTCGGACAGCAAGAAGCATACGAATTACAAATTGAAAACTTTCTGAAGGCAGCAATCAATGTTTTTGTTCTGTTGCTAGCAATTTCTGTATTTATAGCCTTGCTTGTGAGCAATTGGTTAATTGGGCCTCTTCAATCGGTTGCAAGATCGGTAAGGGCGTTTGAATTTGGAAAAAACAACCAAAAAATCAATTATTATAACAATGACGAAATTGGGCTGCTAGTACGTGCCTACAATGATAAGTTAAGAGAACTCGAGCAAGCCGCAGGACAACTTGCTCGTAGTGAACGAGAGAGCGCATGGCGAGACCTTGCACAACAGATTGCGCACGAAATCAAGAACCCCTTGACTCCGATGAAATTACACATACAGCACCTATTGCGCAAAATTGAAAGCAATGATTCAGACCTACAACCTTTGCTTCAAAGCACCTTGCCTAGCCTCATTGATCAGATTGATTCAATGGCTAGAATGGCCAATGAATTTGCGCGCTTTGCCAAGCTGCCAGAACCAAATTTTGAAAAAATAGCGCTGATTCCTTTTTTAGAACAAACCATTCAGCTTTTTGACCAAAACCAAGGGCTCATAGCTTTTCATCCCAATCCAAAAAATTTATGGATTATGGCCGATAAGGACATGTTGAGCCAGGTGATCAACAACTTATTACTCAATGCCAAACAAGCTACTGAATCGGTGACCAATCCAACAATTGAATTGGCGGTAAAGCATTCAACAACACACCTTGAAATTCAATGCAAAGACAACGGTATCGGCATTCTAGAAAGTGAACAAGAGCGCATTTTTACACCTTATTTCACAACCAAATCATCGGGTTCAGGAATTGGCCTTAGCGTAGTGAGGCAAATCGTAGAAAAGCATAATGGTAAAATCTGGTTTGAAAGCACCCCTAAGGTAGGGACCATATTTTATATCGAGTTTAAAAGATTCAACGAAGCTTAATGTTTTGGTCCGCTAAAAGGCTTTAAATCATAGACAAAAACGTTTCCTTTTTGATAGCGCAAATGCTTCAGAAAATATTTGATTTCTGGGTGAGCAATGTCTTGTTTTAAAACCAGCAGTTTGGATGCGCCTTTGTCAATGAGGTCTTGTATTTGAGAAGAAACTGAAGATGATTGATCTAGGCTATAATTGGTATATCCAATGCGATTTATTGTTGTAAGGTGAATATTTGCATAGGGGTCAGAGAAGCACAAGACAGTATCGCTAGGGGCAATCACTTTGCGTATATTTTTGCTCTGGGCCTGCAGCTGCCCTAAATTCTCTTGGTGATTGAAATAAAACCAACTCCAATTTCCTTTGATGAATGACGAAATAAAAGGTGTGTTTTTTACGATTACATTTTGATGGCCCGCTGCAATTTGAGTGAAAGAAAGTGTGTTTAAAAAGATCAATGCTAAGAGCATAAATTCAATGGTTTTTTGTAAGCGTCTAAAAACTGGCCATTGAGGCTCATACTTCAGATAAACTGCCAACATTAATGCAGGTAAAAACAACAATTCAATAAAATAATAATCATGTACCTCAAAAACCCAAAACCAAAGAATGAGGTAACAAAACACACCTAATACAGACCATACCATTAAGTGCTTTATGGTGAAGGATACTGCTTTTGATAGGAAAACCCAAGTAAAAATTAGCAAACCAATAGGCCAAAAAAACAATGGAAATATTTCACGGCTATGTTCTAAAAATACCAACTTCCCTATTCGCCATATGTCACTTACGCTTACCTCCCAAATTGGTCGAATTGTTGTTGAAAAAATGGTGGATCCATTTTGAGCATTATAATTTATCGCATATCGATACCAAATCAAGGCCAAAACCATAGCAATAACCAAGGCTAAATAGGTATTTTGAACCTTTTTGATTCTAAGACTTTTCAACCATTCTTTCTGCCATAATTTTGAAGTTGTCCAAGCGGCAAAAAAAGCAAATACAGCAATTAGTGCCGTTATTTTTAATAATACCGCCACGCTCAAAAAGATGGTAAATAATAAAAAATGCCCCCTCTTCTCTTTGGTCCAAAAATGAAAAAATTGAGCTAGCGCTAACATTAAAAACGAAAATGAGTACACATTCGGCAGTAAAGTATCAGAATAATAGCTCAGTACAGGGAATGAATACACAGCTGCTATAAAGACAAGCGACTTCTTTTCAGAGTCAAAAAGTTTTTTCAAAAGTGGGAGTAAAGACAACATACTGGCCCAAAGCAAACCAATAGAAAATAACTTAGCGATCCATAAATGATAACCTGTAAACTTCCAGATTTGTCCTACGAGGAAATATATCAATGGAAATTCAGCAGCTGCATTTCGATTGCCACTTGAGGAAATCCAATTTGTCGAGGGCTCAAAGAACGAAGCTCCTTTAAAGTACTGAATTGCTTGGGTTAATGAATCCGCTTTTCTACATTCATGAATTGGTAAAATATCAGAAAAAAAATGCTGCCAATAGCCATAAAGAATTGATAGTGCCAAAAGCAACAGCAGTCCTTTTAGCTTGAATGAAAAAACAATTCTGCTTTGAATCATGCACTAAAGATAAGTGCTATTCTTGAATCCGAATCACCAAAATGCTTTCTGAAACCACTGGCTGGCCTTGCTCATTTTTGGCCGGCGTCCAAGAGGGCATGTTTAGAGCAATTTTAGAAATTTGTGATTCTAGGTTCTTAAAATTTGGATGGGAACGTAAAAATTTTACCTCTCTTACCTTTCCTTTTATATCTATGAGCACACTGAAATATATTTTACCCACCATGTCTGATTCAATCAGAAACCAAAATTCGGGAAGATCAGCAACTTTATTAGACACATACACGAGCGCATTCTCGGAGTTGTAAATAAATGATGCTTCTACGGATGGAAATAACACCAAACTATCGCGTAGCGTTAAGGTATGAAGAGGAGGGGGCGGGCAGTTAATTGGTATGAAAACCGGGTCTACAAGAGGGTCCATAGGATAAGGCTCTGGTTCGATGGGGTCAGAGGGGTCAATGGGTGGAGGAGATATGGGTGGAATTAATTTAGATTTTACTTTTATTTCTTCAGGGATTATATCCTCTAACATTGCTTTTCTTTGATGAGACTTGGCCATTGCACTTTGATTTTCAATCCGATGTGGATTCTTTTTTTTTACTTCAGTACAGGCCAATATGAGCAAGTAAATTGATAAAAGTAGGTACGCTTTGTATTTCATTGTTTATCCTTTAATCAAAGAACGCAAAAACAATTGAATCCTTACCTTTGTTATACAAATCAATGAAAATGATGCCTTATTGCCTCGATCTTTGGAAGCGAACGCGCCCTCTGACTAAAGAAGTTCAAATTGGAACCCTTCACCTTGGGGCACTTAATCCAGTACGCGTGCAATCCATGACCACTACAGACACCATGGATACAGAAGGCTCTGTAAGTCAATCAGTTCGTATGATCGAAGCCGGTTGTGAACTTGTGAGGCTCACTGCGCCGAGTAAAAACGAAGCCGAGAACCTTCAAAACATCAAGCTTGCCTTGCGTCAAAAAGGCATCCAAACCCCCTTGGTTGCCGACATTCATTTTACTCCTAATGCAGCAGAAATTGCAGCCAAAATTGTAGAAAAAGTTCGGGTCAATCCTGGAAATTATGCCGATAAAAAGAAATTTGAAGAAATTGAATATACTGATGAAAGTTACCAGGCTGAACTTGACCGTATAGAAGAAAAATTCACCCCCTTGGTTCTGCTTTGTAAAGAGCACCGAACCGCGATGCGCATTGGCACCAATCATGGTTCTTTATCGGATAGAATTTTAAGTAGGTATGGAGATACCCCAGAAGGAATGGTGGAATCTGCATTTGAGTTCATTCATATTTGCGAAAAACATGGGTTTGATCAGCTAGTGATTTCTATGAAGGCAAGCAATACTCTTGTTATGGTGCAAGCTTACCGTTTATTGATGGCAAAAATGCTGGCAAATGGCAAGGTATATCCTTTACATTTAGGCGTTACAGAAGCCGGAGACGGTGAAGACGGGCGCATTAAATCTGCTGTAGGTATTGGCGCGCTCCTTGAAGACGGCATTGGCGATACCATCCGAGTATCACTCACAGAAGCGCCGGAGGCTGAAATACCCGTTGCTCAAAAGTTAATCGCGAAATACGAAAATTACAACGCATTTGATTTCTCGATTCCTAAAGAAAAGCTGAATTATTCTCCATTTGAATACAGCAAAAGAGATAGTCTTAGCTTGCACAACATCGGCGCAAAAAATACCCCCGTAGTACTTGCTGACCTCTCATCTATTGAGCATATCAAACCTGCTCACTTCTTTGGTTTTGGTTATCAATATAGTATCTCGCTTGATAAATGGAATATTTTAGATCAGGCTGCCGATTACGTTTATATTGGAAGCAATGAATTAGATTTTGAAGTTCCTGGTACCCTAGGCATTATTCTGGATTTTGACCTTTGGCGTGCCGACTACCAAAACAAACCTGGATACTATCCCTTAATATTACCCGAACAACTCGCAGATTTACCCGCCCATACAACTGGGTTTTTGCCATTAGAAGCTGAGAATGATCCTTTGGATTTATTGGCCAACAAGCCCAATGTTTGTATTATTCTCAATACTAAATATGATAACAAAACTCAATTGTACCGACGCTTCTTTTTGGCTATGCAAGAGAAAAAATATCATCATCCCGTGGTGCTTTCATACCAATACAATACCTCTGAACTAGAAACCTTCCAATTATATGCAGGTGCTGATGCTGGCGCGCTGCTCATCGATGGCTTCGGGGATGGCCTTTGGCTCAATGCCCATTTAGGTACGCAGTACATTAATTCCACTTCTTTTGGCATTCTTCAAGCAACTAGAACACGCATTTCTAAAACAGAATATATTTCTTGCCCCTCCTGTGGACGTACTCTTTTTGATTTGCAAGAAACGACCGCAAAAATCCGAAAACGTACAGCCCATTTAAAAGGACTTAAAATTGGGATTATGGGCTGCATTGTGAATGGTCCGGGTGAAATGGCCGATGCCGATTATGGCTACGTGGGTACCGGACCAGGAAAGATCAATCTGTATAAAGAAAAAACCGTGGTGAGGCGAAATATCGAAGAAGCCCAAGCTGTAGAAGCCCTTGTTGATTTAATCAAAGAACATGGTGATTGGCAAGAGCCGCGAAATTAAAAGTTTGGAGTGCTGCTTAGCTCTGTCCAGACATTAGTCTGTGGATGATAAAACCCAAGTTTTGCGGCATGTAAATACAAGCGGTCAGCCTTCTGTCCATATAAATCATCGCCTTTTATCGGACAGTTCAAGCCTAAATGATGCGCGCAATGCACACGTAATTGATGCGTTCGGCCGGTGTGCGGGAATAATAAAATACGAGTATATTTTCCTGAATCAACCAGAACTTCATAGGTCGTAAGTGCAAAACTCCCATGTGAAGTGCACACCAATTGCCTTGGGCGGTCCTCAAGATCTACGCGCAGTGGAAGCTTGATTTCTCCATTCTTAGATTTAGGTATCCCATCTAAAATCGCCTCATACACCTTTTTAACTTTTCTTAGCACGAACTGACGTTGCAAACGCTCGTGCATTTCTTTGGTTTTAGCTGCAAGTAATATTCCAGAAGTTGACATATCGAGCCGATGCACCAAAACAGGCCCTGTTAAGTTCGGATATTTTTGCTTCAAATCATCTAAAACATTAGGCTGTGGATGCTTTCCTGGGACAGATAAATATTCGGCAGGTTTATTTATAGCAATGAGCCAATCATCCTCGTAAATTATATCGAGTTTCCTTTGTGGATATATAGCAGTAATTGGATTTGGATCTACTTGCAAACCTAGTAACATATGCCCTAAAATTGGTTCGCATTTACTCTTACAGGCTGGATAAAAGTTGCCATGAATTCTAACTTCAGAATCTGGTGCCATCCCCCACCAAAATTCAGCCATACAAATGGGCTTTAAATGGTTTAAAAAAGCAAATTGCAGGAGCTTTGGAGCGGCGCACTCACCTGCCCCTGCCGGGGGTGAGTCGGCAAATAAATCGAGTACATTTTTTTGTTCGCCATTGATATTTAAAAAAGTATAGCGCTCAAAGATTCTTCTTTGCAGATCTGCTGAATGCAGCGCTCTTTGCTTACGCAGCGCTTCTATTTCAAACCTAATTTTGTCGTGCTTCATTTTAAACGCGTCAAATTCAATTTGAGCACGTTTTTTAAGTTCCTTTAATTTTCTGCTCTCTTGCATGCTTTGAGCGTCTAATTTGGCACATTGGGCCTGATAATTTGACCCAAACGGGTCTAAGGAAGCCCTTATTAAAGCTCTTTGGGCTTTAGATTGTCTGTTATTAGCTAATGCTTCCTCTAGTTGATTTTTCCAATGCACTACCAAATTGCCTGACTCTATTTCTAGGGCCTCTAGTTCTTTAGAAGCTTCAAGCTTTGCAATGCGTATGGTGATTTCGTTGATTTGCAGTTCCTCCCTTCGAAAAAAACTGTTCACTTCTAACAAATCGAATACCGGTGGTACAAAACCATGGTGCTCGTTAGAATTACCTAATTTCCCTGAAAAAGCAGACAAGTAACCCAGCGTGCCTTGTTGGTCCTGCACCACCAATACACCAAACATTTTACCTATGGCGCCGTTACGCTCAAGTCTTCCAATGCCAAAATCATGACCAAAATCTTCGTTTTCTAATCTTATTTGCAACAATTCTGCAGCCTTTTGAGCCAGTGGATGAACGTCATAATAAAATGGAAAAGTGAAGCGCTCAGGTAGCTTTAAGCTCTGTGTTTGATTTTCAAAAGGAATAAACATGCGCAAAGGTCAAAAAAAAACGCCCTCAAATGAGGGCGTTTTCATAAATCTATGAAGATATTATTTGATAACTACGTTTTTGGTAGTCGTCATGCCATTAACAGTAACGGCAACAATGTAAGAACCTTTAGCTACATTTTCTGTAGAGAAAGTTGCTGTTTGTGTACCAACAGCGTTGTTCAAGAGCATTGTTGAAATTACGCGTCCTTGAAGATCCATAAGCGCAACTGTGTAGTTTGCTTCTTTACCTTCAAAGGTTACATTAAATGACTCAGAAGCAGGGTTTGGTGCTACTGTGAATGCAGCATGGCCCAATTCTTCAACACCATTTGAACAAGCTGTGCTTGATACATTGATGTCATCCACAAATACGTTATTACCATAGTTGTTATCGCTAGTAAAACGAACGAACAATGCAGGTGAGTTTGCATAGGCAGCAAGGCTCACACACTCGTCACGGAAATCTGCAGCTGATGCTGGAGCAAAGCTTGATGTTTGGTCAGCACCGGTAGCCAAATCTTGGTTTTCTTTGAACCAAACTTGCGTCCATGGACCATTACAGTTTGTAGATACATAAACGTATAGTTTGTCATAGTAAGTAGCGCTGTAACGACGGTTAGCAACTTTGAAGTTCAAAGATGGTGTGCTTTGACCTGTAAGGTCGTAAGCTTGTGTAACTAAATGATCTAGTTCTCCAGTAGTTGAATAGTTGTAAGTATTGATACCCATCATCCCACCAAGTGCGTTTAAATATTCCCAAGTAATTCCATCATCTGGGTTCAATAACTGCCAGTTCGCATATGGGAATGCACTGTTAGAGAAATCTTGGTTAGTATTCACTGCAGTTGTAGTTGAAGAACTGATGTACTGAAGGTTTTGAACCAATGTAGAGTTTGCAGGGTTGCCATCATTTGAAGTAATTGTAATGGTAGCAGTTGCTGGTGCAGTTAAAGTTACTGTACCAAGGTTAACTTGCGCTGTAGCATAAGTAGCAAGGTTTCCAGTCCAGTTGTAAGTGATTGGAGAAGGAATTCCTGTTACAGAGATAGTTGCGCTTGTTAGTGGGTTCAAACCATTGTTTTGCATAGTAACACTCAAAGTAAAGTCACCACATGAAGTAGTTGTACCAGTATAACCTAAGAATGCAGGGTCAACAGGGAGGGTTGCCGGTGGTGGGCAAGCCGCCACAGTTCCATACAATGCAGTAGCACCTAATTGACCAACCTCTTCAATGATGCGGTTAGGGCAAATGCGATAGATTGTTGGAAAGTAGTTGATATTGTAATCATTATTGATTTGGTTAGCCAAAGCAGAAGCTGGGTTGGCCATTGGGAATGGAACTTGGTTACCAGTAGTTGGCTCAATCCAGTTGCCAATTGCACCAGCGCCATCCAACATAGTTGCGTCAGCCGTAGTACCATCGCCTTCAACCCAAATAACCATTACGTCGTTTGTAGTGTTTGCGTTCACACCCAAGGCACCAGCCGGGCCGTGATTTGCATAAAGATCTTCAAGAGCTCCAGAAATATGGTAGTTCCAACATGGTCCACACCATGTTGCAGATACATCCATAAATACAGTATAACCTTGATCTAGGTAATCGTACAATGTATAAGAGCCATTGCTTGACGAACCAGCTGTTGACAACCATGATTGGTATGCCGAAACAGTAAAGTTTGGTGCAACACTGCCCGGTGCTAACTGTGCTTTCGCACTAAACACACCAGCAAATAATGCTGCCGAGAGTAATAGTTTTTTCATGTGTAAAAATTTTAGTTTGCGTAAATATATGCAAAACACAATTAAGAAAAAACAGATGGGCAAGAATTTAGAGAAAATTACTTCTTTTTGAGTTGTTCTTTGATGAACAATTCAATTGCCGCTACCATCGATGGTGCTTTGGGGTGTGGTGCATTGACGTCTAAGCGCAAGTTGTTCTTAATCACTGCACTAGCCGTGGTTGGCCCAAATGCAGCAATCACCGTGTTGTTTTGCTTGAAATCTGGAAAGTTTTTCAACAATGATTCAATACCCCCAGGACTAAAAAACACAAGCATGTCGTAAAAAACATCTTGTAAGTCTGAAAGATCGGCTGCCACGGTTCGGTACAATACTGCTTTGGAAAACGGTATGTTGTATTTTTCTAGCGTAACTGGAATATTGTCTCTGAGAATATCAGTGCAAGGGAGCAAAAACTTTTCTCCTTTTTGCTTTTTCATAAGTTCAGCGAGCTCATCAATCGTTTGTTTGCCAAAAAAGATTTTACGTTTTCGGTATGCAACATACTTCTGCAAGTAAAGCGCTACTGCTTCGGTAATACAGAAATATTTCATCGTATCAGGAACTTCAAAACGAACTGCCTCTGCCATTCTAAAAAAATGGTCTACGGCCACCTTTGAGGTTAAAATTATAGCCGTATGAGCAGAAATGTCTATTTTTTGAGCACGAAACTCTTTGGCATCGACACCTTCCACTTTAATAAAAGGGCGAAAATCGATTTTTACTTTATATTTTTCAGCAAGGTCAAAGTAAGGAGACTTTTCACCTTCTGGTTTAGGCTGAGAAACTAAAATGGTCTTGATTGCCAAGTTAATAGTATTAATGAGTGTATTCTCCGGAAAACCAGCTCCATATGAATAACAAAGGAGCTATTTCCAGAGCGCAAAGGTACAAAATTAAATAATACCATTCCAAATTTGCTTGCCCACAAATGCGCCAAGCTTTTATCAAGCGCCAAAAATGCGAACAGATCAGCACAATGATAAATGAGCCTTTGAATAGTTCGATTTCATGGCTATTGATGAGCCAAAGAAAGGTCAAAAGCAACAAAATCAATCCCATAAAAGACCAAATTTGCTTATTTACCTCTGCCAAATAGGTTTTTAACTTCCACAAGTCAGTAATCAACAATGCCAGCCTGAAATTTAAAACTTGGTAAACAGAATAAAGAAAAACAAGCAAAAGAGAGATGAGGCCTGCATCTTGGGTGCTAAGAGCATCTTTTAAATACAATACAGTACAGAGGCCGAAAGAGACGAAGTAATTGGCCAATAATAGCACTTGAGTCGTCGGACGAATTTTATCTTCATCAAAACCAAAAGACTCTATTCGGCTCATTTTCCAGAATCTCAACCACGAAACGGATAAAACACTAGGCGTGCTCAAACGTGCGTATGCGACAAATGTAAGTGCCACCAATGCCACTATGAGCAAATAGCTATTGAGTTGAGGGGCGCGTTCTATGAGTTCAAAATTTGTCATGGCTGCATTACGTCTACAAAAATAATTCAATTTTACATGCTACAGCTGCTCAGAATATTGCGTAATTTTGAAGCTCAAAAATTCCATCATGAAAACAGACTTATACCAACACCCCGATTACTTCAATATGGATGATCTGCTCTCCGACGAACACAAATTGGTGCGCGACGCCGCAAGGGCATGGGTAAAAAAAGAAGTCTCGCCTATCATCGACGACCACTACGAAAAAGCTACTTTCCCCATGCATTTACTTTCAGGACTTGGTGAAATTGGCGCCTTTGGCCCATACATACCTGAAGAATATGGGGGTCCGGGGCTTGACCAAATATCATACGGGCTTATTATGCAGGAGCTTGAGCGCTGTGATTCAGGCCTGAGATCAACGGCCTCTGTGCAGTCTTCTTTAGTCATGTATCCTATATGGAAATACGGTTCTGAGGCACAAAAACAAAAATATTTACCAAAATTAGCAACTGGCGAAATGATGGGTTGCTTTGGGCTTACCGAGCCAGACTATGGTTCAAACCCAGGAGGCATGATCACTAATTTCAAGGATGCCGGAGACCACGTTATCCTCAATGGAGCCAAAATGTGGATTTCCAATGCCCCATTTGCTGCAATCGCAGTAGTTTGGGCCAAAGACGAAACAGGTCGAATCCACGGCCTCATCGTAGAGCGTGGAATGGAAGGGTTTTCAACCCCTGAAATGCACGGTAAACTTTCTTTAAGGGCATCTGCCACAGGAGAATTGATTTTTGACAATGTCAAAGTTCCTAAAGAAAATATCCTGCCTGGCCGCTCCGGGCTAGGTGCGCCGCTGAGCTGCCTAGACTCTGCGCGCTTTGGCATCGCTTGGGGTGCTTTGGGAGCTGCTATGGACTGCTATGACCAGGCCTTGCGTTACTCCAAAGAGCGTACTCAATTCAATGTGCCCATTGGTGCTTTTCAATTGATCCAAAAGAAACTTGCTGAAATGATTACTGAAATCACCAAAGCACAGTTACTTACCCTTCGTCTGGGCCAACTGCGCAATGAGGGTCGAGCGACATCGGCTCAAATTTCAATGGCAAAGAGAAATAACGTTGAAATTGCCTTGAATATTGCCCGAGAAGCCCGCCAAATTCATGGTGGAATGGGTATCACTAGTGAATATTCTATGATGCGCCATATGGCTAATCTTGAATCTGTAGTGACTTATGAAGGCACCCATGACATTCATTTATTGATCACTGGAATGGATGTAACTGGAATTCCATCCTTCACCAGAGAAATGCCCAATATTTAATTAGATATCTTCTTCTTGAGAAAGCGTATCACCTCTTAGGAGACGGATGCGCTTTCTTGCTTCTGCCCCAAACAAACTCGACTTATATTCGAGTAAAATACGCTTGTACAACGCTTCGGCACGGTCTATGTCCTTTAAAATAAGCTCATTGATCTCAGCCAACCTAAAGAGCGCATCATCAGCCAAGAGGTCAGTTGCATGTAGCTTCAATAAATCCTCATAGTAATTTATAGCCTGTTCCCATTTTCCTTGTTGCTCATTGATTTGTCCTTTTCTGAATAGAATGTCATCTGCCAAAGAATGGTAAGGAAAAGCTGCTTGAATGCTGTCAAAGAGCACAAATGCAGAATCGTATTTATGCTGAGCAATCATGCGGTCGGCGGTTGCAAACCAACTCATTACTTGGTAATTGCTATCCAATCCATAATTATCGGTAATAAAGACTGAAAGTTGGATGGCGTCGTTTGCAATAAATCTAGATGTTCCTTCCTTTAATATGTCAAGTTGTGCCTGGGCAAATTCAAACTCGCCATCGTAGTAAAATATTTTTGCATTCTTAAATTTAGCCTCTGACCCGATGGTTTCGAACTTAAAATCTGAGTCTACTTGCATATATATCAACGATGCCTCCCAGATGTCGCCCTCAAGCACCTCAATATCCGCAACAAGCATTTTAACTTGAGCAATTTGAAGGTCTGTTAGTCCTGAAGTACGCATAAGCGCTTGCAATTCATCCAATGCCATTGCGCTTTGCTTGGCATAAAATGCCCTGATTTCTGCAAGTTGTAAAATAAGTTGAAATGTAACTCTATTTCTACCAAGGCGATTGAGCGCAGACTCAAAATCAGCAATACATTGTGCTATCTCAGTATCATTGAAACTTCTGTATTGTGTTACTTGAATAAATCTAGCATTCAATAGGGCCCTTTGGGCATCGTAAAAATGTGGCTGATCCTGACCCAATTCAATGACATATTGGAAACACCGATTTGCCTGATCAAATACGGCATTTTCAACACATATATGCCCAAGTTCTAATACCTCACGACCATCTCCCCTCATGCGCTTATTTAAAGCTATCGCTTGGGTCACGCCCCCCGAAAAGTCTCTAACTTGAACAAATAACCAAATCAATAATTGATTGAAAACCATCGGTGCACCGGCCTGTTGAATGCGCTCGAGCAATACCTCTCTACAAAGATTAAAATCTTGGCCGTTGCTTGCCGAGAGATCCAATCTTGAGCCTATGGCTTGCGCAATGGGGTCGAGGGTCCCTGGTTGCTGACCCAAGTAATCCATATAGGCCATTAACATGGCTTTTTTATTCCCCACAAGAGAATAATAATCCGCCATTTGAAAATTAAAAGGATAATTTGGACTTAATTTCTGTCCCATTTCCAGGGCCTTTTTTGCCTGATCAAACATTGCTTTTGCCACAAAAGCTTGGTACAATCCTATGGCCTGCCCGGGGTTGTTGGGTTGTAGTTCATCAAATAATTCTTGGTAAATTTTTTGGGCTTTATTCGGCTCATTTTGATCCTCGTATAAAGTCGCTCCTAGAAGTCGAATTTGGAAATCTTGCTTATTAATTGTGGTTTGCTTACGCCAAACTTTTTCGGCTGTTTTGAAATCATTTTGAGCAACAAGACACTCATAATATTGCAAAAAGATTGCCTTACTTTGATCTTGAGCGTAAACTTTTTCGAAATATCCTAAAGCTTTATCTAGTTCAGCATTATTGTAATAGTATTGTGCTAATTGTAAATCCGTGGAGGTTTGAGCCTTCGAGGGTAGCGCCAATAAGCACAAGAGCAGAGCCAGTACAACCTTAATGTGCATTTCTATTGCTCGTCTTTGTTTAATAGTTGGAGAGAAAATGCTTCAATTGACGGATACAAGCGCTTGTAGTCTTTGTAAAAAGATTTACGAGCGTTCAAGTAGTCATTTGTCAATGCCTGCAATTGCTTAATTTTTTGCGTTTCAAAACGAATATAATCACCGTAATGTTGCCTATTGCCCCTGCCCGCTTTGATATCTTGTTTCAAATTTAGCAATGTGTGTTTTTCTTCTTTGATGCCTTTTCTAATCTTTACAAATTGCTGCATCAATGGCTTGATGCTTTTGCGCATTAATTTATATGCTTCGAGTTTTTGCGCCAATTCTAAATTGATGGTGTCGAGATGCAAATGCTGCTTGATGCGCAGTTCAGTCTGAATGGTATTGTTCTTAATTTGAGCCACTTCGGTGATCGTATTTTGATCAAGTTGGGCGCTTAAATCTTGAAGCTTGGAGTGCTGTTTAGCCAACTGACTCAAGTGTTGTTCGCGTTGTAAATCTGCACATGAAACTAATGTAAAGCCAAGCAACAAAACAAAATAAATTATCTTTTTCATTTACGCCAAATAATAGTGAATCGATGAGGTGAACAAAACTGCCAAAGCAAATCCAGTGTAAACTTCAAGTGGGGTGTGTTTTTGTAAATAAAGGCGTGCAGAAAGCGTGAGCCCAGAGGCCACTAAAGCGCCCAAAAACCACCATAGACTGAATTGATCTTGGGCGGCTGTGTAGATGGCCAAAAATCCAACCAAAATACCTGCACCTGCCGCATGCAAAGAGATTTTAATCCATCTATTAATGAGTAAAAATACGCTCGTAACAGCCACCCCTGATAGGGGTAAGGCATAATAATAACGCGGCAAGGAAGCAGAGCCTGTCTTGTACAACAATAGAAAAAACAACACCAAAGAATAAACCAACATGATGATGAGCGGCAAACTACGCTCGCGCTGCCTTTCTATATCGATAGTAGAAATCACTTTAAAACGATGCAATAAAATAAATGAGATGCCTGGTGCTACTACACTGAAAAGAAAAAAGATGGTAAACAATGCCCACTTTGATTCAATTGGCGCAAAAAATAAACCCGTCATGCGGCTATTGGTGCTGAAAGCCGGAACAAATAGACTAATCAAGATGCCATAGCTTGGCATGAA
This sequence comes from Crocinitomicaceae bacterium, assembly GCA_030833845.1. Taxonomy (GTDB): domain Bacteria; phylum Bacteroidota; class Bacteroidia; order Flavobacteriales_D; family Crocinitomicaceae; genus UBA952. The sequence continues at coordinate 3,151 of JAURGK010000021.1, read as the reverse complement.
CAAGGGCAAAAACACCCATGAAAATAGATGAGCAAAATATTTCATAACTCTTTACGCATTCGTGCTACAGGTATTTGCAATTGTTCACGATATTTGGCTACGGTACGCCGGGCAATATTGTATCCTTTTTCTTTCAGTAAATCCATCAATTTTTCATCGGTCAGTGGACTGTGTTTGTCTTCTGCCTCAATGGCATCAGACAATATTTTTTTCACCTCTCTTGTTGATACCTCTTCACCACTTTCTGTAGACAAAGCCTCAGAGAAGAAATACTTCAAAGAAAAAATTCCATAATTGGTTTGCACGTACTTTGAATTGGCTACTCTTGAAACCGTAGAAATATCTAGCTCCACCATGTCAGCAATGTCTTTTAAAATCATGGGTTTCAAGCGTGTTTCATCCCCGCTTAAAAAATAGGCTTCTTGGTATTCCATAATGGCGCCCATGGTAAGCAATAAAGTTTGTTGTCGTTGTTTAATGGCATCAATAAACCACTTGGCACTGTCAAGTTTCTGCTTTACAAATTGAAATGCTTCTTTGTCTGATCTTGAATTTTTTGCCCCTTCTGCATAACTGCGCAACATATGCTCATAATCCCGATTGACTTTTAAATCTGGAGCATTTCTGCCATTTAAGGAAAGTTCAAGCCGCCCCTCATGCTCTAGCAAGGTGAAATCTGGAATGATTTGTTGATGGTTTTTTGCGGCTTCTCGCATTGACCCTCCTGGTTTTGGGTTGCAACGCAAAATCTCATCCACTGCCTCTTTAAGGTCTTGGTCTTCGATTTCTAATTTTTTTGCAATTCGGTCATAATGCTTCTTGGTGAATTCCTCAAAAAACTGTTCAACTATTTTAAGGGCAGTATACCGCACAATGTCGCCGTCTTGTTTGCGCTGAAGTTGCAATAACAAACACTCTTGTAAATTTCTTGCGCCCACTCCTGCTGGCTCTAATTCTTGAACCAACATAAGTACTGAAGCAACTTCGCTTTCGGAGGCTTCAATGTTTAAGGAGAAGGCCAAATCATCAGCTATTGCCTCTACCGATCGATTTAAATAGCCTGATTCGTCAAGATTTCCAATGATGAGGTCGGCAATGACGAATTGTTTCTCATCTAAGTAAAGTAAATGCAGTTGTTCGGTTAGTCTTTCTTGAAATGATTGTTCTCCAGATAATGGAATCACACGTTCTTCATCATCTTTGGACTGATTGTTTGCCTGTGTTTTGTAATCGGCAATGTCGTCATCGAGGTAGTCAGAGATGTCAAAATCATCGTCAGAATCTTGGTCGTCCTGATAATCGTCGTCATTGGACTCAAAGTCATCGTCGTCATGGTCCTGACCCTCCTCAAGTGCAGGGTTTTCTTCCAACTCTTGTTTGATGCGCTGATCTAGCTCCATAGTTGGAACCTGTAGCAGTTTCATGAGCTGAATCTGCTGTGGCGATAAACGCTGCTCTAATTTTTGTATGAGTTGCTGACGTAAAGCCATTATTCTATTTTCTGCTTGATCACCTGATAAATTTCTTTGGTACTCATGTCATAGACATAAATAAGTACATGCATGTTTTCAATATTATATTGCCCATCGAGCTGATTGGGAACTTGAAAACTATAGTTAATGTAGTATTTGCCATTCAACATATCAGCAGAGGTGATTTGTCTGCCAAATGGCATACATGCCAAATTTTTACGGTGAATATCACGATGCACATAATCATGATTGTGCGAGTTATCACTCATTTTTTGGTCACCTACCAAAGAATCTTCAATCACATAACCTACAATGCCTAGGTCATTGGTAAGTGTGGGGTCTATTTTATCAACTTCAACATGGACAAAGGCTCCTTTTGTACTAGGAAAATAATTCAATTTGGATTGCAAGTTTACTCGCAAGTTGTTTTCGGTCAACAAGGTACTCGTAATCGATGACCACTGGCCCGGGCCTTGAAAAATATTCCCTCCTATGTTGACCCTGTTGATCGGTCCCCTTGGATTACCAACAAATCCAGGATCATTGAGGCCAAACCATGTTCCTATGGCTAAACCATCTGGATTGGTAAAATCTAGCGTGTATTCCGCATCAACGCTTTGAAAATCTCCTATGCCGTCAACTCCAGAATGAATTGAGGCAACAAACACTCGGCCTGGGTTGGCCTGTTGTAATTGATGGGCTAAGTCAGCTGCTGCCGGGCAAAAAATACACTTGTGTCCGGTAAAATCCTCAATGAGGACATTGCGATTTTGGTTGGTGTTGGGGCTAAAGGTTGGCCATTCGTTGCTAATGTAATCAGACCACAACCCAGGATAAAGAGCCGTATCTAACTCCAAACAAGGCTGAATAGGGTATGGATTACTAACACGATCACAAGATGGAAGCATGCTTAATCCAAAAACAACAGCAAATGCGATAAACAGAAATACTTGTTTCATTTTAAAAACTATGCGTTAAATTGATCATGAGCCCATTATTGGCTGGAACCGGACGGCATACACCACCAACGCAGAACAACCCTGCTCTTTGACGGCCGTATGACACCGTAATTCTTGTGGCATCTTTGATATATCCGCACGTAACGATAGGATAATTGACGCGTTTACTTAGATCGTCATTGCCATAATTATACTGATTCATTGCTGAAAAAAACCACCCGGGTGAAATGGTGTACTCGACCAAGGCCGTGGCCCAATTTCCTTTATCATTGTCACCTAATTCATTTCTTTGAACCCACATGCCTTGCAATTCCCATCGCAGTGCGTGATGAGCGTTCAACTTATATGTTCCTTCGAGAACAGCAATGCGTGCATGAATAATTCCCTTGGCATCACTTACCTTCACCACATCGTTATTGATGTTGATGTCATAGTAACTCAAAATACCACTCCATTTCTTGTTGAACTTTTTAGTGATGTTAAAATTGATGTCTTGCCAATACAAACTATCACTTCTTTGAAAAGGAGTGGTATGATAAACCACTCTCGACGAATCATTTAAATCGATTCCATTTAATGTTTGTTCTGGGCGGTAAGTCGTAGAAAAGTTGAGACCAATTGTGGTGCCATATTTACCTCCGAGCTGAGAACCTTTTTTAAAAGTGTAAAGCAGGTCTGCTTGGTAAGCCACCTCTCCCATGGGTTGTGTTGCATAAGGAT
>JAURGK010000029.1 GCA_030833845.1 Crocinitomicaceae bacterium | reverse complement strand
TGAGCCCCAAGATTTTGCTCGTTTCGCCGGGGCAGCGCCTTTCGTGGCAGTACCACAACCGCCGCGCTGAAATTTGGCGCGTGGTGGAGGGGCCAGTGGCGGTGGTGCGCAGCCATACCGATGAAGAAGGGGAGCTCGTGGTGCACCAGGCAGGTGAGTATATCAAACTAGCGCAGGGCGAACGCCATAGGCTCATTGGTTTAAAAACACAGGCCATCATTGCTGAAATTTGGCAGCATACCGATGCGGCGCAGCCTTCCGACGAGGCCGATATTGTGCGCGTACAAGACGATTTTGGAAGATAATAGATAGCATTTCAATGGCATTAAAAGCAATCAACCCCACACAAACTGCCGCTTGGCAAAAGCTGCAGGCACATTTTGAACTGATGAAAGGCCAGCATATGCAGGCGCTTTTTGCCCAAGATGCAGAGCGCGCTCAAAAAATGCACATCGAGTGGCAAGATTTTTTGTTGGATTATTCCAAGAATATTGCAACCGAACAAACCCTTAATTTGCTTCAAGAATTGGCAAGTGAAGTAGACTTAAAAAGCGCTATTGAACAATATTTTGCGGGCGAGCTCATCAATCAAACAGAAAATAGGGCAGTATTGCATACGGCCTTGCGCAGCGAGCAAACAGAGCCTATATTGGTAGATGGCCAAGATATCATGCCAGAAATTGTGGCTGTAAAAGCCAAAATGCGGGAATTTGCACAAAGCATTATTTCGGGAGCGCATAAAGGCTATACCGGCAAGGCCATCCAAACGGTTGTAAACATCGGCATCGGTGGCTCCGATTTGGGCCCCGCCATGCTCAATGAAGCGCTCAAGTTTTATAAAAACCACCTGAGTGTGCATTTCATTTCTAACATTGATGGCGATCACGTTTTGGAGCTTCTCAAAACCCTAGACCCTGAAACCACCTTGTTTGTCATTGTTTCTAAAACCTTTACTACCCAAGAAACGCTCACCAATGCCCAAACCATTCGCTCTTGGTTTTTGCAACATGCCACTGAGCCCGAGGTAGCGAAGCATTTTGTGGCGGTGTCTACGAATTTGCAAAAAGTACAAGAGTTTGGCATTGCCTCAGAAAATATTTTCCCTATGTGGGATTGGGTAGGTGGGCGCTTTTCATTGTGGAGTGCTGTTGGCTTGTCTATTTGCTTGGCCGTGGGCCCAGACCACTTTGAAGCCTTGCTTCAAGGAGCCAACCAAATGGATCAGCATTTCAAGAACACACCTTTTGAGCAAAACATGCCCGTTGTGATGGCACTGCTGAGCATTTGGTACAATAACTTCTATGGTGCCGAAACCGAGGCCATGATTCCTTACAATCAGTATTTGCAAAAATTGGTTCCTTATTTGCAGCAAGGCATCATGGAATCTAACGGCAAGCGCGTGGGCCGCGATGGGCAAGCAGTGAATTACCAAACCGGAACCATAGTTTGGGGAGAGCCCGGCACCAATGCACAGCACGCATTTTTTCAGCTCATTCACCAAGGAACCAAACTCATCCCAACGGACTTTATTGGCTTTAAAAAGCCCTTGTATGGCAACAAAGAACACCACGACAAACTCATGTCGAACTTCTTTGCCCAAACCGAAGCTCTTTTAATGGGACGCCCTGAGGCCCCGGGGCTTTCGCCCTTCAAGGTATTTACGGGCAACAAGCCCACCAACACACTTTTGATTGAAAAACTCACCCCATCAAGTGTTGGGGCATTGATAGCCCTATACGAGCACAAATTGTTTGTGCAGGGAATTATTTGGAACATCTATAGCTATGACCAATGGGGCGTTGAGCTAGGCAAAGTATTGGCCAATGGCATCCTCAAAGACATCCAAACAAAAGAGCTGGCCCCACACGATGCCTCGACTACCTTCTTACTAAAAAAATACCTCGGTTAAATTAAACCAAATTCTATGAACAAACTGCTACTTTTTTTACTGCTTCTTCCCTTAGGAGCGGCAGCTCAGCCTGCCTTAAAAGCAAGCCGCCAGGCGCAAATGACCTACTCTAAATACGATGCGGCCTTTTTTGTCTTAGACGACTCCACGAAGTACTATACCTACCGCCCCAAAGAAGGCAAGTGGGTGAAACACAATTTGCATCTGGTTTTGAGTGATGGCTATGTATTTAATGAATTCAAACACCGATTTTATCCTCTGGCTATAGGCAAAGGGCATTATATGTTTGTGCAAGATGGTTGCGGCATGGTCTATGAACTCAAAAACGATACCCTTAGGCGCATCGACAGAAGCTATGACCAAAAGCACCAATTTGGCGCTGCCATGTATGCCTACAAAGGGGTGCCTTATTTGTTTGGTGGTTATGGATTGTTTAGAACCAATAACTTGCACACCTATTTTGACCTCCATTCCAAAGAATGGTTCGAGTCTAATGACAAGGGTGGTGAAATTCCATCCGAAAGAGACGGTCCTTTTTTAATACAACATCCGCATACCATTTATATCATGGGCGGCTTTGCCCATGAACGTACTAAATTTAAGGTATTGAACGATATTTGGTCCTATAGCCACCGAACTAAAAAATGGAAACACCTCGGCGAGCTCAACCCGCGCTTTACCCGTCGTACGCGCATGCGTGGTTTTGTGCAGAATAAAGACTATAGTTTGTTTACCATGGAGAATAAACTCACGGTGGTGGATGTGAAGAATAAGAAATACTACAGTTATGTGTCGAATCGTTACTACAATTTTCATCGGATAGTCAATGACCGCAAAATTGAATTCGTATTGGTGGGCACTCATAATTCTGCCAATGTGGGCCTTGCTCAACTCAGGGTGCTGCCAGTTAAAAAAATATTGTACGGCAATCCGACAGAATACTATCTCTACAAGCCCATTTCTTATTTCAAACAAATTCCCTTGGCCGATTATCTTTGGCTATCGGTACTGATCAATGTATTGTTATTTTTTGTGATATTTTATTTGCGTCGCATTACAAAAATGTCTTGGTATAAGCCTAAAAATCCGATCTTGGAGCCAGCAGATTTTACTGAACTTGAATGGACAGTTTTGAATCTTATCCGCCAAAATAATGAACTTGAGCTTTCGGCCATGAACAAATATTTTGATGAAGAGGGCCTTTCTTTTGAAACGCTCAAAAAACGGCGCGAGAGTTTTATCAAGGCTTTGCGCGTCAAATTGGCACTCATTACACGCCGTGATGTAGAATCTTTGCTCTTAGAAACCAAGCACCCGCTTGATAAGCGCATGAAAGTCATTTGCTGGGATAAGGACCTGACAATGAGCACAGAAAAAAAAGATAATCCTTAGTTACCCTATGGCTGATATAAGTGAAACTTAGATAATCTTAAAATTCACACAAATTTAATGGCCCGTTGAGGCAACTTTTTCAAACTTTATAAGTCAAATAATTATGGGAGTGGTAGACCTTTATAAAATTCTTGTTTTTTCTATTTTTTTCGCCGGCGGCTTTATTGCCACCTACTACCTTACCCCAGTAGTGATTCAAGTTGTTAAGATCAAGCGCCTATTTGAAAAACTCTCCGAAAGAAGTTCGCACAGCGTGCACATTCCAAGTTTTGGTGGAGTAACCTTTTTTGTGGTCTTTATCATTGCGATGAGTATGGCCGAACAGTTTTTTATGATTGGCCGAGCAGTATATTTGATTCCGGCTGTTACGATTATGTTTGTGGTGGGGCTCAAAGACGACCTTACAGGGATTGCCCCTAGGAATAAAATCATTGCCCAAGTTTTGGCTACCACCCTGCTATTGCTTTCCACTGATTTTCAAATCACAGAGCTTTATGGCTTTGCCGGCCTGCATATGGCGGCACCTGCATTGGTGATTCCACTCTCTTTTGCAGTGATTATTTTCTTTGTGAATGCTTTTAATCTTATTGATGGCATTGATGGTTTGGCTTCTTCGCTGGGCGCATTCTACTTTACTGCTTTTGCCATTGTGTTTGCCTTTATTCAGGAATGGGCCTTGGCGAGTGTCAGTGTGGCTATGGTAGGTATGTTTATTGCCTTTTTGCGCTACAACTTATCTGCGGATAAAAAAATATTCATGGGCGATACCGGAAGCCTTTTTATTGGATTTCTGTTGGTGGCCTTTGTTATCCATTTGATGTCTACGGACTATAGTGGTAAATTGATAGTCAAGGACGCTAATTTTGGAGTTTGGCTCATCGCCATGCTTTTTATTCCTGTAATGGATGCCATTCGTGTGTTTGTGGCACGCGCCATGGAGCGCCGCTCTCCTTTTTCTCCAGACCGCAATCATATCCATCACCTACTGATGGATTACAAGCAACTGACGCACAAACAAACCACACTGCGTATCTTGATTTTAAATAACATTATTTGTTGGATTTTTTGGCCCATTTGTTACTATTTACCACATTTTTGGGCCGTCATGGCTTTGCTGTCCTTTAGTGTCCTGTTTTCTTTATATCTTAGAAATATTCGCTTTAAGCTGCGCCAAAAAGCATCCCTTTAGGCACTCTCTTTTTTTTGGCGTAACTTTACCTTGCAATTGCATTTTATGATTCAGATTTTTTCTTCACTGCGTGCTGCACTCTTCCTCGTTGGGATTTCAGCCCTGCTTTTTTCTTGTAAAACCCGTGAGAAACTAGTTTATTTACAACACGACGATGCACCAGTACTTGTTCAGGCAGATTATCAAGTGGTATTGAGAACTGATGACCAACTCAACATTATGGTGGGGGGATCAGACATGGAAAGTTTAGCCCCATTTCAGTTTTTTTATTCGTCGAATACTCAAGGAGGGGGTTCTATGATCCAAAATTCTCAAATGATGACCAACGTTGGTCTTTCTTATGTCATTGATATCAATGGAAATATCAATTTCCCCGTGTTAGGATTTGTGCATTTGGCAGGCCTTACCCGACTACAAGCCGTTGAACACTTACAAAAACTACTCCAGGTCTATGTTCAAGATGTAGTTGTGAATATACAAATCATGAATTTCAAATATACCGTACTTGGCCAGGTCAAGGCCCCTGGAGTCCATAGCGTTCCGATAGGAACTGAGCGCATGACCATCCTAGATGCAATAGCCAAAGCAGGTGATCTTCAAATTACTGCATTGCGCAAAAATATTTTGCTGGTTAGGGAAGAGCATGGTAAACGCACAGAATACCGCCTAGATTTAACGAGTAAGAAGCTCTATGAATCACCTGCCTATTATATTCGTCAAAATGATGTCATTTATGTAGAACCGAACTTTACGGCCAATTTCCAAGGCACCAATGTACAAACATTCACGTCATTGGGCACCACGGCAATTTCTATCTTTTTATCGCTCTATACTATTATTTCTCTTACTAAGTAATGACCGACGATCTTCAACAAGCCCCCTTTCAAGAAACACCCGAACAAAAGATAAATGTGCGGGAGTTAATTGACCGTTACCTTCATTATTGGCATTGGTTTGTTCTTGGTGTAGGGGTAGCGGTTTTTATTTCTTACACGCTTTTGCGCTATTCAACAAATGTTTACCAAAGCAATGCGACTATTCTTATTCAAAATGCGAAGGAAAATGATGTCTTGAGCGGATTGAATGCAAATACGGGGATCAGTTTATTCCCAGAGCGCTTGGCGATTGGAAATGAAATTGCATTGTTCAAAACACCTACCATATTGCGCGCCATTGCTTCTCGTCTTGGGCTCAACAAAACATATAAAATGGTTGGGCAAAATGCAGGTATCAAGAAATCTGAAATGTGGGGCAACACTCCTTTTGTTTTACGAGCAATCGAAGGGGATTCTGTTTTGTTTTCCACGTCCGCTACTTTTGAATTGAAAGTTTTGTCATCTGGTCGCTATGAGCTCAATATGAATGAAACTGAATATCTTGGGCAGCATAACTTTAATTCTCCAATATCTACCACTATTGGTCTGCTAAGTATTGAAAAAACCAACTTTTTTAATCAGGGATCTATTGGTAATAAGTACATTATATCCATTACACCTTTGGATCAAGTAGCCCAAGAGCTTAGCGGTGCCATTAGTATAGATCGTGCTGATAAAACTTCAGACCTCATTGCATTAAGTATCCAGGGGCCGGTGATTGAAAAAAATAATGCCATCCTTCGCACCTTAATCGAAGAGCACCGTCAAGAAAAAATCAATGATCAAAATCAGGTTGCCCACAATACAACGGATTTTATCAATGATCGCATGGATTATTTATCCAAGGAATTGGGTGAGGTTGAGAAGGATGCTGAGTCATTTAAGCAAAAGCATGAACTTGTCGATGTCATGACAGATGGCACAAGTTATGTGACAAAACGAGATGCAGCTGAAGAAAAGATCATTGAAACTTCTGTTCAAATCAAGTTGACCGAGTACTTACAAGATTACCTTACTAAGCATGAGGGGAATACCTCACTGTTGCCTTCAAACCTTGGTTTTGAGGATGCAACTGTTGTAGCAATTGCTACACAATACAATAAACTTATCTTAGACCGTGAACGTTTATTGAAGAATTCGAAAGCCAATAACCCACAAATTTTACGCATAGAGGATCAACTTCAAGGATTGCGTACGTCCATGGAGGACGGACTCAAGTCCAATAAATCTCGATTGAAGATCATTTTAAATTCTCTCAACGAGCAACAGAGAATTTATGAAGGAAAGGTAGCTGCTGTGCCCGGATTCGAACGCCAGTTTAGAGACATTGAACGTCAACAAAAAATCAAAGAAACCCTGTATATTTTCTTATTGCAAAAACGAGAAGAAAATGAAATATCTACGGCGGCATCTATTGGAAATACAAAAATCATAGTTGAACCCTCCTCTAACGGTGTACCAGTTTCACCAAACCGCTCTAAGTATTATATTTTTGCCGTTGCCTTAGGTCTACTGATTCCTTTTGGTATTATTTATTTGAAATATTTGTTGGACAGTAAAGTTCATGGGGTTCACGACCTTATGCCATTTAAATTACCATCCATCGGCGAGATACCCAATGGTGATGAAGCTGACCGTGCGGTTGTGGCTACCAAAAATGCCCGAACCCACATCGCCGAAGCGTTCCGAATGGTGCGCTCCAACCTCAATTTTTTACTTGAAAATGAGCACAGGAACCAGGCCAAAACAATTATGTTTACCTCGTCTATTGCCGGAGAGGGTAAAACTTTTATATCTATCAATATGGGGCATACTTTATCCCATTCAGATAAGAAAGTTTTAGTTATAGGTCTTGACTTACGTGCTCCTAAAATTGCACGTTATTTAGATATAACAAAAACCGTTGGTGTTTCAAATTATATTGTCAACGAGAGCCTCACTTTTGATGATCTTCTTATTCAAGATCCGGCAAATGCCAATATGCATTATATTTTATCTGGTGATATTCCTCCTAATCCTTCTGAATTACTACTAAGAGAGCGCTTGGTTGAATTGATCAACACTGCCAAAAGTCGCTTTGATTATGTCATTATTGATACGGCTCCTGTGGCGCTAGTTGCAGATTCATTGCACCTCTCAAATTTTGCCGACCTAACGATATATGTAGCTAGGGCTGAATATCTGGATCGTCGCATGCTGAGCATTCCCGCAGGATTATACCATGATAAAAAAATTGCAAATTTAGCGATGTTAATCAATGCTACTGATCTTCTTGGCAAGGGGTATGGCTACGGCTACGGCTACGGATCAGGTTATGGCTACGGCTACGGCTACGGTTATGGCTATGGTCAACAATATGGTTATGGTTATGGAGCCGAATATTTTGATCAACCTAAGAAGAAAAAATCAAGATTTGTTCGAATTATTGAAAAGTCTTTCCCCTTTGTGAGGAAAATAAGAAAGTTTTTTACAAAAAAATAGAAGCCTTTGGTTATATAAATCATTTTGAACCCCACACTCGTGGGGTTTTTTGTTTGCTTGAATAGCTGTATTTTTACTCCATGAAATATCTCTTTCTCTTATTGATTTTTACATATTCAGCTAAAGATTATTTTGCCCAAGTTTCGGGGGCTGAGTCCGTAGCTTTGCCGGTGGTTGGGGTGCACTACGGTGGTGCTTTTTCAGGAGGTGATTTGGCTGCGCGCTATGGGTATTTCAATCGGGTGGGCTTCACGGCTGGATATAAATTCAAGAGCTCTTGGAGCACTGGCGTGGAGTCTGATTTTTGGTTCTCAGACAATGTGCGCCTAACGGGTCTGTTTGATCATTTAGTAGATAACGCGGGCAACATTACCAATGATTTGGGCTTGCCTGCATCGGTATTGGTATATCCGCGTGGGGTGCATTTGAATGCCTATGTCGGGCGCCTACTTCCATTAAATCAAAATAACCGCAATAGCGGAATTTTATTACAACTCAGCGGGGGCTACATGTTGCATCACCTGCGCATAGAAACCAATGACAACGTAGTGCCGCAATTAGAGCTCGACTACAAAAAGGGCTATGACCGACTTACTACGGGCGTCAATGTACAGCAGTTTGTTGGCTATTGCTTTTTGAATAACCATGGCTCTACAAGTTTTTATGCAGGGCTTTATTTTCAGCAGGGCTTCACCTACAACCGCCGCACAATCAATTTTGACGAACCCTCGGTGCCGGTATCTACAGCGCGCCGCTTGGACTTGCAAACCGGCTTTCGCCTGGGGTGGTACATTCCCTTTTATTCTGCCGAACCCCGAGAGTATTATTACAATTAATTCTCAAAATAAGGTATCTTCTATTTATCCTAATTATTTACCAATTAGTTCATTCTTATTTAAAGGACTTTTTAATAATTTTGCCCAGTCAAACTCACGTAAATGAAAAAATTTCTCCTTGCCCTCATGCTCATAATCAATGGTTTGGTCTATTCAACAAACATTCCAGTAATCGTTTTTTCGTTTAGTACTGGTTGGATGGGCATCAAAAATTCAAACGGAATTGGTTCAAGTGGATATACGGCTAGTTACTATGGAATAAAGAATATTTATTTCAAGAACACCAATGATTTGAACGGAACAAATATTATGGCAACTTGTGTATTTGAGATGCAAGATGGATCAGAAATTGAAATTGATGGTCAAATATTCGCAAGGGCCACAACAGGAAACAATATCAACGGTTTGCATTGGACACCCTATGCTGGTTCTACTTCTGTTGGGGGTTATTTAATCGATATTACAAAGGCTGTTACTGTTCAAATGATTGGATCAACGGTAAGTGTTTCAGGCAGTAATGGTAGTATTTCGATAGGTGGAAACAGCGGTAATTTGACAATGCAAGATTTAATTGATTATGCGTCCTCTTATCCCAATGTTATTACCAACACCTCTGTGAGTTCAATTACCGGAACAAGTGTGAATTGGGGAGGTTATTTGGGGGCTTCGGCAAATACTTTTAGCTTTACGAAAGCCGGAATAGCATATTCGCCACAGACCTACACCAATGGCACTCCAAATCCAATCTCTGTTGACCCTGCGTTGGTGTCGCAAACCAAAACCGAAATGGTTTCAAGCACCACTTCCACAACTGCTAACACGGTTTATAACTTTTCTGGCCCAACAACTGGTTTGCAGCCAAATACAAAGTACTATTACCGCGCTTATGTGGTTTATGGGGGTCAGACCTATCAAGGCCCGCAAGAATCTTTCACTACATGTGCAGATATGCCTACAGGTACCCCTGCTACAATTTGTTCGGGAAATACTGCCACAATTTCTGCCACAGGCGTTGGGACCCTTACCTGGTATGACCAATCTTCTGGAGGTACGTTACTTGCAACAGGTAGTAGCTACACCACACCAACCTTAACCAATTCTGGATCCACCAACACTACTTCAACCTACTATGTTCAGGATGCCAATTCATCTTGCCCAAGTAACCGCACTTCAGTTACTGTTACAATTAAACCAGTAACCTCAGTTGTGAATACTTGTAATTCAATCCATACCTGCCCTAAAAGTGGCACAGCAACAGTAAGTACAAATACCGTACAAAGCGGCAGTGGTGCTTATACTTGGTATAGCAATACCACCAACTCTAATCAGAACGGAACAGCAGTTGGAAATACGAATTCAAGTCAAAGTATACCAAGTTCAACATCAGGGGTGTATTATTACTACTATACCTTAAATGACGGTTGTGGAACAATCACAAGTCCGGTTCAAGAGGTAATTGTATATGACAATAAATGGCTCGGCACCACATCTGATGATTGGTCGGTAGGTTCAAACTGGTCTGCAGGTACTGCACCTGGTGCTTCAGATGTATTGGTGATTCCATCTGCTTCGGTTTCTAACTTTCCGACGGTGACCAACATTACTATTAACAACGGCGGTGCAATTGTATTGCTAGATGATGCCAACCTCACTATGACCGGCTCGATGACCAACAATGGTAAATTGATTCTCAATTCTGGCGCCACATTTGTTTATACTGCTGCTACACCATTTGCGTCTGGTACCACAGGAGAATTCATCTTTAAGCAGGACGCAGCTGGAAAGAGCGGTTTATATGGCGGCCTTTATCAACCCATCGGGCGCTATTGGTATATGGGCGTACCCTTCAGTCAACCGCGTTCTGTATTTGGCACGGCCATTTCGGCAGTTGAGGCCAACGGGCCATATTCAAGTAAAGTTTGGGGTTGGGATGAAGCAGGTGGTGCAGTTTGGTCTGAAATTACAAGCCCATCGCAAACGCTCAACCCAACGGAAGGGTACTTGGTGCGCTTAGGTGGTTCTTGTAAAAATTTAGAATTCAATACCACAGCAGCACCTTATGTTGCTGAAATCAATAAGTCGGTGAGTAAAACTACTGGAGGAAATAATAGTCTAGATGGATTCAATCTGGTATCAAATCCTTTTCCGGCCTATATTGATGCTGTAGCTATGAAAACCGCCTCTACAAACATAGGCAATACCATTTGGTACAGAACCTACAACAGCAACAATAACCAAATGGTCTTTGATCATTTCCAGGCCAATTCACCGAATGCAAGTATCATCAATAGCAATGCAGGGCACACCTCAGGACAATTGCAAAAAATACCACCATACCAAGCATTTTGGGTACGGGTGCAAGGCAATAGCAATGCAGTTGGTAATGTCAAAATCAACCGCACGATGACCACACACGAGTCCAATGGAATGCATTTGAAAACCTTCCAAGATTACAAAGCATTTGTGCGAATGAATTTAAGTCAGGGAACTAAATCAGACCAAATGGTGGTGTATATGGATCAGGCATTTGAAGCAGGGTTTGATAGCTACGATGGTGAAAAAATGTTCGTTGCCAATATGCCTCAGGTATACACCAAAACGGGTAGCCACAAATTGGCAATTCAAAGTTTGGCTGCCGATAAATCCAAAACAAGCGTGCCTGTATCGGTAGAGATCCCGAGCCCAACCGTGTATGAAATTAATTTTGTAGAGCATCAGATTCAAAATGGAAAAGTCTATTTAGAAGATAAAAAACTTGGTGTTTTCGTTGATTTAGATGTAGACACTGCCTATACATTCTTCTCAACTTCTGGTACCATACATGACCGTTTTGTGTTGCATTTTAGAACAACAATTGCGGGTGGTTTGAATCCGAGTATTGTCGATGATTGGTCTGCGCCGTTGTTAGGTAAGGATGAAGCTATAGTTGTGAAAAATATTGCCAACCAAGGCTTAGAAATAGAGTGCGAGGACGCACAAAACAACGTTGGTCGATTGATTATTTTTGACCAAACGGGAAGGCTAATTGAAACAAGAATGCTAGCCAATTCATTTAGCCAGTACCAGCCTTTGAATCACGGCGCTGGAATTTACCTTGTTCAAATTCAAATTGGTGAGCATACAACAGCTCAAAAAATCCTTATACAATAAGCTCTTTTCTCCAAAATCACTCATGAAAAAAATCCAAACAAATGAGCAAGTCATCAAGAAAATTTATATGGCTCCTCAAATTGAAAAAATAGAAATAGATACTGAAATATCATTGGTAATGATGTCAACAATGCCAATGGAGCCCGGAGGTGACCCTGGAATTGTATCAATAAATAAGTTCAACAAAATACTCAGAGGTTAAGCTTTTCAAACTATATTTAAACCCGGCTTTTGGTCGGGTTTTTTATTGCAAGAAAATAATGAGGCCTATATACACCTTCACCATTCATTGCTATGCACTCTTAATAAGGCTGGTGGCTTTGTGGCACACCAAAGCACGCACGCTGGTACAAGGAAGGCTTAGATCATTGCAACTGCTTGATGAGCTACCCAAAGCAAAGCACAAACGGTTTTGGTTTCATTGTGCATCCTTAGGTGAATACGACATGGCCCTGCCCTTAATGCAGGCTTGCCAAGCGGCAGATCCAACTTTGGAAATCGTAGTGAGCTTCTATTCTCCCTCGGGCATGCAACACTACCACAAAAGAGGTTTTGAGCCTTTTGCTGTGTTTTATTTGCCCGCCGATTTGCCAAGACATATGAATAAAGTGGTAAGGTTAGTGGGTGCAAGCCGCCTCTATCTACTCAAATATGAGTTTTGGCCCAATATGCTCCGTGCAGCTAAAAAAAGGGAATTGGGAATTTATTCCATTGCCACCCTATTGCGCCCAAAACAGGTTTATTTTAGGTGGTATGGTGCGTTTTTTAGAAAAGCCTTAAATCAAGTATTGTATTTCGGAGTGCAAGATTTGCAAACAAAAAAATTACTACTCGTTGCAGGGGTTGCTGCCGATAAAATTGAGCTGCTCGGTGATTTGCGCTTTAATCGGGTGATTGACGCCAAGCAAAATGCCCAAGCCAATGTACTTATTGCAGCATTTGCCCAAAAACAGCCACTACTTATTCTTGGCAGCAGTTGGCCCCCAGAAGAGGCCCTACTCAGTTCATACCTGAATTTTGTAAATTTTAGTCCTCCATCTGATTTGAAAATACTCATTGCTCCTCACGATATTTCTTCAAGTCATTTGGCACAGCTAAAGGCACGCTTTCCCGAGGCCATGTTGTATTCAAAATCAACAGAAAATGCCTTGAAGGATGCCAAAATTTTAATTTTAGATACCATTGGCCACCTAAGTGCGGCCTATCAATACGGCCATTTGGCTTTTATAGGTGGGGGGTTTAGTGGAAAGTTGCACAACATCTTAGAGCCTGCAGCCTTTGGTTTGCCTGTCATGTTTGGCCCCAAGCACTCGAAGTTTCCGGAAGCAGCTCAGTTCTTGGCTTTAGGCTTTGCCAAGGAGTTAAGCACCACAGGTAAATTAAAAGCTAACATTGAAGAATTTTTAAATTCTGGTGAGCCACTCAGAGAGAAAATCAGCAGCGGTGTAGAACAAATGCGCGTGAATTTGCCTAAGCAAATTGTAGAATAACGCAAATTTAATATGCGCGTACGTTGCGCTTCTCCATCCAATTGATGAATGCCCGATTCACCACCTTATTGCCGCCAGGAGTAGGGTAGTTGCCAGTAAAATACCAGTCACCAGTATGACCAGGGCAGGCAATATGAAGGTTTTCAACGCTTTGGTAAATGATCTCTACTTGTGCTTGTATTCCGGCAGGTGTCAGCATCTGAGCAATTTTGGCTGAAATTTGTGCATCGGTAAATGGTGCATAAATGCGCTGTACCACATTCTTGACTTGTTCCTTAGGCAGCGCAACTTGTTCGAGGGCTGCTTTGTACACTTCGTCAATGACATGAGCTTGATTGGTTTCTCTTAAGAGCGCAATGGCTGCTTCAAAGGCAATAAAGTCGCCCATTTTGGCCATATCAATGCCGTAGCAATCCGGGTAGCGTATTTGAGGGGCAGAGGAAACCACCACAATTTTTTTAGGCCCTAAACGGTCAAGAATGCGCAGAATACTTTGCCGCAATGTGGTGCCGCGCACAATGCTATCGTCAATGACAATCAAGTTATCGGTACCACGGCGCACCGAGCCGTAGGTGATGTCGTAAACATGAGCCACCAGATCGTCGCGGGAGTCGTCTTGGGTAATGAAAGTACGCAGTTTGGCATCCTTGATGGCAATTTTTTCAATGCGCGCTCTGCGGTTAATGATTTGGGCCAAAGCCTCAGGGTTGGCATCGGGGCCAAGGGCCTTGATTTGTTGAATTTTATCCGTGTTGAGCGCTTCTTCCAATCCTTTGATCAAGCCATAGAATGAAACTTCAGCAGTGTTTGGTATGAAGGAAAAGACACTGTTGTCATAGTCGTGGTCTACGCTTTTGAGCACATCCTTAACAATGAGGCGCCCGAGCGCTTTGCGCTCTTTGTAGATATCTGCGTCTGAACCCCGTGAAAAGTAGATGCGTTCAAAAGAACATTGCGCAAGCGCGCGGGGTTCGTTGATTTGAATTTCTTTGACTTGGCCTTTCTTCTCGATGATCAGGGCATGGCCTGCTTTGAGTTCTTGAATGTCTTCAACTTTGAGGTTGAAGGCCGTTTGAATTACGGGCCGCTCAGAGGCTACTACGCATATTTCGTCATCTTCGTACCAAAAAGCTGGGCGTATGCCGCTAGGGTCTCTGAGTACAAAGGCACTGCCGTGGCCCAAAAGGCCGGCCATGGCGTAGCCACCATCCCAACGCTCTGATGCTTTCTTGAGAATTTTTTCAATGTTGAGCTCTTCCTGAATACGGGCATAAATTTCGGTTTTGGCATAGCCCAAAGATTTGTAGCGCTCGTATATTTCTTCGTTTTCAACATCTAGAAAATGCCCGATCTTCTCCATTACGGTAACCGTATCGGATTTTTCTTTGGGATGTTGTCCGATTTCTACCAACACATCAAAAAGTTCGTCAACGTTGGTCAAATTGAAATTTCCTGCTACCACCAAATTGCGTGTCATCCAATTGGACTGTCTTAAAAACGGATGGCAGCTTTCAATGGAGTTGCGGCCATAAGTGCCGTAACGCAAGTGGCCCAAGAAAACTTCGCCAGTAAAACCTACATTTTGCTTCAAAAAATTGACATCCTTTAAATTATCAGGGTTGTCGTCATAGACTTTTTTGAACTTGGCATTGATTTGATCGAAGATATCTTGGGTGGGGTTTTTTTGCACCGACCGCGTGCGCGAAATGTAGCGCTCACCGGGTTGCATATTGAGTTTGATGTTGGCAATTCCAGCGCCGTCTTGCCCTCTGTTGTGTTGTTTTTCCATCAAGAGGTGCATTTTGTTGAGGCCCCAGAGGGCAGATCCGTATTTGTCGAGGTAGTAGTCGAGGGGTTGCTTGAGCCTTAAAAGGGCGATGCCACACTCGTGTTTGATCGGATCACTCATGGAATGGAATTTGCTTGCAAAGTTAAACCAATATTCCTAAATTTACATCGTGAGAGCATTGATTATCGTCTTTTTGATTGTGTTGCAATTGGCTTTGCAAATTGGCGTGCCCGTTCACAAGCACTTTTGCCAATTGGAAGGCACCTTTGCTTCTGTTTTGATCAAAGTAGATCATCAATGCGCCGAACCACATTCTAATTTACCACCATGCTGCCAAAAAGAAAAATATGCTAAAGACTGTTGTACAGATGAGCTGCAGGTGATCCATACCTACATCGATGAGGTGCAGCCTACTGTTGAGCAGTTTAATTTAGTATGTGACCTAACCACATTAGCATTCACGCCAACAACAATATTTTTACATTCTTGGCCAATAAGTATCCAAAGGCACCCTAGCTTTCTAGATAAACGACCGCCCCCGCTCCACAGAACGGGCAGGCACATTCAGACCCTTCATCAGATTTGGCAAATTTGAATTGGCAACAGCATCAAATACTGTTTGTTCAACTCAACTATTGTCTATGAAAATCAATTTTTTAATCGGAATTCTATTTTTAATCTCATCCTATACTGCTCAAATTAAAGGGGTGGTCCAGGGTGTGGATTCTGTGGCCACCAAGCCCCTTAAGAATGTCAAAATCACATTGCTGCGTGCCGGCACAACCGTTTATTCTAATGAAGATGGCTCTTTTGAAATTTTACTTGGCAAGCAAAGCCCAGACACCTTGCTTTTTACAGCAAAAGGCTATCGTTCTGACCGCCTTGTGGTAACGCGCCAAGACCGTTTTGCCGCACTCAACGTAGTGTTGGTCTCGGGCCAGTTGGTGAGAGAAATCGTAGTGAGTGGGGGCAAGGATGCCCATGGCATTTCAAAACTCAAGACCCTACACATAGAAGAGCTCACGAGTGCTGAATTCAGAAAAGCGGCTTGTTGTAATCTATCAGAATCTTTTGAAACCAATGCCACCGTCGATGTAAGTATGTCCGATGCTATTTCAGGCGCCAAGAAAATACAATTATTAGGCCTAGATGCCGCCTATACTCAGTTGCAATTTGAGAATATTCCATTTTTGCGAGGCTTGGAAAGCGCTTATGGCTTAGGGGTTATCCCGGGAACTTGGCTAGAATCGATTCAAATAACCAAGGGTACGGGTTCGGTGGTTAATGGCTATGAATCAATGGCAGGCTTGGTGAATTTTGAATTCAAGAAACCTAAAGAGATGCAGCGACTGGGTTTAAACATATATCAAAACCGCTTTGGGCGTTCGGAGCTCAACCTTCAAGGAGGCCAAGCCCTAACCCAGCGCTGGCACATGGGTACTTTTCTTTCTGCTGCGACTATTTATGGAGCGCAAGATCACAACCAAGATGGATTTAGAGATCAGGCACTTTCGAGTACCGTTAATTGGCTGCAGCGCTTTAGTTACCAAGGGCCAAAAATGGAGGCGCAGTTAGGCCTTTTGGCCTATGTCGACGACAAGGCTGGTGGGCAGATGAGTTTTAGCAAACAAAACCCAGTGGGTTATGGCATGGCCCAACAAAGCCAACACTTTTCGGTATTTTCCAAAACGGGGTTCTTTGGCAAAAAACCGGCGCAAAGTTTGGGTATTATTGCTCAGCTCAAATACCAAAATTTAGCTGGATTTTATGGCCAAAGGGTTTTTAGTGGTCAAGAAAAACGAGTTTACCTGAATGCTATATACGACGATATTTTAGGCTCTGCCGATCATAAAATTAAATTGGGCATTAGTTTTCTTGGGCTGCAAATTGAACAGTTTGCCCAACAGCCCTTTGTTGGTGTGCAGCTTGGCTTGCAGCGCACCGAATTGGTACCGGGCGTATTTGCCGAGTATGCCTACTCGGGCAACCGCCTTTCGGCGGTTGTAGGTGCGCGCTATGACCAACACAACCTAGCTGGCGACCAATTCTCACCGAGAGCGCACCTCAAATACGCCCTCACACCTCAGCTTGATTTGCGCCTGACAGCGGGTAGGGCATGGCGCCTTCCGAACTTTGTCATAGACAACCTCTCGCTTTTGGCAAGCTCCTTTGAGTGGCAAGCCAACCAGGCTCTTCTGCCAGAAATTTCCAACAATGTTGGCGCTTCTTTGGTGCAAGGTTTTGTATTTAGAAAACGAAAGGGGAGCTTGAGTATTGATGCTTACCACACCCGATTTGCTCAACAACTTGTGGCCGATCGTGATAGTTTATTTGGGGTAGTGGTGTTCAAAAACATTGCTAACAATTCCCTAGCAACGGTGATTCAGACAGAACTAGCCTATGAAGTATTGCGCGGCCTTGATTTGCGTTTGGCTTATAAGTTTCAGGATGTCAGGGCATTATATAACGGCACACTGCAAACGCAAGTGCTTTTGCCTAAGCAGCGCTACTTTGCCAATCTGGCATACCAGACCCGTAACAAGCGTTGGAATTATGATTTGACCTACTCTCGCTATAGTGCTGTACGGCTGCCACAAGAGGGGAGTGGCAAACCCTGGGCCTTGCTCAATTTACAAGTTACGCGTAATTTCAAAAAGCTTGAATGTTATCTTGGTGGGGAGAATCTATTGAATGTCCGGCAGCAGCAGCCAATTATTGATGCGGCCAACCCTTTTGGCTCGACTTTTGATGCCACTCAAATATGGGCACCAATTATGGGTTGGAATGCTTATTTTGGTCTTAGATTTAATGTGAAATAACCTTCTTTATACCATTTATTTAACTTTTATTATTAAAAATTTCAAGATGAAAAATTTATTACTCTTTATATTATTATTGGTTTCTCCAGCTTTTTTTGCCCAAAAACAAGCCGGTGTTAGCATCCAGACCAATGCCCAATGTGGTGATTGCAAAGAGCGCATCGAAACGGAACTCAACCAGACCAAAGGTGTCATTTATGCAGAACTGAACCTAGAGACGAAGGTCGTGGAAATCAAATTTCGACCCGGTAAAGTAAATCCAGAGGCGCTCCATAAAGTAATTACGTCTATTGGCTATAATGCCGATGATCAGAAAGCAGACCCAAGGGCTCAAAAAGCTCTTCCGCTCTGTTGCCAACCTGGTGGCCATTAAGCTCTAATCAGCGCTGTATTTTATACGAGAGCCCGATACCGATTACAGATTTAAATTGGGTGCGTGGGCCTGTGTTTCCATTGGTATCGGTAATATTGATGTCGTCGTCGTATAAAATATTCCATTGTGCCGATGCCGAAACCAAAGAGTTAACTCTAAACAACAATAATAGCTCAGCATTCACATCTATGTTTTGCGGGTTGTTCAAGTAATTGCTAAACAACTCTAGCTTGGATTTCATTTCGATGTTTTTGGCGAGCGTTGTGTTGTATTTCATCTTCAGGTATGCACCGTATTCTTGGCGATAGCGCGTTCCGGGCAGCACCCCAAAAGAACCTTTGGCGCTGAGCGAATCATCGAGCACAAACGTAGACTTAATGGCGATAGAAGAAAAGAAAACGTTAAAATTATCCGACTTACGAAAATCGGCTCCAAGTGCTAAATTCAAGTAGCCTGGCGCCATAAAACTCGAAACGGGCACTGAATCATTGGGATAAGCAAATCCATTGATGCTTTGGGTGCGGAATGTGGAGGCGAAGGTGAGAAAAAAACCTTTAGAAAGCTGCATACCAAAAGTACTAGAAAGCTCAAGCCGGTCATCGGTTTTCTGCGCACCTATGCCTTTGTTGTCAAAATATTTGATTCCGCCGAGTGCAAAGTTGGCATCGTTGGTCCATTTGATGGATTCTCTAGTGTAGTATGCTGAGGCATTTGCCGAACCAATGACTGAAATGTTGTTTCGCCCCCCGGCATTCCAATTTACAAATGAGGTTTGTGTACCACTTAATGAATAAAGCGATTTAAATTTCCAATAGGAGGTGCTGTCTTGTGCCAAGCAAAATTGATGCATGATCAGGGCAAACAATAGCCCAAAAAATGTGTTATTTTGTAATCTTGACATACAGACCACAAAAATAATGCGTTTTCTTAGCTTGCTTATCGTGTTTTTGCCTATTCTTTCCACAGTCCATTATGCACAAACTCAAACAGATTATAGCAAAACTGTCAACTGGGCAGCGCTTCCTAGCAATTTGCCCCCAGGATTAGCTGCCTTTTGCCAAGACACGAGTTTGTGGTCGGCGGTGGATGTTTTTTATGTCTATCCTACCTTGAACACCCAAAAAAAAGACCGAAGGTGGAATGTAACTATTGAAGACGAGCAACAGCGAACTAAAGTTTTACAAACGGCCTTGCCTTTTCAAGGGAGTGCCTTTGTAGAGGCGGGTAGATTTTATAGCCCCTACTACCGATCAGCCCACTTGAGGTCGTACTATGCAGCCGACCAACAAGGCAAAGATGCGCTTGCACTTGCTTATTCAGATGTGCGCGCTGCATTTTTATATTACTTAGAACATTACAATCAAGGTAGGCCAATTATTCTAGCCGCGCACAGTCAAGGCAGCACACATTGCGGCTTATTGCTCCAAGAATTTTTTGATGCCAAACCGCTCCAAAATCAATTGATAGCAGCCTACATACCGGGTATTGGGATTTGGCCATCGGATTTAAAAAATATTCCATTACTCGTTAGTCCTGAACAGACCGGAGGTTACCTAGCTTGGAATACCTTTAAAAAACACATCGATCAAGCATCATATCAAAAATGGTATAAAGGTAGGGCGGTGATTAACCCCATCACCTGGACTACCGAATCATATGCCTCAAAAGAGCTACATAAAGGTTTTTTGTATACCGACAAGCGCATTTACAAGCAGCTTTTCAATACCCATTTGATTGATGGGGCTGTATGGATAGATCGGCCCAAAGGAAAATTTATGCTTATGAGTTTTACGATGCGCAATTACCATATTGGAGACATCAATCTTTTTTGGCAAGATATCCGCGAAAATGCCAAATTGAGAGCTAAAAATTTCCTTGAAAATAAGTAATTTTGTAGTCCAAAATCGACACCATACATGACACCCTTCGAAAGACGCCACATCGGCCCAGGAGCCACAGAGCAACAAAGCATGTTATCTACCATTGGAGTAGATTCAATCGGTACCCTCATTGACCGAACCATTCCAGCTCAAATTCGCCTCAACAGAGAGTTGCAGATCGATGCAGCCCTTTCTGAACAAGCTTATTTGGCTCATATTACCGACTTAGGTGCGCAAAACAAAGTGTTTAAGTCATTTATTGGTCTAGGTTATCACGAAACCATTGTTCCTTCGGTGATTTTGCGCAATGTTTTGGAAAATCCAGGGTGGTATACGGCCTATACGCCTTATCAGGCAGAGATTGCTCAAGGGCGTCTTGAGGCACTGTTGAATTTTCAAACTATGGTTTTGGAGCTTACAGGCATGACTATTGCCAATGCATCATTACTAGACGAAGCTACTGCTGCTGCTGAGGCCTTGATCATGTTTTATAATTCCAGAAGCCGAGCCGATGTTCAAGCAGGGCGCAATAAGTTTTTTGTAGATGCCAATGTGCTCCCTCAAAGCATTGAGGTAATGACTGGCCGAGCACAAAATCTAGGAATTGAGCTCATTGTAGGGGATGCCAATACATTCACCCCAGACGCTGCTTTCTTTGGAATTTTTGTACAATACCCCAATGCAAAAGGTCATGTTCAAGACTGGACCAACGCCATCGCAAACTTCAAGTCACAGGGCTTGCAAGTTGCTGTTGGTGCGGATCTACTTTCATTGGTTTTGCTCAAGTCACCGGGTAGTATGGGCGCTGATGCGGTCATTGGTACGGCACAACGCTTTGGCGTACCGATGGGCTACGGCGGCCCTCATGCTGCATTTTTTGCTACAAAGGAAGACTACAAACGCAATTTGCCGGGGCGCATCATTGGCGTTTCAAAAGATGCCGATGACAATCAGGCCTTGCGCATGGCCCTGCAAACACGTGAACAACATATCAAAAGAGATAAAGCAACCTCAAACATTTGTACTGCACAGGCGCTGTTGGCCGTAATGGCTTCTATGTATGCTGTTTATCATGGCCCAGATGGCATTACAAAAATTGCCAACCACGTGCACCAATTGGCAAGTAGTGCTGCAGCGGCACTTCAAAAAATCGGCCTTCAGATTGGTTCGGCTCACTTTTTTGATACGATTCATGTGCAGGGGGTGGATTGCGCTGCTATTCGTAGCAAGGCTGAGGCTGCAGGCTTAAATTTCCGGTACATTTCCAATTCTGAGCTGAGCATCTCTTTTGGCGAACCACATACGCATCAAGATTTAGCGTCAGTGTTGCAAGTTTTTGGCGCTGCTATTCAAGAAGGTCCAAGGGCTATTCCAAGCGGGCTTGTGCGTACTGAAGGGGTGCTTACGCATCCAGTTTTCAATTCGTATCATTCTGAATCACGCATGATGCGTTACCTCAAACGACTAGAAAACAAAGACCTGTCATTGGTTCATTCTATGATTCCTCTGGGTTCGTGCACCATGAAACTCAATGCGGCTTCAGAAATGATGGCCGTCACCAATCCACAATTTGCCAACATACACCCTTTTGCCCCGCTAGACCAAGCGGCAGGTTACCACAGCATGTTTGCTCAACTCTCTAAAGATTTGTGCGAAGCCACTGGTTTTGCGGCCGTTTCTTTGCAACCAAACTCAGGTGCTCAAGGCGAATACGCTGGTTTGATGGTCATCAAAGCCTATCATGAATCTCGCGGCGACTTCCAGCGTAAAAAAATGATCATTCCTTCATCTGCACATGGCACCAACCCAGCATCAGCAGTGATGGCTGGTTTTGAAGTGGTAGTAACGGGTTGCGATGAAAACGGCAATATCGATATCGATGAACTGCGCACTGTTGCTACAGACCTCAAAGAGGTATTGGCCGGTATCATGGTCACTTATCCATCTACCCATGGGGTATATGAAGAGGGAATTATTGAAATAACAAGTATCATACACGAAAATGGTGGCCAAGTGTATATGGACGGTGCCAATATGAATGCCCAAGTTGGCCTGACCAATCCGGGCAACATCGGAGCCGATGTTTGCCACTTGAACTTACACAAAACCTTCGCCATTCCGCATGGCGGTGGTGGCCCAGGAATGGGCCCAATTGGAGTGGCCGCCCATTTGGCACCCTTCCTTCCAAGTAATCCACTCATCAAAACAGGCGGAGACCAACCTATCCATGCCATTTCAGCGGCACCCTACGGCTCTGCGTTAATTCTCACCATTTCATACGCTTACATCAAAATGTTGGGTGCTGAAGGTTTGAGAAGATCAACAGAAATAGCCATTTTTAATGCCAACTACATTGCAGCTCGTTTGAAAGGACACTATGACATTCTATATACCGGCGCGAATGGAACAGTTGCTCACGAGATGATCCTCGATTGCCGAGACTTTAAAAAGACTGCTGATGTGGAAGTAGCCGACATGGCCAAACGACTGATAGATTTTGGTTTTCATGCGCCAACAGTTTCATTTCCAGTGGCGGGTACCCTCATGATAGAGCCTACGGAATCCGAAGACAAAGAAGAACTAGATCGTTTTTGCGACGCCATGATTAAAATGCGTGAAGAAATTCGTGAAATTGAAAATGGACATGCGGACAAGCACAATAACTTGCTTAAAAACGCACCACACACTGCCGATTGTATCATTAATAAGAATTGGAACTACCCTTATTCGCCTCAAGAAGCGGCTTATCCATTGCCGTATTTACTCGAGGCCAAATATTGGGCGCCTGTTCGCCGCGTAGACAACGCCTTTGGCGACCGCAATCTTGTTTGCAGTTGCCCTAGTGTGGAGAGCTATGCCAATATTGTTTAAATATGAAATTAGATATCCTTGCTTTTGGTGCGCACCCTGACGATGTCGAGCTTTCGGCAGCAGGAACACTCATGCATTACGCCAATCAAGGAAAAAAAATTGGCATCATTGACCTAACTGAAGGCGAATTGGGCACACGCGGTAGTGTAGAGAGCAGGTATCAAGAGGCGCAAGCTGCTGGAGCTATTCTAGGCTTGACGTACAGAAATAATTTGCGCTTGCCCGATGGATTTTTTGAAAATAATCAGGCAGCCAAATTGAAAATTATTGAGCAAATCAGATTGCATCAACCTCAGATCGTTTTCGCTAATGCGCTTTTTGACCGCCATCCAGATCATGGCCGTGCTGGTCAAATGGTAGCAGAAGCTTGTTTTTTATCGGGCTTACGAAAAATCAATACAAAATATCAAGGAGTTCAGCAAGAAGCTTTTAGGCCGCATTTAGTATTGCATTACATTCAGGATTACCATCAAACCCCATCGTTTGTTCACGATGTCACGCCCTACTTGGAGCGTAAAATTGCAGCAATTCAAGCCTATAAAACGCAATTTTTTGACCCGAACTCGCCAGAACCCAACACCCCAATTTCTGGCGAATTATTTTTTGATTTTCTAAAGGGGCGCATGTTAGAAATGGGCCGCCCTGCTGGTTATAATTATGCAGAAGGTTTTGTAACGAGCCGTTGGTTTGGGGTTCATGACCTCTTTGACCTTGACTGAATTCTGAGCCACATCCAATAAGAAGTTGTGCCCAGTGCCACACCAATCGCATTGGCTACAACATCCAATGCTGACACTTCTCTTGCGGGTACAAATCCCTGAACCCATTCAAGAATGACTCCAATGGCAATTAAGGCAAAGAGTAGTTGTAGGGTGATAGCTTTATTTTTAAAACCAAAGACCATAAAGGTATTGCAGCTCAACACCCCGTAGCCAATAAAATGCCCAACCTTATCATTGATTTGCACATTGACCCCTCCGTTTGGGCTTTTGACCGAGAGGTAAATAATTCCAAGTAACTCAAGTATGAGCAAGACGCGGAGCAAACTTTGAAATTTAATCATAAAGCAAGGTTTTATCTTTCAAAGTTGCAGGGCGGCCCTGAGTCATCCAGGTGGGTGCGGGGGCATTTAAGAGGTAGTGGTCGAAAAACTGACGCATGCGAATGGATAAATCGTATTTGTTGGCCAATTTGGTGAGGTTATGGTCGTCGTTATTGTAATTGAGCATCCAGCATGGTTTTCCCAAGCGCCGCATGCCGTTATACAATTCAATTCCCTGATACCAAGGAACTGCCCCATCTTTATCGTTGGCCATGATCAGTAAGGGGGTTTGCACCTTAGGCAGATGAAACAAAGGTGAATTTTCTACGTATAAGTCCGGTTTTTCCCAGATGGTTGCTCCAATTCGGCTTTGGGTGCTTTCGTATTGAAATTGTCTGTTGAGCCCACTTCCCCAGCGGATACCTCCGTAAGCCGAGAACATATTGCTGACCGGTGCTCCGGCCATTGCTGCCGCAAAGCGAGGGGTCATGGTAATGAGCATTGCGGTTTGGTAGCCCCCCCAACTCTGGCCCTGTAGCCCCATACGTTTTTCATCAATGGGGTAGTTTTTGAGCAGGTAATCGGCAGCGCTCATGATGCTATTGTAAGCTCCTTGCGCTGGTTTGCCTGGTACGTAACGAATATCCGGCACAAAAACCAAATATCCTCCACTGGCATATTCGGTGGGGTTAATGATACTCGCCGAGGGCTTAGGTGCTTGGTAGTTGTGTAGGTTATCTGAATTGAGTTCGTAGAAGTAAAACAACAGCGGATACTTCAAGTTAGGGTCATAATTTTCTGGTTTATACAACAGTCCTTCCAATACTTGTCCGTCATAGGCGGTCCATTGAATAGATTCCACGGTTGCCCAATTGTAATTGGCTTGTTGCGGATTGGTAACAGAAATACGACTTAATTTTGAAAAATTGCCTTCGTTGCAAAACCAAAGATCGGGGTATTGGCTCACATCCATCTTGCGCAAAGTATATAGATTCGCATTTTCTGCTTTTTGAAGTCCGGCAATGCGCTGCGGGATTTCATAGGCAGATTGCAGCTTATTTTGCTCGTAGAAATATAAAATTTCATTTTTGTTGTTTTTGCGCAGCCCTATGAAATATCCATTCTTGAGGTCGAGCCACGCTGAATCTAAGTTGTAGGGCTCAAATCGCAATTCAATTTTTTGTTCTGTAGCTAGTTCATTTGAAACACTACCTAGCATTTTGCTGCCGATATGATAGCTCCAGATATCATACTCTGACTGGAAATACACCACCTGGGCCTTTTGCGAATAACCCAAAAAACCTACTGGCCCGGCCTCCATTGGCATGCCATTGAGGTCTTCATTCCATTTGATATCCTGGCGACTGCAATTCATACAGCTTAATTCTCTGTTGTCAATTTCGAGCAACATCCATCTTTGATCCTTGGTGTCATAGTAACTAAAATACCTTCCGTCAGCTGATAAACCTCCACGAAAAGCTATTCCTTTGACCAATAACTCTGCCTTTCCACTCTGCAAATCTATACGGTAGTAGTCGCTTTTAGAAGGGGCTTTCCATTGCGCTTCAATTTGATAGCGGTCCGTGTTGCGCGCTAAAAGAAAAGGTGCGGTTGCTTTTCTGTCCATAAAGACACGCAAGGAGTCATTTTCTAATTGAACAAGGCGATCTAAGGTAAGGTGATACACATACAAAAGACCTCTGCTCAATTCTTGGTTTTTATGGAGTAATTGCTGGGGTTGAATTTCCAAATCTTGGTAATGCCAAATATCTAAGTTTACCTTTTCACGTTCAAG
>JAURGK010000040.1 GCA_030833845.1 Crocinitomicaceae bacterium | reverse complement strand
TGGAAAAGAGTCTTAGTTTTTATAGAGATCTTCTGGGTTATGAAAATCAAGTTTATGATGTGCAACAGGTTTTTGAAGACTTTAAAAGCATGCCTAGAGGAGCGCAAGCATTTCGTCGTGTTTTACTTTCTCATTCAAAAGTAAGAGAGGGGTATTTTGCACAATTGCTTGGCATTACAGAAATTGAATTGCTTGAACTTGCTACGCCAAATGTAGCACGACCAATTTTTGAAAATAGATTTTGGGGAGATTGGGGCTTCATTCATCTCTGTTTTGATGTACAAGGGATGGATTCGCTTAAGCAGCGTTGTGAAGAGTTTCAAGCACCTTTCACGGTAGATTCTGATAATTCTTTTGACATGGGCGAGGCAGCAGGAAGATTTGCGTACATCGAAGATCCAGATGGTTACTGGATTGAATTTGTCGAAACACACAAAGTACCTGTATTAAAAAAATTAGGTCTTTATCTTAATCTAAAACAAGGCGGCAAGTTAAAACACTTGCCTAAATGGATGTTGCGTGCTATGGGTATCAACAGGGTCAAGTAGCATCAGAGTAATCCTTTAGTGCGAAGGAATTCGTCAAGACTTTCAATATCCGAAAAGAGTACTTCTCGGGCCTTGCTTCCTTGGAAAGGACCAATGATATTCATACCTTCTAATTGATCTACTATTCTGCCAGCACGGTTATAGCCAAGTTTTAATTTGCGTTGTAGCAAACTTGCTGACCCTTGCTGATTGATTACCACAATTCGTGCTGAATCTACAAACATGGAGTCTATCTCATTCATGTCGATGTCGCCTCCGGCCTCACCGCCTTCGGGAATATATTCTGGCAAGATAAGTGCTTCTGGATAAGCGCGTTGCCCACCAATAAAACTACATATTTCTTCAACCTCGGGTGTATCCAAAAAGCCACACTGCAAGCGCTTCATTTCGGAGCCCGTTGAGATGAGCATATCCCCACGACCAATCAGTTGATCTGCACCAGAGGCATCTAAAATGGTGCGTGAGTCAATTTTTGATAAAACCCTAAAGGCAATGCGAGCGGGGAAATTGGCTTTGATCATACCTGTAATCACATTCACTGAGGGTCTTTGGGTGGCAACAATCAAATGAATTCCGATAGCGCGCGCTAGTTGTGCAATACGTGCTATCGGATGCTCCACTTCTTTTCCAGCCGTCATGATCAAATCGGCAAATTCATCGATCAGCACGACGATGTAGGGTAAGTAGCGGTGCCCTTTTTCGGGGTTGAGCCTACGGCCTATAAATTTGGCATTGTATTCTTTGATGGTACGCACACCTGCATCTTTGAGAAGTTCATAGCGCTCATCCATCTCAATACAAAGTGAATTAAGCGTATTGACAACTTTAGAGGTATCGGTGATAATCGCTTCTTCTTCTCCTGGAAGCTTTGCTAAAAAGTGACGCTCAATCTTATTATACAACGTGAGCTCTACCTTCTTAGGGTCGACAAGCACAAATTTGACTTGGGCTGGGTGCTTTTTATAAAGTATCGATACCAAAATGGCGTTTAGACCAACAGATTTTCCTTGTCCTGTGGCACCAGCAACAAGCAAGTGAGGCATTTTGGTGAGGTCAAAAACATAGGTTTCGTTGGTAATGGTTTTGCCCATCACAACCGGGAGCTCTCCATCGAAATGTTGAAATTTATCCGAGGCAATCAACGAACGCATAGATACCATTTCGGGGTTGGAATTTGGCACCTCTATACCTATGGTGCCTTTCCCTGGAATGGGTGCAATAATGCGGATACCTAAAGCGGATAAGCTAAGCGCTATGTCGTCTTCGAGATTTTTTATTTTGGAAATGCGCACCCCAGGTGCGGGTACAATTTCATAAAGCGTAACAGTGGGCCCCACTGTTGCCTTGATTTTAGCAATGTCTATTTTATAATGGGAGAGCGTTTCAACGATGCGATTTTTATTGGTCTCTAGCTCTTCTTTGCTCACTGATATACCTGAGGTTCCATAATCTTTCATCAGCTCCAAAGGCGGCAGTAAGTAGCCTTCAAGATCTTTGGTGGGGTCATACTCACCGTGTTCACTTACCAATTTTGAAGCCAATAATTCATCGTCTGCCAAGGGCCTATCGGTCATTGGTACTTCTGGATCTTCTCCCAGGGCAACTTCAAAATCCGTATCCTCAAAAATGTTAGATTCTTCTTCAATAGCTTGATTTTCTTTGATTTGAACAATTAGTTCACTCTTTTGATCAAAAATATCGTCGTCTTCTGATCCATCGTCGAATTCAACTACCTGAGCAATGTTATCTTCCTTGATTTGGTCTTCTGTGATGGTATTCACCACATAAATATCATCAAAAGTACCATGCTCTACAGTGGCTTGGGTATCTGGGCCATCTGCCTCTTTTGCATTCGTACCGAATAAGCGGTTAAATAGAGCTTTATAGTTGGGATTGAATTGAACAGATGTCAGTACAAAAAATGAGATGACATGTAAGAGCAAGGTGCCAAAATTACCTAAGGTCAATTGCAGCCAATCGTTGGTAAAATAACCAAAAGCCCCACCACCGTAACTTATTTTATCACCAAAGTAACCCAAAAAGATAGACCCCCATACCAAGTAGCTCAATACAATACTGGTGGTACGCGCTAAAGGCAATAAGACAGTTCCGAAAAGGATACGAAATCCATAAAGAAACAGTAAAAATACCAAACCAAATGCCGGTAAACCAAAGCCTCTAAAAATTAACAAATGTGAACTCCAGGCTCCAAATTTGCCTAGCCAATTTTCTGCTGCAGGAATATTGCTATTGAAAATATATGCGCTAAATGAACGATCAATTAACTGATCTTGATCTTTAGCCCAAGTAAAAATATAGGAAATGCATGCCAACAATAAGTAAATACTCAAGAGGCTTAATACAGCTCCAGTTATTAATTTAATCTTAGGTAAGTTGATTTTTTGGGAAAAAGATGTAGACGCACCACCTTTTTCTGTCGCATTATTGGAGTTTTCTTTTGCACTGGCCTTTGGTTTAGGAGCGCTTTTTGTCGTTGAATTTGGGATATATTCGTTTTCTTCCATACCTGATGATCGTCTAATGAAACGAAAATACATCAAAGTGGTACACAAGTACTTGATTTATTTGAAACCTATAAACAAGGAAGTGTTAGTTAGTCTTTGGTTTTAGGGGTGTGAGCCGCCTTTTGTCCAGTCCAGAAATTCTGCCAATGTCAAGACCTTATACTTTTGTTCTGGAACGAATAGTAGGAAGGGTGGTTTTCTTTGGTCATGGCTTAGGAGTTCGAATGCCATGTATCCATAGTCAGTTGGAATACGACCATAGGTTGGTAAGCCAGGCGCATCATTGTATCCTACAAAATACTTGGCCGAGATTTTTTTATGCCAATACAAGGATTCTTGATGCCCTTCAAACTGAACGGTTCCAACTTGACTTTTTAATTGCCCAATGTTCAATTTTTGAGGGGTTCGTTGGTAGTTAAATTCACGTGATTCTTTTGCAGTATCAAGAATTTGCACAGCAAAAAATTGGCCTTCTATTTCCAAGAGGGTAAGTAATTTGTGTTTGGATAGGTGATGAATGCTCTCTTGTTTTTTGCCATTCTCGAGCAAATAATTGAAGCGCACCAATGAGTCCAGGGCATAGATAAAGAGTTTTCCTTGGGTAGTGTCTTTGGTCAGTAAATCAACTTGTTGGATGTTATACTCAAAACTGCCAACAAAAGGTTTTTGACTTAAAATCACTTTGGTGTAAACCAAAAAACAAAAGAGTAATAAGGATTTGTTCATGGGCAAAACTAGCGATAATCCGTTAGATTCATTTGGCAAATTAGCCTTATCTTTGTGACATTCACTTGTGGCATTTATGGCAAAAAACATCCAGTTTATTTTTAATCCTTCAGAATTAGGAGCTGGTACTCGAGGAGCTTCCCTTGGCCCTGAGGCGATTCGTGCTGCTGCTCGAACACAACAAAAATCGATTTTCAAGGATTATAAAGTCGTTACTGTTCCCAACCAAAATGAGCTGCTTGATTCACCTACGCCGTATAAATTTGCAAAGTATATTGATGGCCTTTTGTCGGTGTTTGAAAATTTAGCCGTAGAAATCCACTCTTGTTCGACAAGGGGTGTTTTCCCAATCATAGTCTCAGGAGATCACAGTGCAGCTGCCGGAACACTCAAGTCGCTTCAAAAAGAGAATCCAAACAAGCGAATTGGCGTAGTTTGGATTGATGCCCATGCTGATATCCATTCGCCATACACCACACCATCTGGCAATATTCATGGCATGCCCATTGCTGCTGCACTGGGTTTAAATCATGAACATTTAGCAAAAAATCAAGTAGATCAATCCACTCTTACCCTTTGGAATCAGTTAAAAAGTGCGGCCTTTAATCCGCAGGATTTGATATACATTGGAGTTCGTGATACAGAAAAAGAAGAAGACAAAATTATCTCTGATTTGGAATTGAAAAATTATTCTGTAGAAGAGCTCCGTCAAAAAGGCTTGCAAGAATGTTTAACGGAAATGACAACAAAGCTTGGCTCTTGTGATCTCATCTATGTATCATTTGATGTAGATAGCATTGATCCGATTGAAACCTCTTATGGCACTGGAACACCAGTAGCCAATGGCTTGTTGTTTGCTGAGGCCATGCACATACTTAACTATTTTGCACAACATCCAAATCTTTGCGCCATTGAAATTGTAGAAGTCAATCCCTGTTTGGACGATGAAAAAAACAAAATGGCAGAACATGCCCTAGCACTTATTGAAAATTTGATTACTCACCGCCCCAATTAAAAATGGAACAACATATTCGTGAATCATTAATGGCCGCTGCTCCAAATTTGTTTGGTGTGCCAATTACTGAAAATATCATTCAATTTCAGCAAACCCGTCGCGATGTTGAAGGAGACCTCACACTTGTTGTGTTTCCATTTGTTAAGTTATTGCGCTGTGCTCCTCAACAAGCTGGTGAAAAAATCAAACATTGGCTTGAGCAAAATATCCAAGAAGTATCTCATTGCAATGTAATCAATGGGTTTTTAAATATTGTGTTTAAAGATACCTATTGGCTTGAAATGCTTCAGACTATTCAAAATAATCCACAACATGGCTTATCTGTGCCAAATTCCAAACCAACAATCATGGTGGAATATGCATCTCCAAATACCAACAAACCCTTGCATCTTGGACATTTGCGCAATATCTTCCTAGGAGCATCTGTGGCTGAAATATTGAAGGCTGTTGGACATAAGGTTGTGCGTACTCAAGTTATCAATGACCGAGGCATCCATATATGCAAATCGATGTTGGCATGGGAGAAATTTTCTCCACTCAATGAGAAAGGAGAACGTGAAACTCCAGCCAACACAGGTCTAAAAGGCGATAAGCTGGTGGGAAAATACTACGTGGCTTTTGATCAAGCCTTACAAAAAGAGGCCAAAGAAATACTTAGCCAATGGCAAAGTGGGAACTTTGCTGACACCTCAGTAGAAATTCAAGATGCAGTTCTGAAATTTCAGCAAGCCAAAGAAGGCAAAGATGAAAAAGCACAGGCTGCGATAGACGATAAAATCAAGGAACTAGCCAAAAACCAGACCTCTATTTTGCAAGAAGCCAAAGAAATGCTTGTGAGATGGGAGGCCCGTGACCCACAAGTATACTTACTCTGGACCACCATGAATGGTTGGGTTTATGAAGGTTTTGATGCAACTTATGCGCAAATGGGCGTTACTTTTGATAAACTTTATTATGAATCAGATACTTTTCTTCTTGGGAAAGATCAGGTATTGGAAGGTTTAAAGAAAGGAGTGTTTTATCAAAAAGAAGACGGTTCGGTTTGGATAGATCTCAGCGGCGAAGGACTCGACGAAAAATTGGTGTTGCGTTCCGATGGAACCGCTGTTTATATGACTCAAGATATTGGCACGGCAATAGATCGGTTTAAGGATTTTCCGGATTTACATGGAATGGTTTACACCGTAGGAAATGAACAGGATTATCATTTTAAAGTTTTGTTCCTCATCCTTCAAAAACTTGGCTACACTTGGGCAAATAATTGCTTTCATCTTAGTTACGGCATGGTAGATTTGCCGAGCGGCAAGATGAAATCAAGAGAAGGAACTGTTGTCGATGCCGATGATTTGATGGCCGAAGTTATTGATAAAGCCAAAATAATGACCCAAGAACGTGGGCACCTCGACCGAATCAGTGCCCAAGAACGCGAGCAATTGTATGCACAGATCGGTTTGGGTGGGCTCAAATACTATCTTTTGAAGGTAGATCCCAAAAAACGCATGCTCTTCAATCCCGAAGAATCCATTGATCTAACCGGCAATACTGGCCCGTTTTTACAATACACTCACGCCCGTATTTCAACCCTTTTGGAAAAAGCCGCATTTGATTTGATGCCTCTGTCTACTGCAGCAACTTTAAAGCAAGAAGAAAGAGAGATCATCAAACAGCTCTCTCTATTTGGTGCAACGCTCCAAGAAGCAGCCCAAGGGTATTCACCGGCTGTGTTGGCCAACTACGCTTATGACTTGGTCAAGCTTTATAATACGTTTTATCAGAGTGTTAAAATCCTAGTGGAGCCAGATAAGAGCTTGCGTCAAATGCGATTGGCGCTCAGTGCAGGAGTGCGGCAAGTATTGGCTACTTCGCTTCATTTATTAGGGGTGGAAGCACCGCAACGCATGTAAAAATTAGTTTTTACCAAAAATCACCTCATCGGTAAGTTGTCTTACCATAACAAATAATTCTTCTTTGAACGTTTGTGCCTCGTAGGTACCCCTTTCTATCATGCGTAGTTTGTGTTCCCACTGACCCGTTAATTCTGGACTTTTTAATAAGTCGAATGATATTTTATCTATCAAGGCCATACCTGTGGGTGTGGCAAGGAGATTCTTTTTCTTTTTCTCGATATATTGTCTTTTAAATAGTGTTTCGATGATGCTTGCACGTGTGGAAGGCCGTCCGATTCCATTTTCTTTCATGACCTCGCGCATTTCTTCATTTTCAACGAGTTTCCCTGCTGTTTCCATGGCGCGCAAAAGGGTCGCTTCGGTGTAATATTTTGGTGGACTGGTCTTTCCTTCATGTATAAAAGGATTGTGGGGCCCACTTTCACCTTGAGTAAACAGGGGTAAAATTTTATCTTCAGCGGTTGTTTGCTGGGCTTTTAAATCCTCATACACCAAGCGCCATCCTTTATCGAGTACCTGCTTTCCAGTTGCTTTGAAAGTTAGCTCTGCTACTTTACCCAAAACCGTTGTATTAGAGACCTTGCATTCGGGATAAAAAACTGAAATAAATCGCCGTACAATCAGATCATAAATGCGCTGTTCTTCTGGGGTGATGCCCGATGGGGCCACACCAGTTGGGATGATTGCGTGGTGGTCGGTGATTTTTTTATCGTCAAATATTTGCTTAGACTTCTTAATTGGCTTACTTGCCAGTTGTTCAGTAAATCTCTTGTAATCTCTCAATCCGTTAAGTATTCCTGGGATTTTAGGATGAAGATCTTCAGAAAGATAGGTTGTGTCCACACGTGGGTAGGTCACAAGTTTTTTTTCATACAGACTTTGTACTTTATTGAGTGTCTCCTCTGCTGAATAGGCGTAGTAGCGGTTGCCATCTACTTGCAGGGCAGTAAGATCATAGAGCCTCGGGTTGCCTTCTTTGGCATTTTTT
>JAURGK010000005.1 GCA_030833845.1 Crocinitomicaceae bacterium | reverse complement strand
GGGTAAGTCTTTTACGACCAGCTCCCTCTGAATCCTCCAGGACAGGAATGTAGCAAAGGTAAGAGGTTGTAGCGGTGCGATAAAAGTAGCTTACCCCATCTTTTTTTGCTGCCACCATGAAAATCTCAGCATCTATCTATTCAGACGCAGCCCGGCCTTTAGAAGCGGTCATTGCCGATTTAGTGGCTCATCAAGTTGATTTACTTCACATCGATTGCAATGACGATCTTGGTGTGTTTGAAGATATCCAACACATTCGCACCTTCTGTTCATTGCCTATTGACCTACATATCATTACTTCTGATCCAGAGAAATTCTATCCGCTGCTACTTGCTAACCCAGTAGAATACCTCACCTTTCAAGCCGAACCACTTAAGCACAAACTTCAAATACCCAAAGAGGTTCTGGGCAAGAAAGGTCTTTCGATCATTACCCCAACGCCAATTGATGTTTTTGAACCCTACACCGACTTCGATTTTATTCTAATTATGGCCACTATCCCAGGGCAATCCGGTGGGGTATTTGACAAACAGAATTTTGATAAAATCAGGTCTTTTAGAAAGCGTTTTGCAAATAAGTCAATACACGTAGACGGAGGCGTGAATCCTGAAGTTTCATTTATCTTGCGCCAAATGGGTGTGAGCACGGCTGTTTCGGGGTCTTATTTATTCAAACAACCTAGTGTTGGCAATGCACTCATGAACCTTACCAAACGCAGCATTGGATCGGCATACAAGGTCAGGGATTTTATGGTTCCGCTCGACGAAACCCCGCAATTTTCATGGTCTACAGCTAGTGTTAAGGATATACTAGAATGTGTTGAACAAGGGCAAATGGGGGTGGCGATGGCTATCAATGCCGAGCAACAACTCATGGGTTTGTGCTCGAGTGCAGACATTCGCAAAGCCCTGCTCAAGAATATCGATCATCTTGACCAACTTAAGGTTGAGGATCTAATAAATAAGCATCCCATCTGTATCGACGAAAATTCAACAGTGGTTGAATTATTGCATCTGATAAAAAATAGTCCTTTTGCTGTGCTGTATTTACCAGTAATTGATGCCAATAGGCAGCTCAAAGGAATTGTCCAATTTTCAAACCTGATCAAAGCAGAATTATGATCATCGAACTTAAAGAAAGTGCCAAAGCTTCGGCTTCTGACTTGGCAGAAAAAGTCAAAGCCTTCCATATCAACTACCAAGACAAGGCCTACCTCATTACCGGGAGTGCACTAAAGGAAGTGCCCCAAGAC
Source organism: Crocinitomicaceae bacterium (assembly GCA_030833845.1). Lineage (GTDB taxonomy): Bacteria > Bacteroidota > Bacteroidia > Flavobacteriales_D > Crocinitomicaceae > UBA952. The sequence goes on along the minus strand of JAURGK010000005.1, from coordinate 98,836 downwards.
CTAGAAGCACATGCTGCCAATTTTTGGATTTTTGCCAATGACATACAATTGGCTTCTAAAAAATTTCAGCAAGAAAAACGTAGCGTTAATTTTGGAAATGTGACTATTGGCGGAAAAAGCAACCATACCATTTTGATTGGTGGCCCTTGTTCAGTTGAATCTGAAGAACAGCTGCGAGGAGCCGCAGAACTACTCGTTGGAATGGGCTTAAGCACGCTACGAGGCGGTGCCTACAAGCCGCGCACTAGCCCCTACTCTTTTCAAGGTATGGGATTGGAAGGGCTGCAGTTATTGGCAAAGATGCGCCAAGATTATGGCTTGAATGTCATTACAGAAGCTAGAGATGCAACCCACATTGCGCAAATTATCGAACATACCGACATCATTCAAGTGGGAGCAAAAGCCATGTATGATCAAGGCATATTGCGCGCTTGTGCCAAAACACAAAAACCAGTACTCATCAAACGCGGATTTGGCACCACACTTCAAGAATTTGTGCAGGCTGCTGAATTTGTCCTATCTGGAGGCAATCCAAATGTAGTGCTTTGCGAGCGCGGTATACGTACATTTGAAACCGGCACGAGATTCACCCTAGATTTATGTGGGGTAGCTTGGTTACAAGAGCATACCAACTTGCCAATCATTTTAGACCCTTCACACGCCATGGGCTATGCATATGGTGTAAACCCACTCGCGCGAGCTTGTGTAGCTATGGGAATCGATGGCTTGTTAATTGAAGCTCATCCTAACCCCAAAGTGGCAAAATCAGACGCCTCGCAACAACTCGATTATCCGGCATTCAAACAACTGCATGCTGACATTCAAAAAGTAGCGCAAAGCGTAGGATATAAAATAGTATAGTTATGTTGCTTGAATTAAATATCAAAAGTATTTGTAAGAAAAACGGCATTGAGTTCGACGATTTTTTAGCTGATCTAGACGTTGAAAATGTGCATGAACTAACCGTCTATGACCTCGAGGCCATTTGTGAAGAATATCAACTAGACCTACAAGCTTTGCTTTTCAAGCCCTTGTTTTCACAAAACAGTTTAGACAAGAAAATCAAAGCCATTAAAATGCTTCTATTGGATGTTGATGGTGTCTTGACTGATGGCGGCATGTATTTTTCAGAGAATGGGGATCAAATGAAGCGCTACCACACCCATGACGGTATGGCACTCCTAGAATTAAGCAAGGCAAAAGCCATTGAAATTGGTATCATTTCTTCGGGTTTCACCTCACATATGGTGCAAGATCGGGCCCAAATGTTGGGCATCGACAAAGTCTATGTGGGCCGAGAACCTAAACTAGACATACTTCAAAAGTGGTGTGCAGAGCTTGGCATTGCACTCCAAGAGGTAGCCATGATTGGTGATGACATCAACGATCTTGAAGTGATGCAAGCCGTTGGTCTTGCCGTTTGTCCAGCATCTGCTGTGAGCAAAATAAAGAGTATTTCAGATATCATTCTAAATAAAAAAGGTGGTGATGCTTGTGTTCGAGAGTTCATCGATAATTACCTCAATTAATCAGATTCTCCCAGCATGTCCATCATCAACATCGGTATTATTCGCGAGGGAAAAGTACCCCATGACTTCAGAGTGCCTTTGAGCCCAGAACAGTGTAAAGAGCTTCAAGCACAATATCCAAATATTAGAATTACGGTTCAAACGAGTCCCATACGTTGTTTTACAGATGAACAATATATTGAATTAGGGATTGCGGTCCAAGAAGATATGAGCCATTGCGATATCCTACTTGGGGTCAAGGAGGTGCCCAAAGAGGCATTGCTTGCCAATAAAACCTATCTATTCTTCTCACATACCATTAAAAAACAAGCCTATAATCGGGCCTTACTTCAAGAAATAATTAGAAAGAAAATTCGCCTCATAGATTATGAGGTGCTCAAGGATGCGCAAAACAAACGAATTATAGGTTTTGGAAGGTATGCAGGCATTGTGGGAGCCTACAATGCATTTTTAACCTTTGGCCTGAAAACTGGTTTATACACACTCAAAGCAGCACACCTTTGTGCCGACCGCAAGGAAGTAGAAGCAGAATTAAAAAGAGTCATTCTCCCTGATGATTTCAAAGCAATATTAACTGGCTTTGGACGTGTAGGTAATGGTGCAAGAGAAATCTTAGCCTTACTGCCTATCAAAGAAGTGAGTGCAGCAGATTATTTATCGCAAAACTTCAATGGGCCTGTATATACACACCTAGATACTCACCATTACTTTGCAAGAATTACTGATGCTGGTTTTGACAAGGCTGAATTTTATGCAAATCCATCGATTTACCAAAGTACATTTGAGCCATTTGCTAATAAAAGTGAACTTTATATACCTTGTCATTTCTGGTCGGCGCAATCTCCAAAGATTTTGACCCGAGCAATGTTAGTCAATCAAAAATCTTCACTCAAGGTGGTTGCCGATATTTCATGTGACATCAATGGGCCAATTGCTTGCACCATTCGCCCAAGCAAAATAGACAATGCCATTTATGGCTACAATCCTCACACCAATCAAGAGGTCGATTTTCGGCATACAGAGGCGATTGCGGTCATGGCCGTAGACAACCTTCCTTGTGAATTGCCCAAAGATGCATCTATGGATTTTGGGGCTGAATTACTCAGACATGTTTTTCCTGTTTTACTAGGGCCTGATCCAAATCAAATCATTGACAGAGCGAGCCAAACAACCTCAGAAGGCAAATTAAATGCGCCATTTGTCTATCTACAAGATTTCCTTGAAGGCAAAGAATGAATAAAGACTTTTACAATTTAGAATTTGACAAAGCGCTTGATTTTATTGCTGATTCATGCTATGAATTCTGTACTTTCAAAGACATAGATTTTACCGCATTATCGCTAAAATCGATTAAATTCATTACCTGTACTTTTGATAATTGCAACCTTGCCAATTGCAGTTTACAAGGTTCCATTTTTCAAGACATTACCTTTAGAAGTTGTAAATTACTGGGCTTGCACTTTGATGATGCAAATCCCTTTGGTTTTTCTTGTCAATTCCTCAATTGCCAAATGAATCATGCGTCATTTTATCAAATGCAGCTTCAAAATTGTAGCTTTATTTGCTGTAATCTTTTAGGCTCAGACTTCTCAGAAGTCAAGGCCCAGGGGGTTAGTTTCGAAGGATCAAACTTACAGGATGTTGTCTTTGAGCGCACCGATTTGCGCAAAGCAAATCTCTTAGCCACACAGGGGCTCTTTTTAGATCCTGATCAAAATCATATTGAAAAAGCCAAAATTAACCGCCTGCAACTGCACGGTTTATTGTCGAAGTATAACATTGAGATTCACGAGTAAAGATATTTCCCTAATTTTGAATTACAATGGAGAAAGGGAATAAGCGCATCATCACAGGTTGGGTCTTCTATGACTGGGCAAATTCGGTTTACCCGCTCATTATAAGTTCTGCCATCTTTCCTATACTTTACGAAACGCAAACAAGCGTTAAAAACGACTCTGGACGCACCATCTTTGATACGGTATCTTTTCTTGGACGCGAATTTCATAACACAGAATTCTATGCATATGTCATATGCTTATCTTACATTGTTGTGGCGCTTATTTCACCACTACTGTCAGGGATTGCTGATGCAGGTGGAAAGCGCAAATCATTCATGCAGTTCTTTTGTTTTTTAGGAGCAATATCTAGTGCATTGTTGTATTTTTTTCATGCCGATCGCTACGCACTCGAGGGAAGTCCGTTTTATATTGGATGGAGCATCATTCCGCTTTTTTTTGGATCTATTGGCTTTTGGGGCAGTTTGGTTTACTACAATGCCTACTTACCTGACATTGCTGATCCCAAAGACCACGATCGTGTTTCAGCCCGTGGATTTTCTATGGGTTATCTCGGTAGCTCCACATTATTGATTATTGTACTTATTTTAACCGTATTTACCAAAGTCATTGACATTCGCTGGGCCTTTCCATTGGTAAGCCTTTGGTGGATTAGCTTTGCGCTGTTTTCTTTTTCACGCTTACCGCGCACAAAAGCATCTCAAACAGACCAAAAAAACTTGATTGGCAAAGGGTATAAGGAGGTGTTTGGTGTTTGGAAACAAATACGGAAAAATAAAGAATTAAAAGGTTATTTAGGCTCCTTTTTTATGTTCAATATGGCCGTTCAGACGATAATGGTCATGGCCGTTGCTTTTGCAAACAAAGAAGTGATTGGCATCAAACAAACGGACCTCATTGTATCTATTCTAATCATTCAATTCATTGGTATTTTGGGTGCTTTTGTTATGTCAAAAGTCTCTAAATGGATTGGAAATTACAAGGCATTGGGTGTCGCTATTTTCATTTGGATTTTACTTTGTTTGTTTGTCTACCAATTTGTTTGGTATCCGTGGCAATTTTACATCGCAGCCGCTGTGGTTGGTCTGGTGATGGGAGGTATACAATCCTTGTCAAGATCTACCTATTCAAAGTTGCTGCCCCAGACCAAAGACCTCACTTCCTATTTCAGTTTTTATGACCTCGCAGAAAAAATTGGTTTGGCCATAGGAACCCTCACTTTTGGAATTATTGAGGGCATGCTAGATATCCGAACTTCCATATTGGCTTTGGTTATTTTCTTCCTTCTGGGCCTTATTTTATTAATACGAATACCAAAACAAAACAATGCAACAAATCATTGAAGCAGCTTGGGATAACCGAGAGCTGCTGTCAGAAAAATCAACAGTTCAAGCCATTGAACAAGTCATTGAAGCACTCGATAAAGGAAAATTACGCGTGGCTGAGCCTAAAGCGGATGGTACTTGGCAAGTGAATGAATGGGTGAAAAAAGCCGTGGTACTTTACTTTCCTATCCGCCAAATGGAAACCATCGAGGTAGGGCCCTTTGAATTCCACGACAAAATGGCACTCAAAAGAAATTACAAAGATTTAGGGGTCCGCGTTGTTCCTCATGCCATTGCTCGCTATGGAGCCTATTTGGCTTCAGGGGTAATTATGATGCCCTCTTATATCAATATTGGTGCCTTCGTCGATAGCGGAACCATGGTAGATACCTGGGCCACTGTAGGAAGTTGTGCCCAAATTGGAAAAGATGTGCACCTGAGTGGCGGAGTTGGCATTGGTGGCGTACTTGAGCCCTTGCAAGCCGCACCAGTGATCATTGAAGATGGAGCCTTCATAGGGTCGCGTTGTATTGTTGTAGAAGGTGTTAGAGTCGGTAAAGAAGCGGTATTGGGAGCCAATGTCGTGCTGACAAAGTCGACGAAAATAATAGACGTTACAGGCCCAACACCCACAGAAATGAATGGCTATGTTCCAGAAAGGTCGGTCGTGATTCCTGGTTCGTACACCAAAGAATTTGCAGCTGGTGCTTACCAAGTACCGTGTGCACTCATTATTGGTCAAAGAAAGGCCTCAACTGATTTAAAAACCTCGCTCAATGATGCCTTGCGCGAACATAATGTGGCGGTCTGATGTCTCAAAAAATGCAACTCTGGAATACACTCGATAGGGCTTCTTTAGAAAGTCAACTATCGGCCATAGGACACAAATATGTCACGATTTCTTTCTATCAATACGCACATATCACCAACCCAATCGCCTTTAGAAATGAACTTTTTTTAAACTGGTCGGCTATGGATATCGTTGGCCGCACCTATGTTGCCAAAGAAGGTATCAATGCACAAATTGCAGTCCCTACCAAATATTTGGGTCGTTTTCGTGAAGAATTATATCAAATTGATTTTCTCAATGGCCTGCGTCTTAATTTTGCCGTAGATGACGCAGAGGCAGAATTCCCCTTTTTAAAATTAAAAATCAAGGTAAGGTCAAAAATTTTAGCCGATGGCCTCAACGACACTACCTTCGATGTAACCAACAAGGGCATACACCTCGATGCAGCTGCCTTTAACCAGCTCACCGATGACCCAAATACCTTATTGATCGATTTTCGCAACCACTACGAATGGGAGGTTGGGCATTTCAAAGGAGCGATTTTGCCTGATGTCGACACTTTTCGCGAATCCTTGCCTTACATTGAAGAAACTGTCCTTAAAGGCAATGAAGACAAAAACATCGTGATGTACTGCACAGGAGGCGTTCGCTGCGAAAAAGCATCGGCATGGTTCAAACACCGTGGTTTTAAAAATGTGCACCAGCTAGAGGGAGGCATCATTAAATATGCCAATGACTGCAAAGAAAAAGGGATCGACAATAAATTTATCGGTAAAAATTTTGTTTTTGATGAACGCCGTGGCGAACGCATTACCCCTGACATCATCGCCGTATGCCACCAATGCGGAGCTCCGGCCGACACGCATACCAATTGTGTCAACGATGCCTGCCACCTGCTATTTATCCAATGTGAGCAGTGCAAGCAAAAAATGGAGAACTGCTGCAGCGATGCTTGTCAAAAAACAATTCATTTGCCCATAGAAGTTCAAAAGGAATTGAGAAAAGGCCAAAATAAAAGCAACTTGATCTTTAAAAAAGGTCGTTCTGAGGCCCTTCCTTTTCTCGGTAATAAAGAAAAACCACAAGCACTTATCCAACAAGCACTTAAAAATTCTAACACATGATATTTTCTATCTCTTGGGGTGTTGATTCACAACTCATTGAAGGCTGGCGTACTCCAAATTTGTATGGCCTACTTTTTGTTTCGGGTATAGTTTTGGGGTATTTTGTCATTCGTAAAATGTTCAAAGCAGAACAAATTGAAGATAAAATTCTCGATACATTAGTTACCTACATGGTTTTTGCAACCATCATCGGGGCGCGCCTTGGCCACGTATTATTTTATGGCCCCTACTGGGATAAAATGGCAGATGGAAGGATTGTAGAGACCGGTTATTTTTCTCACCCAATGGACATTATCAAAATTTGGGAAGGTGGTCTGGCAAGCCACGGAGCGGCCATTGCTATTTTGATTACACTATTTATTTTTTCCAAAAAAGTTTCCAAACGCCCCTACATTTGGATCCTAGACCGCATTGCAGCTCCCATTGCCATTGCCGGAACTTTTATCCGCCTGGGGAACTTAATCAATCATGAAATGGTTGGCTACGTAACTGATGTGCCTTGGGCTTTTGAATTTCAATATTTTTGGAATGAGGCCATCGGTACTTATGACCCCACCCCTAGACATCCTGCCCAATTGTACGAGGCCATCTGTTATTTTATCTCCTTTTGGATATTGCTCTATATTTTTTGGAAACTCAAAAAATGGCAGCAACCAGGCTTTGTCTTTGGAAGTTTCTTGATCCTCATTTTTGGCGCGCGCATCATTTGCGAATTTTTCAAATTAGGCCAAACTGCCAGGGATTATTCCTTACCTCTAAATACGGGCCAATTGCTCAGTATTCCTTTGGTAATTGCTGGAATCTACTTAGTTTTTCGAGCTAAAAATCAAATACAAAATATCACTTAGTGTAATTTTGACATTTTGAACAATGTTTGTGAATCATTTGTATATTTGTGACCACTAAATTCAGATCATATGTGCGCAAAAGCCGTAAAAAGTTCAGAGAAACCAAAGTTTTCAAAAGAAACCTATGTGAAGTGGTACAAGGACATGCTCTTGATCCGCAAATTTGAAGAGAAAACAGGTCAGCTCTACATCCAACAAAAATTTGGTGGATTTTGTCACCTCTACATTGGCCAAGAAGCTATTGTGGTTGGAACTGCAAGTGCCTGTCATAAAGATGACAAGCACATGACAGCTTACCGAGATCATGCGCATCCGATTGCCTTGGGTACCGACCCAAGAGTCTTGATGGCTGAGCTCTACGGACGCAGTACTGGTTGCTCAAAAGGAAAAGGCGGCTCGATGCACTTCTTTGATAAAAAAGTAAATTTCATGGGCGGACACGGCATTGTAGGTGCACAAATTGGAATGGGTGCCGGCGTAGCCTTTGCCGAAATGTATAAAGGAACCAAAAACGTTGCTTTCGTTTCAATGGGCGATGGCGCCGTGCGTCAAGGGATGCTCCATGAGACTTTCAATATGGCTATGAACTGGAAAATTCCTGTCATTTTCATTATTGAAAACAACAACTATGCCATGGGAACATCCGTTGAGCGCACTACCAATGTTACCGATTTATCCCAAATTGGACTCTCCTACGGCATGCCATCTAAAGTGGTCAATGGAATGCGCCCAGAAAGTGTGCACGAAGCCATTGAAGAGGCAGCAGACAGAGCGCGTCGTGGCGAAGGCCCTACACTGTTGGATATCCGTACCTATCGTTACAAAGGGCATTCGATGTCTGACCCACAAAAATACCGCACCAAAGATGAAGTTGCCGAATGGATGGAACAAGACCCAATCGAACACTGTTTGCGCGTTATAAAGTCCCAAAAATGGCTTTCTGAGCAAGAATTAGCCGAGATTGATGCATGGGTTAAGAAAGAAGTAGAAGAATCTGTATCCTTTGCTGAAAACTCACCATATCCAGAAGCTCATGAACTTTACGAAGATGTTTACGTGCAAGCTGACTACCCTTATATCAAAGAATACTAAACCAAAATATTAAAAAAATGGCTGAAGTAGTATACATGCCCAAATTAAGCGACACCATGACTGAAGGTGTGGTGGCGACATGGAATAAAAATGTTGGTGATGAGGTCAAATCAGGTGAAGTACTTGCCGAGATTGAGACCGACAAAGCCACCATGGAATTTGAGTCGTTTTACGATGGCGTACTCTTACATATCGGCGTACCTACCGGACAGGCCGCTCCCGTTAATAGTGTATTAGCCATTATTGGAACCGCTGGCGAGGATATTACAGCTGTGCTTGCCGCTGCGGCCGAAGACGCCCCTGGTGCCGCTACTCAGGTAGCCGAGCCACAAGCGAAAAGCACTCCTGAACCAAGCCCTGCTCCATCTCCTACTCCATCACCGGCACCGGCACCGATAGCAGCCGCTGCTTCCGCGCCAATAGCGGCGCCAATAGCAAGCAATTCTGACAGAGTACTGGCCTCTCCCTTAGCCAAAAAATTGGCGGCTGAGCGTGGAATTTCCATTGATGCTGTTGCTGGGACAGGCGAGAATGGGCGCATAGTAAAAAGAGATATTGATCATTATGTGCCGTATACACCTGCTAACAACGCTCCTTCGTTTAGTGCTGCGCCAGCAGGTACAGTTTCTTATACTGACGAGCCAATTTCACAAATGCGCAAAACCATTGCACGTCGTTTGGCTGAAAGTAAATTCACTGCCCCGCACTTCTACCTCACCCTTGATATAGACATGGATGCAGCGATAGCAACGCGCAAAGGCCTCAATAGCCTAGATGGTGTAAAAGTATCCTTTAATGATATGGTCATCAAGGCCGTGGCTATGGCATTGCGAAAGCACCCAACGGTCAATAGCGCTTGGATGGGTGATTTCATTCGCCGCAACGATCATGTAAATATTGGTGTGGCTGTAGCCGTAGATGAAGGTCTATTGGTTCCGGTGGTTCGTTTTGCGGATGGCAAAGGACTGACTCAAATTTCTGCAGAAGTGCGCCAATATGCTCAAAAAGCAAAAGACAAGAAACTTCAACCTTCTGATTGGGAAGGCAATACCTTTACAATCTCAAATTTAGGGATGTTTGGTATTGAATCTTTTACAGCCATTGTCAATCCACCTGACGCTTGTATTTTGGCCATTGGTGGTATCAAAGAAGTTCCTGTAGTTAAGAATGGTCAGATTGTACCGGGTAATATCATGAAAGTGACCCTATCTTGCGACCACCGCGTGGTAGATGGTGCATCAGGCGCAGCCTTCTTACAAACATTCAAAACCTACATGGAGCAACCTGCAGCCATGCTTTTGTAAGCCTTATCGATTACAAATCTTTGTGAATGGCATGCACATCATTGTGATTGTCTTCAATGCGATCCTTAATGACTTGAATTGATTTGGCTAGTATAATAAGCTCTGGGCTTGTGTTTTTACGGAGCCATAGCCAACTACTTTGCTCGTGGTCTACTGCCATGGCTATATGATACAAAACGTCGTATTCAAATTGCTGCAACCATTTTTGGGCCTTTGGATTGCCTTCGGCAGCACTGATCATAGCCATAAGTTCAGGGTAGCCATTTTCCAAGAGCCATATTCTTGATGGCTCGTGCAAACGAACTGCTTGGCTTGCCATCAGCAATTCATTGTAGTTATTTTCTAGTAACCACTTCTGTAAATCCAAATTACCTTCAACGGCCTTTGCCCAAGCCAAAATAACTAACGATGGATAGGCCAATTCATTTTTTTTCATCTTAAAAGAACCATAAGGCAACACCAATTGCTGTAAGTACACAAATGAGGTCAACAAGTAACATCGTTGCTAAAGTGTATCGGGTATTGCGGACATTAATTGAACCAAAATACACCGCAATTACATAAAATGTAGTTTCTGCAGAACATTGAAAAATAGAAGATAGCCGGCCAGCTAAACTATCCGGTCCAAACTGATTCATGGCATCAAGCATAAATCCTCTAGATCCAGAACTACTAAAAGGACGCAACAAAGCTACGGGCAATGAATCTGTGATCTCCTTACTCACCCCAATGTATCGAAACAACTCTGAAATACCTGCAGCAATGAGCTCAAAAAGACCCGAATTACGAAAAATAGATATAGCCACAAGCATACCCATAACATAAGGAAAAATCTTTACGCCGGTATCGAGCCCTGAGCGAGCCCCTTCTACAAAGGCATCAAAAACGGTTGTGTCTTTTTCTTTGAAACGGGCTTCATTCTTGAATGCAAAAAGGAGGGTTAAAACAATGATAGAAAAGAGTAAGATACCGGAAAAATTACCTGTAAAATAATTTTTCTCCACTAAATTGAGTGAACCTACATAGAAAAGCAAACCCAAAATAGCACCAATAATGGCCATAATTACACCCAAAAGCAAGCCGCTTTTAAATGAAATGCGTTGACGCAAACCTACAATAAAGAACGCAGCGAGCGTGCCAATAAAAGAGGTGATGATGCAAGGCAACATAACGTCGGCAGGATTGGCTGCATTTGCTGCAGCGCGGTAGCCGATAATGGAAGTTGGAATGAGCGTGAGGCCAGCCGCATGCAGGCACAAGAACATAATCTGGGCATCTGAGGCGCGCTCTTTGTCCGAATTGAGTTCTTGTAAACTCTCCATGGCCTTGAGCCCAAAAGGTGTCGCAGCGGAGTCTAGGCCTAAAAAGTTGGCCGAAAAGTTCATGGTCATGTAAGTGATCGATGGATGCCCGGCTGGCACTTGTGGAAACACCTTGGAGAAGAACGGACTAAGGCGTTTAGCAAGGCGTTCGGTAGCCCCCGAATCGATGAGCAGCTGCATAATACCAGCAAAGAACGCAAGGTAAGCCATCAGTGGTAAAATGAGGTCAAATAAGCTGTTCTTGGCCGTAACCAATAAACCGTCAGACTTTTGGACACCCGAGAAAATCTGAACGGTTTTCTCTTTCATCACATACGTAGTATCGGCGTCATTAGGGTTGATATTTTTAACATAAGTATGGTTGTCGGCACGAGCCATCAAATCAATATATTTCGCTGGTAGTTTCCATTTATAGGTTTCACCAATGAGGATCGGATCATCTTTTTGACCATTTAAAACATAATCAATGCTATAAAATTGCCCTGAAAAAACTGCAAAAAGCACAAATAAAATGGAGCTGATGAAAATCACCAACCAAAAACGACTCAGTACCATACAACGAATTTGCACATTTTTTCACGATTGTTTCAAATACTCAACAAAAACTATTAACATGTGTTATTGAATAGACGCTACTTTGCACCGATCTTTGCTCAAAAAATCTAAATTGATGAACACAGTCTTTCATGCTGCTAATTCCAGAGGCCATGCCCATCACGGTTGGCTTGACGCCCACCATTCCTTTAGTTTTGCCTCTTGGTATGATCCAGAACGCATTCATTTTGGCATGCTACGTGTGCTCAACGATGATATTGTAGCTCCAGGCATGGGTTTTGGCAAGCACCCGCATGACAACATGGAAATCATCACTATTCCCCTATCTGGAGCCCTCAAACACCAAGACAGCATGGGTTTCAGTGAGGTCATAGAAGCAGGAGAAGTTCAAGTAATGTCAGCGGGAACAGGTATTTACCATAGTGAATTCAATCCGAATGCAGACCAAGAGGTCAATTTATTTCAAATTTGGATTTTTCCCAACCTTAAGCAAATTGAACCTCGCTATGCACAGCGAAAATATGAATTAAGCTCAAACACATTCACCACGCTAGTTGGGCCCAAGTCAAGTAAGCTCAGCACCTGGATACAGCAAGACGCCTGGCTTTCAATGGGTAATTTTGATGCCCACACTTCAACTCACTATGAGTTAAAAAATCCGGCAAACGGATGTTATGTCATGGTCATTGATGGTGAAATAAAAATTGCTGAGCAAACCTTGCATCGTCGCGATGCAATGGGAATTTCTCAAAGCAATAAAATTGATTTGAATGTCATAAGCAGTGCTAAAATATTAGTCATTGAAGTTCCTATGCATTAAATCTAATTTCAAATCTCTTAAATCAACAATGAAAAACGAACTTCTTGAAGCCCTTCAATGGCGCTATGCCACAAAAAAGTATGACTCCTCATTTACGCTCAGTCAAGATGATTTATCTGTGCTTGAAAGTATCATTGGGCTTACACCGAGCAGCTACGGACTACAACCTTTGAAATATATCTGGATACAGGACCCCAGTTTGCGACAAAAAGTACAATCTATTGCTATGAATCAGCAACAAATAACTGATGCGGCAGCAGTTTTGATCATTTGTGCGCACAACAACCTTGATGCATCATTTTTAGATGCACACGCCGATAACATGAGAGATACACGCCAAATAGAAGAAGCACAAATAGCTGGTTTTCGCGCTCATCTACATCAGTCAATTGGTAAAATGGATGGGCAAGCCATACGCAGTTGGAATAGCAAACAGGCCTATATTGTATTGGGCCAACTCTTAACAGCCTGCGCCATTTTAAAACTTGATGCGACGCCAATGGAAGGTTTTGACCCCCAAGCACTTGACCTTCAACTTGGTTTGGACCAAAGAGGATTACATAGCGTGCTTATTTGTACAATCGGCAGACGTGCCAAAGATGACTCCTACCAATTTGTTAAAAAGGTCCGAAGAGATAAAAAATCTATTTTCGAACAAATCTGAGCAGACAATTTAGTTATATTTGAACATGCGCCTTATGTTCAATATAGCTTTCGCTTTTACACTGTTTTGCAGCACAGTTCTCGTTGCTGGGCCACTAATGAGCAAAGCAGATCAGCTGCAGCTTCAAGAAATAACTCAAAAAGTCGAATCCAACATACATTTGACTAACCCTGAGCTGGTTTCAAAATATCCTATTTATCAAATCAATGACCAATGGTACCTTTCCATGCTGGGACGTTGTACTGAAGGTTTTGAATCTTCAGAGCTAGAATATCACGGCATCCTTTTTCAGACTCCCATTTCAGGGCTGCTGACGCTGAAGGTTCCGTTGAGTCAGTTGAATAAATTAGCCACACTTCAATGTATTTCTTACTTACAAATTGCTGGTAAAATAAACCCAAATCTCGATAAAGCAATCAAGGACTTGCATGCCGATTCTGTTCATGCAGGCATTGGTCTTGTGCAAGGATATACTGGACAGAACGTTTTGATTGGAGTAACCGATTGGGGTTTTGACTACACCCACCCTGTCTTTTACGATACCCTTCTTCAAGAACACCGTATTTATGCAGCATGGGATCAATTCAAAACAAGTGGCCCAGCTCCAAACGGCTACAACTACGGGACCGAATATAGTACCACAACAGCTTTACTAGCAGCTGGTGGTGACACTTCTAATATTTACAGTTATGGCACACATGGCACACATGTCGCAAGTATTGCTGGCGGTGCGGGCGCAGACAGCCCCTACCGAGGAGTGGCCTTCGGTGCACAGTTTTTATTCGTGACATTTCTTGTCGATGAAGGTGCAGTACTTGATGCTTGGCAATGGATGTATCAAAAAGCCCAAGTTGCCAACAAGCGTTTGGTCATCAATATGAGTTGGGGACTCTACCATTTTGGAACCCTAGACGGAACTTCTATTCTCAGCCAAGCCATTACAGCTTTTTCCAATTTGGGCGTTGTATTTGTCAATTCTGGTGGAAACAATGGCAATGTTAATTTTCATCTTAAAAAAACCTTTAATAACGATTTACTCAAATCCAGGATTGAATTTTACGACTATGCAGCCAATCCAAATATGTGGGGGCAAAGCATCCATGCTTGGGGCGAAGCAGGTGAGAGTTTTGAAAATGGGATCATCATAACCAATACATCAAACCAAGTGCTTGCCGAAAGCCCTTTTTACAGCACCGAAACAACGGCATCTTATGTGGATACTTTTCTTGTGGTGAATCAAGATACCATATGGTATAACATTACAGCAGATGCAGCACACCCACTCAATGGCAAGCCTCAAATGCGCTTAAGGGTAAAAAATACAAACACCAGTTTGCGCGTTCAACTTAAATCTCAGGCAAGCTCAGGCACCGTCAACTACTGGAACGTGACAGAGCTCACCAATGATGTTGGCAATTGGGGTATGGCCTTCTTAGCAGCCGGAGTAGGAACAAGTTCCGGCGACAACCAAAATGGAATCTCCGAACCCTCCTGTGCAGCCGATGTCATTAGCGTAGCGGCCTATGCTACGCAATACGCGACTGCTTCTGGATCATTGGTAGGTGGCGCCTTGGCTACCTTTTCTAGCAAAGGGCCGCGCTATGACGGCATAATGAAACCCGATATTTCGGCCCCAGGTGTAGCCATTGCCTCTGCTATTTCTTCCTTCACTGATGGCAATTATACAAGCGTTGCTACCACCGAGTTTAACAATACGACCTATCGCTTTGCGAAGTTTTCTGGAACCTCAATGGCTTCTCCTATGGTTGCTGGTGTAGCAGCACTCATGCTCGAGGCGAATCCATACTTATCAGCAGCTCAAGTCAAAGAAATCATCATGCAAACAGCACGTCAAGACAATTTCACCGGGGCAATTCCTCAAGGAGGAAGTGCACAATGGGGCGCGGGAAAAATCAATGCCTATGCCGCTGTGAAGATGGCCATTGAAACGCTTGGCCATTCGACAAGTGCAGCTCCATTGGATTGGTCTGTTTTCCCCAACCCGGTGCAACAGTATTTATATTTCACCATTGTAGAACTGCCAAGTAAGGCAGAAGTAATAAGCCAAGATGGTAAACGATTTTGGCTTGAGATCAACAATGGCGGCATTGATCTTGAAAATCTTTTGGCTGGTACCTACATTGTTCGGCTCCATCTGAATGGTTGTGTCCAACAGTCAACTTTTGTCAAGATCTAGGATGCAAATTCGTACTGCACTACCAGAAGAACTACCGATTTTAGAAAATTTGGCGAGAGCCATTTGGCCGGTAACTTACAAGGATATCATTAGCTCAGAACAAATTGCCTTTATGTTAGATTGGATGTACAGCACGCCTCTGCTTTTAAAACAACAAAGAGAAGGCCATGAGTTTTATATTCTCGATACCAAGGGGCAAGATGTCGCTTTTATGGCCTTGGAATGGACAGACGAACAATCCAAACTTAAGATCAATAAACTATATGTGCTGCCTTCCTTTCATGGGAAGGGTATTGGTAAAAAACTCATCGAAAAATCAATTGAACGTGCCGAATTTACTGGCGTAAAGCAAATCTATTTGCAGGTGAATAAAGATAATAAGGCGGTAGAATTCTACAAGAAAGTTGGTTTTCATATAGAAAAGGAAGCCCTTTTTGACATCGGCCATGGTTTTGTGATGGATGACTACATCATGGCTTATTGGCTTTAAGTTTTTAGTATCTTCGTGAACAAAAAAACAGTTCGATGCTCAAAATAGATATGCACAGCCACATTTTGCCAAAAACGATGCCCAATTGGACACAAAAGTTTGGCTATGGCAAGTTCATACATTTAGAACCAAATGCCGATGGTAGTGCCAACATGATGCAGGGTGGGCAGTTTTTTAGACGCATTGTAGAGAATTGTTGGGATGAGCAGCTGCGCATCACCGAATATGAGCAATTTGATACTCAAGTTCAAGTCGTTTGTACCATCCCCGTTATGTTTTCCTATTGGGCCAAAACGGCAGATGCGGCTGAACTTTCTAGATTTTTGAATGATCATATTGCTGAGCTTGTTGCGCGTCACCCAAAAAATTACATCGGTTTGGCTACCATTCCAATGCAAGACCCAGAGGCAGCCATTCTAGAATTGGAGCGCGCTAAGGCCATTGGACATGTAGGTGTTCAAATTGGTTCTAATATCAATGACGAAAACCTAAGCGAAGAAAAATTCTTTCCCATTTTTGAAGCTTGTGAAAGATTAAACATGGCCCTCATGATTCATCCTTGGCAAATGATGGGCTTTGAAAGTATGAAAAAATACTGGCTTCCATGGCTCGTAGGTATGCCCGCCGAAACTTCACGTGCTGCTTGTTCATTGATATTTGGAGGAGTGCTAGAACGTTTGCCAAATTTGCGTGTTTGTTTTTCGCATGCAGGTGGTTCGTTTTTACCGACACTAGGCCGTATCGAACATGGATATAATTGCCGACCAGATTTAGTAGCTATCGATAACCCGCACAACCCGCGTACTTACCTTGGTAAATTCTGGGTAGATAGCATAACCCATGACATTGATGCGCTGCATTATATTCTAAAAATGCAAGGATCTAGAAGAGTTTGTTTAGGGAGCGATTACCCCTTCCCTCTCGGAGACCTTGAAATTGGTAGGTTTATTGAAGAGAGCAATTTAAGTGCCGCCATTAAGGAAGATATCTTTGCCAATGCAGCCTTAGAATGGTTGCAGCTAGATAAGAGCCAATTTCTTTAAATACGATTAGTCAAGGGCGTATTTCAATCGAATGGTAATATTGGCCGTTTTTCGTCTTGAAGATGTATTGAAACTCCCGCCCCATTCGTACTCCTCTGAAGAATTCTCGGCGGTAATTTGAAATACGCCCATGTCAGCGTGTTTGAGCTTTCCTAAAGATCCGCCGCCATTCTCGGCAATTTTTTCGGCACGTTGGTGGGCATCTTTGGTCGCTGATTCAATCATTTTAAGTTTCAATTGAGCTAATTTTGTATAGTAATATTCAGGTGCCTCTGAATTGAGCTCAATGCCAGCATCTATTAATTCGGAAACCTGACGAGAAGTTTGCTCTACGACATTGACTTTTTTTGAACTGATCTTCACACTTTGATTCAAAGAGTAACCATCAAATATTGTCTGACGTAAATTCCCCTCCTCATCATAAATTCTCGACCATTCTTTGCTAATATCAGCAGCCTCAAAAACCATTTCATCTTCGCTGATGCCTTGAGACTTCAAATAAGCCCTGACTTTTCTTATATCTGCATTCAGTTGGGCATAAGCATCTTTTAGCTCATAACTTCGACGCGAGAATGAAGCACGCCAAACAATCAAATCTGAATCAAAAGATTTCTCTCCCAAGCCCACCACCGAAACCGTGTCATCTGGTTTGCCTTTTGATAAATATGACCTTCCAAGAATAAGGCCCGTAACAATTATGGCTATAGCAATGAGCGCCGTAGCAAAATGTTGTTTGAGAAAATCCATAACGAGTTTTTTACTATAATGTAAACCAAGGTAGCATTAATTTGTTACATAAAAATGGAAACAAAAAAAATAGCCATTATTGGCGCCTCAAAAGGAATCGGTCTTGCCCTTGCCCAACAACTTGCCAGTGATGGCCACCAAGTATATGCCACCTTTGGGCAAACCACCCCACCCTTAGCCCATTCACAAATTTCATGGCAACCCTACAGTGCAATGCAGCACAACTCTTTGGAACTACCAGAAGTGTTAGATGGATTGGTTTATTGCCCAGGAAATATTTTACTCAAGCCCTTCAACAGACTGAGTATAGAAGATTTTCAAATGGATTATCAATTGCAAGTTTTAGGAGCCATTCAAGTCATTCAAAGTGCACTGCCGTCACTTAAAAAAAGTCAATTAGCGAGTGTAGTGCTCTTTTCAACAGTTGCAGTCCAACAAGGTCTTCCATTTCATTCGCTCGTTTCTGCTTCTAAAGGAGCCCTAGAGGGCCTCACAAGAGCACTTGCAGCAGAATTTGCACCAAAAATCAGGGTAAATGCCATTGCACCATCCTTGACAAATACACCTTTGGCTGAAAATCTATTGAATTCGGATGCTAAAAAAGAAGCCAATGCGGCCAGGCATCCATTAAAACGCGTCGGCGAACCTGCTGATATAGCCCATATGGCTAGTTTTTTACTCAGCGACAAAGCCTCTTGGATGAGCGGGCAAGTAATTCATGTAGATGGCGGAATTTCCAGCCTACGCGTATGATGCCACTACTCCATTACGCTGAAATTCAAGCTCAAATAGATGCCTTTGACCCTATTGCTTACGGCAAAACACGCAATTACTTAGACGGCGCTGTGAGCAGACTATCGCCCTATTTATCACGTGGAGTCATTTCTATTGGCGATGTATACCAAAGACTCAAAGCCAAAGGATTCACTTTACATGAGATGGAAGCCTTTGTAATGGAGCTTTGTTGGCGCGAACATGCCCAACGCATTTGGCAACACCACAACCCTCAAGTAGAATTAAGAAACAAGCAACTTTGGATTCAAGATTACGATTACCTGCCCAATGAAATTCTGAGCGCCCAAACAGGCATCGACGCCATTGACCAGGCACTCTTAGGGCTCTTTAAGACTGGATACATGCACAATCACATGCGTATGTATGTGGCCAGTTTAGTTTGTAATCACTATGGTGCCTACTGGAAAACGGCAGCAAAATGGATGTTTTCACTTTTGTGTGATGCCGATGCAGCTAGTAATCATTTGAGTTGGCAGTGGGTCTGTGGGGCAAACGCACCCAAAGTTTATTTTGCCAATCAAGAAAACATCAATAAATATGCCAAGAGTAACCAACACCAAACCTTCTTAGATACCTCCTACGACAAATTACCGCAATTGAAAATCGAGTGTGATTGGGTTGCTCCAAGCTATGCATTTGTGCCTAAAAATCCAAAGCAGCTATCAATAGATACGAATTTACCGACCTACCTATATACCCCATACCACCTCGATCCCGAATGGCGCTATTCGACAAAAGGTAACCGCATTTTGTTTTGGGACCTCTCTCATTGGCAAGAGTACCCATTCACAGAACAGAATTTTAACTGGATTAATGATTTAGCAAAATTAAATATCCCTGATATTCAAATTTATGTGGGTCATTGGGACAACTTAGCCACAAATTTAAAACTCGAGCAATGCTATACCAAAGAACATCCACTTATGGCAGCTTATCCAATTGATAAAGATGCCCGAGATTGGCTGCTTCCAGACTTTGAAAAAGCACCGGGTTCATTTTTCAATTTCTGGAAAAAAGTGCACAAGCATCTTTCAAATGAGCAATGAGATAGGTATAGTCTGGTTTAAACGCGATTTGCGGCTAATGGATCATGCAGCACTTGAAGCCGCCGAACACAGCCAACTGCCTCTTCTGTATATTTGGCTTCTTGAGCCCCAAGAATGGAGCGCTCCTGAAAATAGCTTACGCCATTGGCAATTTCAATGGCAATCCATCATACAAATCAATGCACAATTAGCCTCTTTGGATAGAAAAATTACCCTATGCTACGGCACTGCTTCACAAATATTCAACTCACTGTTGTCCACCTATAAGGTGAAACAAATTTGGAGCTACCAAGAAAGTGGGCCAACGAGAACTTTTCATAGAGACCTGCAATTAAAAGCGCTGCTTAAAAAGCATCAAACAGAGTGGCACGAATTTCAAAGGGATGGCATTGTACGTGGCATTAAAAACAGAAAAGACTGGGACAAACAATGGTTTAGTTATGTGAACAGCCCGGTAATTAATAATACTTTTGAACAAAGGGCGACTATTCAATGGGATCACGCGTTTGAAATTCCAACATCTATTCTTAAAGATATCGCCATCTATCCGATTTATTTTCAAAAGGCCGGACCCAAATTTGCCCAAAAGTATCTCAATGATTTTTTGATCAATCGGATCTCGAATTATCAACACGGGATATCTAAACCTGCACTGAGCAGAAGAAGTTGTAGCCGTTTGTCGCCTTTTATAGCTTGGGGCAACCTTTCAATTCGCCAGGTTGTTAGGCATACTTCAAGCTACATGAACAAAAATCCAGAAAATAAAAAAAACTTCGATGCTTTTTTAACCAGGCTGCACTGGCATTGTCATTTTATTCAAAAATTTGAAACTGATTGCTCCTATGCAACTACATGCATCAACAAGGCTTATGAAAATGTAAGCTATCCAAAAAATGAAGCCTACCTGAACGCCTGGAAATTGGGGCAAACAGGTTTTCCATTGGTCGATGCCAATATGCGTTGTTTGGCACAAACCGGGTGGATTAACTTTAGAATGAGAGCGCTTTTGGTATCGTTCTTATGCCACCACTTATTGCAAAATTGGAAAGATGGCGTAGATCATCTAGCCCAATTATTTTTGGATTTCGAACCTGGAATACATTACCCACAATTTCAGATGCAAGCTGGCACCACGGGTGTCAATACCATACGAGTATACAACCCCGTTCACAATAGTTTGAAACATGACCCAAGAGCAGAATTCATCAAAAAATGGGTGCCAGAATTGAAGATGTTGCCTCTACCTTTTATACACGAGCCCTGGAAAATGACAAAATTGGATCAACAAATGCATCAATTCCAATTGGGTAAGGACTACCCTGAACCCATCATAGATCCATTGAATCAGCGCAAAGAGGAAAGAAAATTTCTTTGGGATCTACGTAAAAGCCCAGCAGCAAAGCTTGAAAATCAAAAAATATTGAATTCCTTAGTAAGGCCCTCAGGACCTGGCCAAAAACCAAAATCCAAGCAATCCAAAACCAAGCGAAACCAGCACATTGAGCAAAAAAATAACCAGTTGCCCTTGCTGTAAGAGCAGGTAATTTTCATAAGAAAAGGTGCTGAAGGTTGAAAACCCTCCACAGAAGCCTACTACAACCAAGGGTGCTAGGGTTGGCCATTTTGCCGCATCTTTGAAAAAATAAAGCACTAATGCCAAAATAAACGTTGCAAGTACATTGCTCAGAAGGGTTGCCCAAGGAAAATGACTGGGCTGAAAAACAATGAATTTGGCAAGTAAAAAACGCAATGCACTGCCAATGCCTCCGCCAATGAAAACCAACACATAACTCAAAAAGCCCATTTTGCAAGTATTTTATCCATTAACAATTTTCTAGTGAGCCATCCCATGAGGCCTCCAAAGAAAAATCCGCACAATACATCGAGTGGAAAATGTACACCTAAATAGATTCGGCTATAACCAACTAAAACTACGTAGAAAGTAAAAATGTAAAGCAGCTTTTTATTCAACGAGAAAAAACCATATAACAAAGCAAATACTGCGGCTAAATTAGCTGCATGAGCCGATAAAAATCCGTATTGACCACCGAGATAAGCTTGATTTGGGTGCACGAAGTAAAAATGCAACTGATCACTTAAAGAAGGGTCATGCGAAGGTCTTAAACGCAAAAAAACTTCCTTAAAAAGGTGAGTCGACAAACTATCTGTAAGGAGGACTATACCCATAGTTATCAACACAACTGAGGTCGTTTTTCTATAATTTAATTGCGTATTTAAAAAATAAATAATGACTATTCCTACCGGAATATTGATCCATTTAGAGGAAACTTGCCACATGAATTCATCAAGCCAGGGTGCGTTTAATTTATTGATAAATAAAAGCAACTGCACATCTAGGCCAAGTAAAAAATCAATCATGATTGAGGTGTTTCCAAATCAAATCTTTCAATTCTGTCAAACCTTGTTGTGCAACAGAGGAGATAAAGAGATGAGGTATTTTTGGCAAATCTTTAGATAGTTCAGCTTTGAGCTCCTCGTCGAGCATGTCTGATTTGGTGATGGCTAACAAGCGTTCTTTGTGCAATAATTCTGGGTTATATTGCTTGAGCTCGTTGAGTAAAATTTGGTATTCTTTGTGAAGGTCATCAGCATCTGCCGGGACCATAAACAACAAAAGAGAATTGCGTTCAATATGCCTCAAAAATCTGAGGCCTAGGCCCTTTCCGGTGTGTGCACCTTCAATAATTCCTGGTATATCAGCCATCACAAAGGAGCGGTAGTCCCTGTAGGATACTATTCCCAAATTAGGCCTCAAGGTGGTAAAAGGATAGTCGCCAATTTCTGGTTTTGCTGCAGAAAGTACTGAAAGTAGAGTACTCTTGCCTGCATTTGGAAAACCTACAAGGCCAACATCAGCAAGGATTTTTAATTCTAAAATTTTCCAACCTTCTTGGCCTTCCTCTCCGGGCTGGGCGTAGCGAGGTGTTTGGTTGGTAGGTGATTTAAAATTATTGTTTCCCAAACCGCCGCGTCCGCCGCGTTGAATGATGCGCTCTTCCCCTTCCTCGGTGATTTCAAAGAGCACCTCGCCTGTCTCGGCATCCTTAGCCAAGGTGCCAAGCGGCACGTCAATATAAGTATCCTCGCCCTGAGCGCCTGTTTTTAAATTACCTGAACCGTGAGCGCCATGACCGGCTTTGATGTGTTTTTTAAACTTCAAATGAAGAAGTGTCCAGAGTTGTTTATTGCCGCGCAAGATCACATGGCCTCCTCGGCCACCGTCACCCCCATCAGGACCACCTTTTGGAATGTATTTTTCTCTACGAAAGTGAGTAGATCCACCACCGCCATTGCCAGAGGTGCAATGAATTTTTACATAATCAACAAAATTGTCTGAAGCCATTATATGTTTTTATCTACGGCTGCAAAAAGCCTTTGCGTGATCTCATCTATGGATCCAATGCCGTCTATTGCAACAAATTTGTTTTGTGCTTCGTAAAAAGACTTAACCGGTGCTGTTTCTTCATTATAAACGTGAATGCGCTTTTCAATGATTGCTGGATCGGCATCGTCCGGACGGCCTGAAAATTCTGCACGCTTGAGCAATCGTTGCTTAAGTTCCGCTTCTTCCACCTCAAGACCTACCATCAAAGTAATAGACGTTTGAAGTTCTCCAAGAAAAGCGTCAAGAGCCTCTGCCTGTGCATTGGTACGAGGAAATCCATCAAAAATAAAACCTTTGGGGGAATCATATTTGATCACCTCGGAACGCAACATATTGATTGTAACCTCATCGGGCACTAATTTACCAGCATCCATATAACTTTTAGCCAATAGCCCCAATTGCGTTTCACCTTTGATATTTGCACGGAAAACATCGCCAGTTGAAAGGTGAACAAGACCATATTTTTCAATAAGTCTTTCTGATTGCGTTCCTTTGCCTGCGCCCGGAGGGCCAAAAAGTACAATATTTAACATATTTATTGAATAAGTTGATAAATTGCTGAGAGTTCTCTACCACGCTCTTTGTAATCCAATCCATAACCCACCACAAAAAGATCATCAATTTCAAATCCAACAAATTGTGGCTGGTGCTTACCTCTGTATGAATGTGGTTTGATAAGCAAAGTGCATATGGCTACAGATGCGGGTTGTTCGGATTGTAATAGGCTAACGATTTTATCCATGGTAACACCCGTATCTAAGATGTCTTCAATAATGATCACATGTCTATCTTTAAGTACCGTTTGCAAGCCGATTAATTCATCTACCCGGCCACTAGTTTGTGTGCCCACGTAAGAACTTACCTTTACAAAACTCAACTCTGGTTGACATGTAAGTTGCTTGAATAAATCGGAGGCAAACATGAATGCGCCGTTGAGTACTGCAAGAAAAATTGGGTCTTTGCCCGAATACTGAGCATCGAGGGCAACTGCTAACTCTTTAACACGGGCAGCAATGTTGCTCTCGGGGATATAAGGCGTAAAAGAGAGATCGTGTATGTGAACGGCAGATTGCATCTTTCTGCAAAGGTACAATTTTAAACGTATCTTTGCAGCATGAATGATACTTGGTACGGGAAGCAAATGAAAATTGGTGTGCTTGGCGGAGGTCAATTAGGTCGGATGCTCATTCAAGCTGCAAATAGCTTAGATATCCAGCTCCATATGCTTGACCCCGATCCAAATGCACCATGTGCTCAAATAGCTTATTCTTTTCAGGTAGGGCCGCTCACCGATTACCAGACCGTATTGGAATTTGGGCAAGGTAAAGATTTACTCACCGTAGAAATTGAAAATGTAAACACTGAGGCACTAAAAGCGCTTCAAAAGCAAGGTACCAAAGTATTTCCACAACCTCACATTTTAGAACTCATCCGAGACAAAGGCCTTCAAAAGCAGTTTTACATTGACAACCAAATCCCAACGGCCCCATTTGTTCACTTTAAAGATAATTTAGCTGAAATTCCTTTTAGTTTTCCTGTTGTCCATAAATTGCGCACCGGTGGCTATGACGGAAAAGGGGTTCAAATATTAAAAGCAGCTTCAGAACTAGCAGATAGTTTTAAGGAACCTTCCATTATAGAACAATGCATCGCATTTGAAAAGGAGCTATCTGTAATTGTAGCGCGCAACGAAAACGGACAGATTAAGTGTTTTGACGCAGTTGAATGCCAATTCAATCCAGAAGCCAATTTGGTGGAATTCCTGTTTTCTCCTGCAAACATCACTATCGAAATTGAGCACCAAGCCCAACAGATTGCCACAGACTTGATAGAAAAATTAGACATGATTGGCCTTTTAGCAGTAGAGTTCTTTCTCACCAAAGATGGTCAATTACTAGTGAATGAAATTGCCCCAAGACCACATAATAGCGGACACCACACCATTGAAATTGCACGTTGCTCACAATTCGAACAGCACCTGCGCGCCATACTCAACTTACCATTAGGCGACACCACCTTACACAGTGCCGGAGCCATGCTAAATCTTATTGGTGAGAAAAATTACGAAGGCCCCGTGCACTACCAAGGAATAGAAAAAATCATGGCCTTACCAGGTGTGCATCCTCACCTCTATGGAAAGACACAAACCAAACCATTTAGGAAAATGGGTCATATTACCATTAGCGCTCCGGACATCACCGAAGTTCGTACGCTTGCCCAAAAAGTAAAAAACTCAATCAAGGTTATCTCCAAGTAATTCAACTTTGATAGCAATAAAAAGAGCCGCAATTGCGGCTCTTTTATTGTAATTAAATTTGATTAAATGAGCTAAACAGGTAGCAATTACCGAATGATTAATTTCTTTTGTACCCTTTGACCATTCAATTGCAGCTCCACAATGTATAGGCCAGGTGCAAAATGCGATGTATTCAAATCAAACTCAAAATCGCCTTGTAAACTCCCATATTGACGTGCTTGAAGGATGCTTCCTTTTGCATCCAAAACACGCAATGTGACTGGAGATTGCGTTGGTACATGCACGGAAATCTGAGTAAAATCTGAGGCCGGATTAGGAGCAATGTGTATTGCTTCTTCTAAGGACACTCCGCTGATGTCATCTAAACCACCAACATACCCATTTTGAATTGCCTGATTGATGGTCGTATAACCTGCGTTGTCTATCTTACCCTGCGGGTCTATGAGCATACCTACGATATGCATTTGAGTTTCATCCCAGTTGCTAGGCAAGGTAAAACTAAAATTCGCTGTGAAAATTTCACCCCCATTGGTACTCGTTGAAATAATCCCTGCTTGCCCTGCAAAACTAGGTGCAATTGCCCTAGCGACATGATCATAAACCATTTGTGCAGCCGGCACTGGGTTAGGCAAGCTTTCAAATCCACCCATCACACCATTGTTTCCACCCGCATAGGCGTTAGACTGATTGTAGCCGCTTCCTGTTCCCGTCACATTGTCTTCGGTCAATACGCAGGCTACCTTAAAGGAACCTGTGGTGGCTTGCATCATTTCTGTGCTAACTGATACATTGAGTATGCGCGTAACCGGATCCCACGTAGCACCATTGGTCAACACACCTGCGGGTGGTGTTTGCAAGCGCGTAAAAAAGTCAGACGACATCTGAGATGGATCTACATCGCCCATGCGATCTACAAGGGCACTTGGGTAGCCGTTGATGAGTGTACCTATACCTGCATCGTAATCTGCTACCACCATTGGATCGCCATTGTGTATGGCAATACCTGCCCAAAAACCTGGATATTCATTGGCAAATTTGTCCATGAATACAGCTCCCCTTGGACACCATTGGCACCATGTGCCCGTGGCTTCTTCTCCCACAACTATTTTGCCTGCAGCTGGCACGACGGGATTTACGTCTTGCGTGAGTACGTCGTCTGACGGGTCGTCATCTACTCCACTATTCACATTGGTGAGGGTTGCCGTCATGATATTTGAACCAGCAACTAAGGTAAGGTTAGGCATCGTTACTTCATAAATTGTAGTACTCGCAATATTTACACCAGAGATGTTTTGAACATAATCCTGGCCATTGTAATTGAGGCTTAAGCCAAAGGAAGTAATTGGATTTTGCCCGCTATTGAGAATAATTACAGTTGGCGCCAATGAAAGGCCGGCTATATTCCCACTAAGGTCAATAGCTGCAACTGCTGCATTTGTATTTGGCAATACATAGGGTTGGTGGTCAATCATGACGTTATCTACATAGAATTGATGATTCAAAAGCGGATAAATATCCAAAGAAGCCAAGGTATTGATGCCATTGAGCCAAGTTCCTACCAATTGGTTATCAATGTATGCTTTCCATACATGAAGGGTCAGGTTGGCCTCTATTTTTAAATTGAACCAAGTAGCCTCAGGATAGTTGGCCACACATAAATTGTTGGTAAGTCCATCATCTATGGAAAGCGTGCCTTGTGTCATGTCTACGTTGAGTGCCCAGAGCGCACCAATATTTTGAGCACCTTGAAAGTTAAAATAAGCCCCTTTATTATTATTCACATAGAAATCTGCACTAAAGGTAAAAATACCATCTGCCCAAACACTTGTTGTCATAAAAGGCAGTACGACATCTTGAGGCCCGCCACCAGAAGCCGTGGATGCAAAATAAATAGAGTTTGGCGCGCTTTGCGCATTATTGTTTGTAACGGTTACATCTAGCGCACCTCCATTGACACCAGACCATGTTGTCCAAATGCCAGAATTCACCCCGAGATAATCACCTGCATTGTATAAGTCAAAATTGTCAGAGAACAATTGCGCTTTTGTGAATGGCGCTAGTAGCACAGTTGCTAGCAAAAAGAGGGCTATTTTCATAATTTGATAGAATTAGAGTCAAAAGTTAAGCAATTGATCTTAGATATGCTAATTTTTAATTTTTGAAATAAACGAAATTACCTCAGCGGCGCCTAGTAAGCCAAAAAGCGCAGGCATGTAACTCACTGTTCCGTAAAAACTCTTTTTAAACAAAGCACCTTCGGTCATTTTTAGCGAATGAGCCTGTTGTATTTCTGTAGAGTAAACTACTTTTATTCCTCTGTAGGAGGCGTTTTTACGCTTCATGCGTTTTTTAATGTGAGCGCCTAGCTTGCACCCCGAAAGTTGCTCCATATTGCCCACCTTTACTTGCTTTGGATCTGTCTTTCCGCCAGCACCCATATGGGAGATGATTTTGATTTTTAAGCGCTTGCACGCCAAAATCCATTCTAATTTTGGAGTAACCGAATCGATGCAATCCATCACATAATCTGGCCTATCATTGGCCAATAATTCCCAGACTCGGGCTGGCAGAATAAATTCGTCTAATACAGTCAGTTCACATCCTGGGTTGATATCCTTAATGCGCTCTGCAAGGACCGCTGACTTTGACTTGCCAATGGTTGATTCTAAGGCTGTTAACTGCCTGTTTTTATTGGTTGGGTCAAAAACATCTCCATCAATAATGGTCATGCGACCTACTCCTGCCCTGGCAATAAACTCTGCTGCATAGGAACCTATTCCACCCAAACCCACAATGAGCACATGTGCCTCTTTAAGTTGTTGCATACTTTGTGAACTCAAAAGAAGTTCGGTGCGCTCTAACCAGTTTGTCATAGATACTAATAAATTGAAAACAATATTTTTCAGCAAAAATAAATATTCATTGATCATTTACGAAGACCCTAGGTATTTTCTGAGTTTGGCAATGATTTGTATATTAAAAATAATTTCTATTTTCACAACTCACAATACCAATTAAACCATGACAAACAATAACAACTTAATCGACAGAATTGAAGCGCAAGGCACAATTTTCGGACACCCTAAAGGGTTGTATTTATTATTTTTCACCGAGATGTGGGAGCGTTTTAGCTACTACGGAATGCGTGGTTTACTTACGCTTTACATGATTAAAATGTGGTCTCAAAATGGCCTCAATATTGCAGAAGACAAGGCCTCATTAATTTATGGCTTTTTCACAGGATTTGTTTATTTCACGCCAATTATTGGAGGCATGATTGCAGATCGCTATATCGGGCAAAGAAAAGCCATAACTATTGGAGGTATCACCATGTTTTTAGGCCAAATGGTCCTCTTTGCTATGCCTTCGCATCTTGGTTTAGGAATAGGTTTGGTGCTCTTGATCCTAGGCAATGGCATGTTTAAACCCAATATTTCAACGATGGTTGGTCAGTTATACCGAGAAGGTGATGACAAACGCGACTCTGCTTTTTCAATTTTCTACATGGGCATCAATTTAGGTGCATTTTTAGCACCACTAATCGCTGGTACGCTCGCAGAGGAGTGGTTTGCTGTGAAGGATGCCTCCGGTGAAATTTTATCTTATGGATTCAAATATGGGTTTTTAGCTGCCGCTGTTGGTATGGCCCTTGGTCAAGTTGTTTTCAATCTCTATGCAAGTAAATACTTATTGGAAATTGGCACCGCACCAGCAAAAACGGATGAAAAAACCGTTCAAGAAAAATCAGAAGGTACGGCCCAGAACAGCCTAACGAAAATTGAAAAGCAACGCATTGCGGTAATCGTCATTTTAACCTTCTTCGTTATTTTCTTCTGGGCAGGATTCGAACAAGCCGGCTCATCGATGACTATCTACACCGATAAATACATCAACCGTAATTTATTCGGATGGGTAATTCCCACCACTTATTTTCAATCTGTTAACCCCTTGTTTATTGTAGTCCTTGGACCACTATTTGCTTGGTTTTGGACCTCAAAATACGGTAAAAAACTCACCACCCCCATCAAAATGTCATTAGGGATGATCTTGTTGGGAATAGGCTTTTTATTCATGTTAATGGCCACCTATGGCGTACAAACACAAGGTGCCGGAGACCAAGAAGTAGTTATGAAAAAAGCTGCACTCATTTGGTTAGTCATGACCTACTTTTTCCATACAGTTGGTGAACTATGCCTTTCTCCGGTTGGGCTTTCTGTGGTGACCAAACTGGCCCCAGTCAAACTCGCCTCCATGTTAATGGGTGTTTGGATGCTTTCTTCATTTGCTGCAAATATTATTGGCGGCTTTATTGCTGCTTATGTTGAAAAGCTTGGTGCTGCTACTATTTTTGTTTCAATTGCTGCGTTTGTTATTGCCTTAGGTATCCTTATGTTGCTTTTATCAAAACAACTTTCCAAAATGATGCACGGCGTCAAATAAGCGAAAATACATTCATATGTTTGGTTCAAAACATCCCAAAGCGCTCCCCTTTCTATTCTTATCTGAAATGTGGGAACGCTTTGGTTACTACCTCATGATAGGCATCTTCACGTTGTATCTCAAAGATACCGAACGTGGGTTTGGCCTCAACGAAGCCGAGGCAAGTGACTTATACGGCACTTTTATTGCTTTGGTATTCTTAACGCCATTTATCGGTGGATTGCTGGCCGATCGTGTGCTGGGCTACAGAAAATCAATTGTTATTGGAGGTATTCTGATGGGCCTGGGTTATATACTGATGTCTGTCAAGGACCTTAATTTTCTGTATTTATCCATGACGCTCATTATTTTGGGCAACGGTTTTTTCAAACCAAACATCTCTACCTTACTTGGGAATGTTTACAACGATGCCTCTTACAAGGCGCGCAAAGATGCTGGATACAACATCTTTTATATGGGTATTAACATCGGAGCCTTCGTCTGTAATTTCTTTGGTGCGGCGCTCTATAACCTCTATGGCTGGTATGCAGCTTTTTGGGCTGCAGGTGTGGGTATGTTTATCGGCGTGCTCATCTTTGTGATTGGAACACAACATTACAAACATGCCGATGTCATCAAACCAAGGCAAGAGAGTGATATGCCACTACTTAAAATATTTGGTATCATTTTGTTGCCAGCAATCATCTTTGGGCTTATCCCATTAAGCTTTCAAACGCCATTAGTGGGTTCAAAATCCACGGACGCCTTTCTTTTTGGCTGTATACCAGTCGTTTTCTTTTATATCCATTTATACCGAAAATCCCCTAGTTCAGAGAAACCACAAATTGGAGCCATGCTCTCCATATTTGCCGTGGTAATTGCGTTTTGGGCTATTTTCAAGCAAAATGGTTCTACAATGAACACTTGGGCCATGAACTATACGGACCGCCAGGTGCCAGCAGTAGTTCAGCCACTCACCACTAACTTAAAGCTCTCCGAAGAAATCACCTACTCTAAAGACAGTGTTCCATTCATCGATAAGCAATTTAGGGTTATTGAAAAAGATAAAAAAGTATTGGCCTACCCCACTTATTTTAACAACCAAGCAAAAAAAGAATTGCCTAAAGAAGGGGCAACCATTAAGGTTTTCAATACCAATTTATTTCAAAGTGTCAATCCGTTTTGGGTCATTGCCCTTACTCCGCTTGTGGTTGCATTTTTTGCCTTTTTGAACCGCAAAGGAAAAGAACCTTCTACACCAACAAAGATTGCATTTGGCTTACTCATATCTGCACTTTCTTGTTTGATAATGGTTGGTGCAGTCTATGCCTCTGAAAACGGAGCAGAAAAATCTTCGGCTTGGTGGTTCATCAGTTCCTATGCTGTTATTACTATCGGAGAATTATTCCTAAGCCCAATGGGTCTGTCTTTAGTATCGAAACTAAGCCCTGCCAGACTTACCTCCTTAATGATGGGTGGCTGGTTTTTAGCTACCTCCATTGGCAACAAGCTCTCAGGAGTACTCAGCTCAATGTGGGATAATTACGAGCAAAAAGCCAACTTCTTTTTCGTAAATTTCATTTTACTTGGATTGGCCGCACTCTTATTGTTTGGAATGCTCAAAAGATTAAATAAGGTTTTTAGCCAGTTTTAACCAATCCGTTTTTGAACCAAAGCTGCCACTTTCTCATAAAAATGTTGGGGCTGGTAAGTGCGCCATTCAATTTCTTCGAGCTCACCGCCCATTACAAAGTAGTGGTCGATGCCTGCACGCTCAAACTCACTGATGACATGGTCGTGGAAATTCACCATGGCTATCCAGCCCTCTTCGGTATCATCAAACCACTCTTCGTAGTAGCAGTCGTCGGAATGATGAAAATTTAGCACGTTTTCACCGATCAAAATAAAGGAGTTGATACCGTTTTCGATAAGTAAATCAATGACATCGCGCTTTAAGATCATGATATCATTTTCAATGGCATCGTTCCATTCACCAATCAATTCAATGATGGCATATTGTACATCGTAGTCAACAAAAAGTACTTTCAAAAAGAGTGTCGGTGAACCAAATTCATCCCACTGCGGATGAATGTAAAAATTATACACATGGTTGCTAAAGGCAAATTCGCTGTATTCCCTTCCATAAAAAGGGGAATTTGGATCCTCAGCGGCAATATAATACCCCCGCCAATTGTAAAATGGTTCAACGAAATGCATGCCGCAAAATTACAAGGATTCTATGTAAATTTGCCGCGTGGGAAAAGATAAATTAAAGCGCTTTGCCGCTATCAAAACTTTCGCTAATGTCTATGAACCAGTAATGGGTGAACCCTTTGCTCAAAAAGGTTCTTGGCGCAGCATGGTATTTAAAAATGATAACCCTATCATCTTGGAGTTGGGTTGTGGCAAGGGAGAATATGCCGTTGGTATGGGGCGCCACTTTAACAATAAAAATTTTATTGGGGTAGACCTCAAAGGAAATCGCATTTATATCGGTGCAAAAGAAGCACTAGAAACCAATCTTACGAATGTTGCTTTTTTAAGAACACGCATTGACTTTATATTAGATTATTTTGCAGAGGGTGAAGTGGATGAGATTTGGCTTACTTTTTCAGACCCACAACCTCAGAAAGCCAGAAAAAGACTCTCCTCACCTATTTTTACAGCCCGGTATAAAAAAATTTTAAAGCCCGGTGGCATCATTCATATGAAAACTGATTCCGACGTGCTTTTTGATTATACCCTTGAGCAAATTGAAGAACATAGCCACCAAATGTTGGAATGTTATCCGGATTTGTATGCAAATCTACCTTCAGATTTAGATGCTCAGACCAAGGATATTTTTCACATCAAAACCTACTACGAGGACTACTTTAGCAAGCGGGGCCACGTCATCAAATATTGTAAATTCAAATTAGCAGAATAAACTTTAGATCACTCTTTTCTGATAAGCGTATAATTGGCATAATTGGTGTCGATGCCAATGAATTTCAAAAACTTCTTTATTTTATTTTTGAAATTGCCTTTGCTTCTAGAGATATCTGTCTGAAAACTCCAATTGCGCTCTGCAATTCTTTGAGCAATCCACTGTGGGTGCGTGCCTTTAAACTTCGCTAACTCATGAATGTGGTCTTCGTAGTCAAAAGATTCTACAGCTTTAATATTTTCAGCCATCCAGGCGTCGTCATGCCAGAGCTTATGAAAATGCTCTTGTTTGCGCTGCATGGCACGCGGATCTCGGACCCACCCGTAATGAAAAATTCGAGCACCCGAAGGCGCTACCTTCAACTTTTGGTTTGGAAAGCGGCGAAACCCTTGGGCATCTCTAAAAGAAAAGATACCTCTGCTTGGTTTGATGACACGAATTTCCTTTTTGTACCAATTGTTAGAAACACCTACATAATCATATGAACCATAAAAATGTAAATAGTCAAATAATAAGCCGTCCACCTCTGAATCATTGAGATGCGTTTTCATGGCATTTAATATAGCTGCATGGTCATCTTGATGCATGAGTTCATCGCCTTGAATATAGATAGCCCAATCCGAAGATGGATCAATGGCTGCTAAGGCCTTATCGGTTTCAATGGCCAATACCCGTCCGTTTTCACGAAGCTCATCGTCCCAGATGGTTTGTATGATTTTAACCTTAGGGTCTATGTGTTGAATGAGTTCTAGGGTTTGATCTTCTGACTTACCTACGGCAACAACCACCTCATCACAGAGTGGTAAAATCGACTGAATCGAGGCAACTATAGGGTAGTCGAGTAAAACGGCATTTCGAATGAAAGTAAATCCACTTACTTTCAAAGCTATTTATCTAAGACTTTCGGAATTCTAAAATAGTCTGAGTCTTTTTTAGGTGCATTGCGCAGTGCGTCGTCGTGTGTAATTTCTTGGTGCACCAAATCTTCGCGCAAACGATTAACTTCCTCTGACATAAAAATTAATGGCTCCACTCCGGTGGTATCTATTTCGGAGAGCTTATCAACAAAAGAAATCATGCGCTCTAAATCTTGTCTGATCGCCTCCTTTTGTGGTCCTTCGAAGCTTAACTTAGAGAGGTGTGCAATGTGGTCTATGAGCTCTTCGTTCACTTTCATAAGACAAAGTTACGCATTTTTAAAAAGTTGTGGGTGCGCTTTACGTAAAGGCGCTTCAATTAACTTAAAGCATTTTTCACTCAGCGATTCAATAGATGATTCTTCCACCTCTTGTGCGCTAATAAAGGGGTGAATGTGTACATCTACAAAGCCCGGATGCGCAGGACCAAGCCATTGGGTAGGATCCGAAAATAAATGAAAATTCTGCGTAAAGGTTAAAGGTAAAATGGGGACTTTTAAATTTTTAGCCAAGCGAAAAGCACCATTTTTAAATGGTATCATTTGAGGAATATTCTCTTCAGGAATGGTTCCTTCCGGAAAAATAACAATAGACCAACCATCTTGCATTGCTTTTTGTGCTTGCACCAATGCTTGTCCGGCTCTAGATTTATCTTTGCGGTAAACGGGAATATTGAGTGACTTAAAATAGGTGCGGACAATTGGATATTTTAATATTTCTGCCTTACCTAAAAATGAAAAGGGATGTTGGGGCAACATGGAAGGCAGTAAAAAAATATCCAAATAAGAACTGTGGTTGGCAATAATGATAAACGGCCCCTTGGGCAATACTGCCTTTTGTTTGTATCGCACGACATAAAAACAAAAAATTCGAATGAGCCAACTCCAGATGATAAATACCGTGAATCCTTTTTTTCTCCAACTAGATTTGAGTTGAATAATCCAAAAAAACGGGTAAAAAAACAAGGCAAAAACAAAGAAAACTATGGCAATATATAGCTTGTAAATTAACCCCAAAACACCTCTTATTTTCTGCATCGTTCAAAGTTACTAATAACCCACCAGCATTTGGACGCCTAAAACGTTACAAAATCACTAATTTTGAGTAAAATTTCATGTATGGCTCGGATTTTAACTGGTATTCAAAGTACAGGCACACCGCATTTAGGTAATATTTTAGGCGCAATCTTACCGGCCATACAGTTAGCTCAAGACCCGAGCAATGAATCTTTTTTGTTCATTGCAGACATGCATAGCCTGACGCAAATCAAAGATGGCACCACCCTGCGCCAGAACACCTATGCCACTGCTGCTACCTGGCTTGCCTTTGGACTAGACCCTAACAAAACAGTATTTTACCGCCAGTCTGATGTAACTGAAGTAGCCGAACTTACTTGGTATTTGCTTTGCCAATTCCCTTATCAGCGCCTCACCTTGGCGCATTCATTCAAAGACAAGGCCGACCGCCTCGACGATGTGAATGCAGGATTATTTACCTACCCAATTCTAATGGCAGCCGATATTTTGCTCTATGATGCAGAGATTGTCCCGGTTGGTAAAGATCAAAAGCAGCATATCGAAATGGCTCGCGATGTAGCAAACCGTTTTAATTTGGCCTTTGGAGATACTTTTGTACTTCCAGAAGAACAAATTCAATCAGACACCATGCTTATACCCGGTACAGATGGGCAAAAAATGAGCAAGTCAAGAAATAACTACATCGATATCTTTCTGCCGGAAAAACTCTTGCGCAAACAAATCATGTCTATCGTTTCTGATAGCACTCCTCTAGAAGAACCAAAAAACCCCGACACTTGCCATACCTTCGCCCTATACAAATTGCTTGCAGATGACGCACAAACTGATGCAATGCGTGCTAATTATATAGGTGGAAACTATGGCTACGGGCATGCCAAACAAGCCCTTTATGAGTTGATACTTGAAAAATTTGCTGTGCAAAGAACTAAATTTCAAGAACTCATGGACAACCCTTCACAAATCGATGCCGCACTTTCTATTGGAGCCTCAAAAGCAAAAGAAGTGGCAGCCAAGGTGCTCAAGCGTACACGATCCAAATTGGGCTATACGATTAGCTAGTTAGTCCAAACATCCTTAGGGATAAACAATTAAGCCTGTATCTTTTTTTAAATCAAAGGTGAGTCCTAATTTGAACCAACGGCCTGGCATTTGGACAAAGCCTGCCTCAACGTATTGGGTATTGGTCAGGTTGTTGACCTCTGCAAAAGCATTCACATTATTGATTGGTACAATTAGTTTAAGGTCCAACACCTGATACAATTCTTGCTCTATGCGTTGTACCAAACGCTCAGTAATATTCAACTTGATTTTACTTCCTAAATCTATTAGAATTTGCCCATTGAGCTGATGGCGCAAGCTAGTGATGGCATAGCGAGATTCTTGCTCGCTTGTAAAATTATGCCTCGCATTGATATACGTATAGTTGACTTTCAAATTGTTCAATCCCCATTGGCTACTTTTTTTCAAGGTATATTGAAACTGAGTTTCTAATCCGCTAAAAGCCACACTCGCTATATTAACTGGCATCCAGGGGTTTGGATTCGGAGAAATCGCTGAGGCATCTCTCACCCAATCAATCATATTGGTATGTTGGCGGTAAAAAAGTGCGGCGCTAGCATTCAAGAAATACCTTTTGCTATTGTAGACCGTTGGCAAAAAGCGATACCCGACTTCGGCTGCGTGTGAAAATTCAGGCAGTAGGTTGGGATTGCCAACATTAGAAGGGTCTGTATAATACATTTCGGTCCAGCTTGGCACACGGTTGCCTCGGCTATAATTTAAAAATACAAATTGGCTGTAGGTGAGTTCTTTACCCAATTGTATGGATGGCATCATTTGAGGGTTGGCCCAATCATAGGAAAACAATAGTAAGCCAGCTGCATATTGAAAGCCATCTAGCTTTCCTTTGGCTTGTACAAAGGTACTTTGATACTGTCTTTCTCTTTGGCCCAAATTACTGCTTAAAAGCTGCTCGAAACGTTGTTCTGCGCCCCAGACGAGTTCGTGTACACCAAGCCCCAAGGTTATGTTGAATTCATAACTCAAAACCGTGGACTGATGTGTATTGGTATAGAACGACGGGTCAAAGCGCTTTAATCTAAACTCATCGGCATGGCTTCTATACATCACTTGCTGTTGTATGCGCAACCAATTGTAGACAGGATCATATTTTTTGGAAGTTGTGTTGTAATTGTGCTTGATTCCTACCATCGCCATTTGAGTCTTTTCCCACTGCTCTGGGAATTTATTGGAATAAAAACCATTGGCGCCAAAATCTCGGCTCGTAAAAGCACCAAGGTAACTGAGCCTGTTTTTTTCACTCTCACCCAATGGATGGGCAGAGGTGTAAAACAATTGGTAATTCTGAAAATCAGAATTTTCCCAGTGGCCTGCAGATTGGTCATGAGCTAGCGCCAGGAGCTGTTGGTATTTCTTGATTTTATTCTTCAGCAGTGCTTGGCCGCCAAAACTATTGAAACTACCCCCGTAGGTTTGTGCCTTGATCTGAAACAATTCGTTGTTGTAGGCCCCTAGATGAACTGCCCCTGTAAGCGCACTCTGACCAAATTGTAGTACCGTGGGGCTCTTAAATACCTGAATATCCGAAACTGCAATCAGGGGTATAGGCAAATTTGCCGCATGATGCCCCGTTTGAGGGTCGGTCATTTTAAAACCATTCACCACGATCAAACTTTGTTCAAAATTCCCTCCTCGAATGCCTATATCTGCTTGTGTACCTGAGATTCCACGCTGCCTGACATCAACTCCTGCAGCATAGCTAAGGGCATCCGAAACACTTCTCGCTGGCAATAAATTCAAATCCTTGGAATTTATGCGATCAATACTTTGCATGCGGTATCGATAGTTGGCAAAAAAACGCCCCGCCACAAGTTCAATAGGTTGGTAATCTATTATGCGTGGCATAGGTGGAATGGTACAACTGATTACAGACTCTCTTGGGATTTGAACTGTATCAGAGCTAGGGTTTTGAGCATTTGAAATAAAAGTAGTGCACAATAAAAAGAGAAAGCCTACTAATTTGTGAAAATGAATGTGAGAAATTTGTATCATAGCTAATTGATGGGTGGAAACAGATTTTTCCATAAAACACTGCAAAATTAATCAATTCGCATGGTTTAACGCTTGGATATCTTATTGCCCGTTATTTGACGTTGCATGGTACATTTGTGTCTTCCCACCTCGAAGCCGCGAAGGGCATTGTGTTTGGTGGCCCTACCCTGCACTCTTGCGCGCCACAGGCGCCAAGAGCTCGGTTTTAGTTCCGCACGCATGAGTTTGATGACTTCTGCTTCTTTAAGGCCAAATTGCAATAAGATGGCATCAAAAGGTGTGCGATCTTCCCAGGCCATTTCTATGATGCGATCAATATCTTGTTCAGATAAATTTTCTGTCATATTATCAAAACAAGAGAAGAATTAATTTGTTTTCAAAGCAATGAAAGGAGTGAAGAAGCAACATTTACCATCTAAAATTTGCCAGGGCTGTGGACGGCCCTTCAATTGGCGTAAAAAATGGGAAAGGCATTGGGAAGAGGTGAAATACTGCTCTGAAAGATGTAAGTCTCAGCGCAACAAATAACGTAATTCTTCTTTTAAAGGCAGGTGATCTTGATAGGTGAAATTCAGTTGATGCTTTCCTGGCAAAAGCGTTGAGAAATTGTCGTCAAAATGCAGACCTTGCAATGGGGAATACAACCATAAATCTATCAAGGGCGCATTGTTTTCAATATAAATTGCGCCTCTTTTCAGAGTTGTATCAATATTGATAATTTTTAAATCAAAGGTAATGTCAGGAGTTTTTCTCTTTGCAGCAAAGGAAAAAAGGCGCTCGTAATTTTCATCCAATACCACCTTTACAAATCCCTGGAAATCTGCAGACAAAGCCGTAAGTACTTGAGTGGTATTGGTAGTGAGTGGGTAAGTTCTGCGTTGCACATCTTTTAAACCTCCATTGAGGTCATAAAATTCCATCTGAATAGTGACTAGCGTATCCAAAGGCAGATCATTGGTTAGTATCAGGTAATGACCATCTTTTGTAAATTGCTCGAGCACGGCAATTGGCCTGTAATCTTGTTTGACTGCATATTGCAAGGCCTTCCAATTGAGTTGATCATCCAAACTAGACCAAGTTGGCGCTGGCCAACAATCATTGAGTTGCCAATATAATGTCCCCATACAACGCGGAGCATCTGCCCTGTGGCCACTGATAGCCATACTCACAGCCTTGCGTTGTGTCAGCTGTGAAAAATAGATGAACTGATCAAAACTCTGGGCCTTGCCATACAACTGCTTGGCATGCTTTTCTATCATCCCATTTCCGACATATGATTTTTGATGATTTTTCATGACCTTTGAATCCAAATGGCAATCTTCCATCGGTGCAAAACACCTAATTGTACTGGGTTGTGGAAAACTTTGAAAACCATATTCTGCATTGAAACGCCCAATTTTTGTAGCAAAGTCTGTGATTGGGTCTTTACCATGCCATACACCCCAATAATGCATGGTTCCATAATTGAAATAGGCATCCTTACCCCAATTACTCAAAGGTGAGGTATGCACGTAAGGTATTGAATTGTCCGTTACATTTTTTATGGTCAATGGCAAAAGTTGATGAAATAATTTTTGATACGCACTTTCGATTTCTTGTTGAGCGTCACTATCTAATTTATATTGAGATTGAAAACCCCAGTTATGCCAAGCCACATCTACTTCGTTATTACCATTGAAATATACCAAAGATGGATGCGCCGCTAACCTCGAAACCTGCTGATGGGCTTCCTTTGCAACGAGATTCAAAAATGCATTATCGGCCGGATACATCGCACAAGCAAACATGAAATCATGCCATACCATGATTCCCGCCTTGTCGCATGCATTCATGAATGCCTCTGGTGCATACATTCCCCCACCCCAAATTCGCACCATATTGAAATGAGCAGCTTGCATCTGTGGCACCAATGCCACATAGGCACTATCTAGCCTTTGACCTGCAAAGATTCCTGGAGGGATAAGATTGGCTCCTTTTGCAAAGATTGGTCGACCATTGATTTTGAAGGCAAAGGACGTACCCCACTCATCTTTTTGTTGAAGCAGCTCAACTTTGCGCATACCGAACGAATAAGGATATTGCAGAAGAAATTTTCCATTGGTATCATAAAAACGCAAGGTATCCACATACAAAAACTGCTCACCCTGGCCCGAAGGCCACCAAAGTTTGGCATTAGAAATAACCGTATCGATGCTGGTAGCTATCGAATTTAATACTTGAAAATTTCCGAAATATTTGCTCTTACAATATAATGATGTTTCTACACTACTGAGTTCAAAATGTAGCCTCAAATGTGCATCGTTATATTCACTTATATCAAGAGTATTTACAAAGGCGTTCTCGACCTTTATTTGAGGTGCTACATCGATTGAAATTGGATAGGCAAAACCTATGGTATTGATCCGAGGGGCCCAATCCCAACCGAAATGGTATTGTGGTTTTCTAGTAAGAGGCGCCACTTTTTGCACTGATACGTCATTTGGGGCCGGATATTG
Organism: Crocinitomicaceae bacterium; assembly: GCA_030833845.1. Taxonomy (GTDB): domain Bacteria; phylum Bacteroidota; class Bacteroidia; order Flavobacteriales_D; family Crocinitomicaceae; genus UBA952. Next base: position 58,820 of record JAURGK010000005.1, on the reverse strand, counting down.
AAAAGTGTTCGAGAGCAATGTATATTGATGGTAAACAAGCGGAGGAGTCAAATGGATTTCAATCGTATTGTAACCACAATTGAGCTCAGATACTTCTAATTTGAAACGATATTTTAAAAAGAAATTATCCGTTTTGGCAAGCAATTTGCCGTTGATATAAATTTGGGCATAGGTATCGAGGTTCGGAATATCTAATACAAGTTGTTTGGCCTTGTAAAAGTCCTCATTCAAGAAAAAGCGTGAGCGGAAATTCCATTCAACATCCTCTATCCATTGGTAACTCTTTTCGTTGTCTCCATAGAACGGATCCGGTAATTCATTGGCATGCCAAAGATATTCTTGAACAGAGCCCGCTTCACCAAATGGCATCCATACTTCTTTTATAGGATGATACACTTCCCATTGGAGTACTTTTTGTGCACTCGAAGAAAAAATAATAACGAATATGAAGAGAAAGCTTACAAGACGCATCTTACCAACCTCTGTCAAATTTAGCATCGATCAAGGCCTCGCTCTGTGAAGTGCGCAAAGCAAAATTAAAACCATTATAAATTGAATATGCCCCATAATTGCCGTCCTTGTCTAAGGCAATAAATCCGCATTGCAAACCTTTTAGATCGAAATCAGAATGTTTGGTAATAATGCGCATACAAGCCTCTTTGCACGCCTCAAAAGGACTATAGCCATGACGCATCAATTCCACAACAGTATGGCTTCCTGCAACTCGAATAATAGCCTCTCCAAGACCAGTTGCCGTAGCAGCACCTACTTGGTCATCAACAAACAAACCTGCGCCAATGATCGGAGAATCACCTACACGTCCATGCATCTTGTATGCCCAGCCACTTGTGGTACAAGCACCAGCAAGCTTTCCATCTGCATCCATGGCAATCATACCAATGGTATCGTGATTTTCATGATTGATCTCAGGTTTCTTAAACAAATCTTTGTTCATCTTGCGCCATTCTTGGTAGTCTTTCTTCACTTCGTCGATGGGCATTTTGGCCGTTTCAAAACCTTGTTCTAAGGCAAACTGGCGCGCTCCGTCACCAACGAGCATGACATGCTGCGTGCGTTCCATAACGGCACGTGCAACACTAATTGGATGAGCTATTCCTTCTAAAAATGCGACAGATCCACAGCGAGAATCCCCACTCATGATGCAAGCATCAAGGGTAACGTGGCCATCGCGGTCCGGCCTTCCACCCACACCAACACTGCGGTTACTCAAATCTGCTTCAGTTACCATTACCCCATTTTGAACCGCGTCAAGGGCCGATCCACCATTTTGCAGCACTTTCCAAGCGCCTTCATTGGCAGCAAGCCCATGATTCCATGTAGATAATACGATGGGGCCTGCAGCCTTGCCTTGGTATGATTGACTTAGTACAGTACTTGCTTGCCCAGGTTTGACTACACTTAAGGCGCCCAAGGCAGCGCCAAAACGAATAAATTGTCTTCTTTTCATTGATAAAACTAGGGTTGACCTGCCGCCAACCATTGTTGAAAGGCTTTGGCATTTTTACTATGTTGCTGACCCGAATCAGTAAAATTGTGTGTTTTTGAATGATCAGGCTTAGCACACATAAAGATATAATTATTTTGATCTGGATTCAATACGGCATCTACCACCGCTGGTGGAGGAAAATAAATTGGGCCCGGTGGCAAACCTTTTATTTTATATGTATTGTAGGGGCAATCTATATCTCTGTGCACATACAACAATCTTTGTACACCTCGCAGTTCATCCCCCCAACAAAATTTAAACGTAGGATCCGATTGCAGTTTAATATTTTGCCTTAATCGATTGAGATAGAGCCCTGCAATGACTGGCCATTCTTTAGAAATCCTAGATTGCTCTGAATAAACTATACTTGCTAAAGTTACTGCCTCTGAAGGTGCATTCAAACCAATTTTTTGCAATTGACGCATGCGCCGTGGGCTCCAGAAATTTTTAAATTCATCGGCCATATGAGCCACAAATTGAGCAGGAGTTTGATCCCAGTAGAGTTCATAGGTATTGGGGATGAAAAGTGCTGGCACTTGCTCCAAGGTAAAACCTAGCCTAGATAAGGTTTGCCCATTCTGTAGGTAAGTGATGAGTGCTGAACTGTCTAAATCTAATTGATTTTGAATTTTAGCTGCCAATTGGTAAATAGTGCGGCAATTTTCAAAACTGACACTCACTGTCTGTTCTGCATTGCCATTTCCTTGGTTGTTTTTTTTGAATCCATTCCAGATATGACGGTAAGCAGTTCCCGGTGCTATAATGTATTTACCTGTTGCAATTTGGTCAGAGGCCATTTTTTTTTCTGTGCCGACCAATTCAAATAATTCAAGATTTGAAATCACGCCTTTATTTTCAAGCATTTTTGCAATGCTTTTGACATTTAAATCTTGTGTTTTGCTAGACAGGAATACCACCACTTCAGTTGAATTGCTCGATTTCTGAATAGCCGCATAAAAATATCTCAACTTAGGATAAAGTAGTAATGAAATGCCAATGAGCAGAACGCCAATTAACAAAACTATTTGCTGCTTTTTAGACATAATTGAAAAGTTAATTCATCAAAATATTGATTTTTGTAGCGCAACCAATTTTTACGTGTGCCAACATGTTCAAAACCCGCCTTTTCAAAAAGGGCAATGCTAGGCGAATTGTCATGATGAATTTGGCAATACAAATTGCGTAATTCTAATATGTCAGCACAGTATCGGCTAAATAGTGACAGAGCTTCACTGGCAAAACCCTTTCCTTTATCTGCATCCGTTGCAATGAGGATGCCAACGGCGGCGTAACCATGCTTGAAATTGATGTCATAAAGATCAATCACCCCCACAGGCCTTTTTGCTGGTAAGGATTCAATTACCAAACGCATTTGACCAGATTTTCGAATATCAGATTGCTGTTCTATCAATTGAAGAATGTCATACAAAGAAAAGGGTAATTCTGTATTGGAAACTTTCCAATTGGCCGGATTGTTTTCCCATAAAAATATCGTACTGGCATCGTCTTTTTCGACTGCGCGTAATGCAATTTTTTGACCTATCAAGCTCATAGCAAATAGTTTCCTTTGTATACACTAATCGCAGGTCCAATCAAATAGACCTCTGTATAGGAGCCATCGGCACGCTGCTGCCACTGCACTTTGAGTTGCCCTCCTTTAGTTTGAATGTCAAGTGATCCCTGAGGTATTTTTTGAAGTTGGGCTACCACCAATGCGGCAGCAGTCACACCAGTCCCACAAGACAGGGTCTCATTTTCTACTCCACGCTCGTAGGTGGCTACTCGAATACTGTTTTGACCCACTGAAAGTAAATTGACATTGATACCTTGTGTTTTGTAGCTCGGACTATAGCGTATTTCACGGCCTAGGGCCAAGACATGATCGCTTTGATGATTGTCATCCAATATTACATAATGAGGAGATCCAGTATGAAGCTCAAAGGCTGCGTCCAAAACCTTTATTGGCAAAACATCGGCCATTTTCAATTTCACTTCCTCTTGGCATAACCAGGCTTGATGTTTGCCGTCGATGGCAATAAATTCTGTTTGAGCTGATTTTAAGAGGCCCAAAAAACCTGCGAAAGCTACCGCACAACGTGCGCCATTGCCACAAAAAGATTGCGTGCCATCCGCATTGTAATAGGTCATTTGAAAATCCACTTGGGCATGCTGATCAATGCGGATAAGCCCGTCGGCGCCAATGCCAAATTTTCGGTCGCACATTTTTTGAATCTCTTCAATTGACAAATTGTCATGTTGCCCAGAGGTGTTGTCTAGCATGATAAAATCATTGCCGGTACCTTGATATTTGTAGAATTCTATTGTCATTACGTATGAACAAAAATAAGCCAATTCGCGTTAGGTTGTTTTAATAAAATTTAACAAATTCAATACAATTTTTGGAACACTATTTGCGTTATCCCCAATAAGAATTTAAAACTGACATCATGACACTTACCAGTACACTCAAATTATTCGGCTTGGGTATTCTAGGCGGTACCCTTCCTTTGGCTACTTATGTCATTATACAGCACCATAGTGGCAACCTCTCAGACCAAGTCATTGACGGAAATAGGCGCGCTCATGTTCAGCAGGTAGATTTTCAAAATGTACCTCAAGGCTTGGATTTTACGAGCGCTGCAGAAAACACAGTGCATTCAGTGGTTCACATTACAACCAAAGTCGTACAGACTACCTTTCAACGAGATCCGTTTCAAGAATTTTTCTACGGTCCAGGGGCCGGGGGTCGCGAATTCAAACAATACGGTTCGGGGGCTGGATCCGGAGTGATCGTCTCTTCACAAGGCTATATTGTTACCAACAACCATGTGATTGAGAACGCAAGTGAAATCCAAGTAATTCTCAACGACAATTCAAAATACGATGCCAAAGTGGTGGGTGCCGATCCATCAACGGACATTGCTGTTCTTAAAATAGAGGGTGAAAATTTTCCAGCTATACCCATAGGCAACTCCGATGATCTTAAAATTGGTGAATGGGTATTGGCAGTTGGCAATCCCTTTAACCTGACCTCTACCGTTACAGCAGGTATTGTATCAGCCAAAGCACGCAATATCAACCTGCTTTCCGAAAGAAGTTCAAAGGATGTGGTGCCAATAGAATCTTTCATACAAACAGATGCTGCAGTCAATCCAGGTAATAGCGGTGGAGCACTTGTTAATACACGCGGTGAACTCATTGGCATCAATACAGCAATTGCCTCGCAAACGGGCTCATATGCAGGTTATTCGTTTGCCGTACCGGTAAATTTAGTTGATAAAGTAATGCGTGATTTGATCGATTTTGGAATAGTACAACGCGGCTATCTCGGTGTTCAAATTTCAGATGTGAGTCAAGAAATCAAAGAGAAAAATAAACTCCCCGACCTAAAAGGTGTATACATAGCTAAAATCATCGAAGGAGGTTCAGCAGACAAAGCTGGGCTCAAGGATGGAGATGTGATTTTAAAAATCGGTAGCAAAGAAGTAAATTCCGTTGCTGCACTGCAAGAAGAAATAGGTAAAAGACGCCCAGGCGACAAAGTGAGTATCAGTGTGCGTCAGAAGGATGGTGATATCATCACAAAAGAGTTAGTTTTGCGCAATCAGGATGGAGACACCCAGCTACTTACCAAAGAAGAAATAAGTAAAAATAATGCACTGGGCGCCACCTTTATTGAGCTCACCGATAAAGAGAAAAAAGAGCTCAACATCTCTTATGGCGTGAAGATCAAAAGCATCACTACAGGCAAACTCAAATCCATTGGTCTTGGAGAGGGAACAATCATCACTAAGGTCAATAACGAACCCATTGAAACCGTTGAGGAACTTACTCAAAAATTGAGTGGTGTCAATCGAGGTATCTTATTAGAAATCATGGATGAATCAGGTAAAAAAGACTATCGAGGCTTTGGTTTATAAGGATCTAGAAGCAGAAGATAAGGTCGTTGAAAAAAGTTAAGAACTCGTTAATAACTCAATAAAAAAAGGACTGTTCAAATTTTTTTATCCCTGATTTTCGGCGTTACTTTGCTTCAATACCAAGAAATCTAAATAATTCCGTTTTATTCAGCACAAATTCGCGCATGAGACAATTAAAAATAACCAAATCGATTACAAACAGAGAGAGTCAATCTCTGGATAAATACCTCCAAGACATTGGTCGTGAAGAACTCATTACAGCAGAGGAAGAAGTAGAATTAGCTCGCCGAATTAAAGCCGGCGATCAAAAAGCCTTAGAAAAGCTAACGAGAGCAAATTTGCGCTTTGTGGTTTCTGTTGCCAAACAATATCAAAACCAAGGGCTTACCCTACCCGACCTCATCAATGAAGGTAATTTAGGCCTAATTAAAGCAGCACAAAAATTCGATGAAACACGCGGTTTTAAATTCATTTCCTATGCCGTGTGGTGGATTCGTCAGTCTATCCTTCAAGCATTGGCAGAGCAAGCGCGAATTGTTCGTCTGCCCCTCAATCAGGTAGGTTCGTTGAATAAAATCAACAAAGCATTTTCTCGACTTGAACAAGAGTTTGAGCGTCCGCCGAGTGCAGAAGAACTTGCCGAAGCCCTAGAAGTTCCTGAAGATAAAATCAAAGAAAGTTTGAACGTTTCGGGGCGCCACGTATCTATGGATGCGCCACTTACAACTAATGACGATGGCGGAACGCTCATGGATGTCATGGCCAACCAAGATTCTCCACGTACTGACCACCATCTCATGGCCGAGTCTTTACAAAAAGAAATCGAGCGCTCACTGAGCACACTTACAGACAAAGAACGCGAAATTATTCGCCTGTTTTTTGGAATTGGCATGAACCATGGACTCACCCTTGAAGAAATTGGAGCCAAATTCAACCTCACCCGCGAGCGTGTGAGACAAATCAAAGAGAAAGCAATCCGCCGACTCCGACACACCTCTCGAAATAAGCTCTTGAAGTCTTATCTTGGCTAAATCATTGAAGGCTACTCAACTTGGGTAGCCTTTTTTTTGTGATATTTGCAATCATCAACATCAATCAACAACATGGAAACCAAAGAAGGTTATGAAAAAGAGCTCAATTTGCATATTGAACGCGAACGAGCAGCAGTCAAATTACAAAGTAAAGTAGGTGAATTACTTTACGATAAGGGTATCGAGTTGGTCCTATTTAGAAACCACCTTACAGACATCACTATCTCTGAAATTTTGAATTTGCATGAATATGCTAGAAATGTGGTCAACAAACCCATTGACGTATTCACCACTGCCGCACTGGCAGAAATCTTAGCTAGTTTAGATGTTCCAGCCTCAAAATTAGACATTGGCCTTTTGGCAAGTGAATGGCTCAATGGACAGACACAACAAAATGGAATGGCGCGTTTTTTAATGGAAAAACTCGGAAGCCTTCAAATTCCTGCAGCCATTGAACCGCGAGATGTGGTATTGTATGGCTTTGGTCGTATCGGCCGTTTAGCTGCTCGTGAATTGATCAAGCAAGCAGGAAAAGGCCAGCAATTGCGACTTCGTGCCATTGTCACACGCGGCGCTTCAGATGCAGACATCATCAAGCGGGCTTCACTCTTGCGTAATGATTCCGTACATGGCGCATTCAAAGGCTCAGTGATTGAGGACCTTGCTAAAAAACGTCTTTTGATCAATGGTCAGATCGTTCATATGATTGACGCTGCTAACCCCGAAGACATTGATTACACGGCATATGGCATTCAAAATGCACTCATCATCGACAATACTGGTGCCTTCACCAACCGTGAAAGTCTTGCAAGGCATCTCAAAGCAAAAGGAGTGGCCAAAGTACTACTCACAGCTCCTGGCAAGGAAATTCCAAACGTCGTTTATGGAATCAATCAGCACACCCTCGATGTGGTCAATGAAAATATTTTTTCAGCTGCATCATGCACCACCAATGCCATTTCGCCCATTTTAAAGGTGGTCAATGATCATTTTGGAGTAGTAAAAGGGCATATTGAAACAGTGCATGCCTACACCAATGACCAAAATCTTCTTGACAACATGCATAAAAAACCGCGTAGAGGGCGCTCTGCTGCGGTCAATATGGTAATCACCTCCACAGGTGCTGGATCTGCAGTAACGAAAGTTATCCCAGAATTAAAAGACAAACTTACTGCCAATGCCGTGAGGGTACCTACACCCAATGGTTCTTTGGCCATTTTAAGTTTGGAACTGGAAAAAACAGTCACTCTTGAGCAAATCAATGCCGTCATCAAGGATGCTGCATTACATGGGGATTTGGTAAACCAAATTTTCTATTCCTACGACCCAGAATTGGTGTCTTCGGATATCATTGGCAATACCTGTTGTAGTGTTTTTGACTCCAATGCCAGTATCGTTTCATTGGATGGCAAAAATGTGGTGCTCTACGCTTGGTACGACAACGAATTTGGTTACACCAAGCAAGTGATCCGTATGGCTAAATACATTACCCAAGTACGCAGAGCAATATACTATTAATGCCAAAAAAAATAACCATAGCAATTGATGGCCATGCCGCTTGTGGCAAAAGCACTTTGGCAAAAGCGCTTGCCTCAGCACTCAATTATACCTTCATTGACTCCGGCGCGATGTATCGCGCCGTTGCTTATTTTTGCTTGCAAAATCACCTCATCACGGAAGATAATGTGGTCAACATTGAACAATTAGAAAACCATCTTGACAAGATCCATTTAGAAATCAAGGCCTCACAACTCATCTTTTTAAACGGTCAAAATATCACCGATGCTATTCGCACCCCTCGAGTGGCTAATATAGTTTCTCAGGTGGCTACTATTAAAAGTGTTCGAAACAAACTTGTGGCGCTCCAACAAGCCATGGGTAAAAGCGGTGGTATTGTGATGGACGGCCGAGACATTGGTACAGTCGTGTTTCCCAATGCAGAACTTAAAATATTTGTAACGGCAAGTACAGAAGTACGAACAGCCCGAAGACTTGCAGAATTACAAGCAAAAGGAGAGCAAATTGCCCAGGACGATGTCAAAAAGAACCTACTTCAGAGAGATCAGCTAGATAGCACAAGAGCAGAAAGCCCTCTCAAGCAAGCATCTGATGCCATAGTACTTGACACCACAGAACTAAGTCGTGAAGAACAATTGCAGTGGGCGCTTGAGGCAGTAGCGCTACTCGTAGCCAATTAATGCAAAGACCGAGAAAGACGACAGCCAATGGTCTATGTCATAATTTCCTTTGCCGATGCTTTCTTGAGCGTAATCCCACATGTCGTTCATACTTTTTACCCATACTTCTTTGGTGGCTGGGTTTAGGTAATCTTGAGGCAATGATTTGAGCATGCCATTCAGACACCAAATGCGGTTCAGATGGTAGCCATCCCAATGAGATTCATAGCCATCGTGCTTTTCACTGCGCTTGATATGCAAATCCTTGATAGCACTTTCGGCATTAAATAAACCTGGTGCAAAACCTTTTACCCACTTGAGGTATTCATCTTGGGTGTATACCTTGCGCATTAAATCCGTCACTAATAAGGACGCTGACATGAAGTCGTAGTCAAAAGGTTCTCGCCGGAGTGGTGCCGCGGTCATTTTACCAAAATATCGTTTGCTCGCTTTTAGGGTTACTTTGAGCAAGTCTTCGTCACCGAAGGTGCGCGCGTAGTCTATGGCAAAGGATAAATTTAGGGAAGTTGCATCATGGGAACCAGATAGCTTCACCTCCTTTACATCTTTCCAAACAACTTGCGCCACGGCAGCACATAAACGGTGCAGTGGGCCTAAATTTTGGAGCCAACGAGCGGCATCAACATCATTCCAACGCGCCAATTCATCGGCTACTTTGAGCAACCAACCTTGACCATAAGGGAATTCAAAAACGAATTGTTCGCGGTTATTTTCAAAATACCGCACTTCTTGTAGGATGTTTTCTTCACTAAAACTCTCCTCTAGTTTAGCGCGTATGGCAGCCGCCTCTTGGATATCTGGAAAAGTTTTGAGCAATTTTATTAAAGCCCAATGGTTGTGTACGGCGCTGTGCCAATCATAACAACCATAAAATGCAGGCCAAATATCAGTGGGTGTTTTGGTGTCTCCGGGCTGTCTTAACACGTTATAGTAGTAATGCGGTGCTGGTTTGGTAGTACAATCCAAAGAAAGGTTGGCAAAGTAAGAGGCTCCCTCACTTGAAAGCGTATACCGCCCATCTTGGGTAAAACTCACCAATTGAGCGAAGCACATTGTTGCACTGAAAATAGCGCCAAGTACAGAATAAAATTTTAGCATAGGAGGGTTTTAGTTTAAGACTTTACTGGTTTTTTAAAACCATTTTTAAAAATTGATAAGGACTCCGTTCCAATACCAACTATGGAAACAATATTGAGTGGAAACTCGAGCAGTACGTGAGAAAAACTCAAGAAAAATAACAAACTAAGGCCCAAGGAATAGTCATAAGCGTAGAAGGCTGATGAAGCCAGCCACACAACTATAACTATAATGAATCTCACTTTAGGAACCTTGTGCCAACGAATTACTTCAGTTTTAGAAAACCAATTCAAATAATGATAGAGGTAGGCAAAGGCGATAAAACGCATGAGCATGATCCCAAATTCAGAAAAATATATCAAGGCATCGATCTCTTTTTTAGAGCGGGACTTTAAGATTTTTTTTGGCAAAGGCTCAAAACGGTATTCATTGATACTAGAGATATACCTACTCGAGGTATCGAAAAAATACAACAAATGATCGAATTGAAACTCTGGAGCAAGATTTGCCTTATTGATTGGCATCGGCTTGATAACAAATGAACGCTCAGCAATTTTTGAGATAGAGTCCGTATGGGCCAAAAATGCAGCCGAATCAATGAGTTTATTTCTAAGAAAGTAATCCTTGTTACCGTCTTTAGTGATGATTTCTAAATATTCTTTATTTGTTAATTTTTGTTCTTTGATTAGATCGAAATGATCCAAAATGAGGTAATTGGTATTGTAAAAACCATCTCCCTTGGCATAATAGGCGTTTTTACCGTAGTTTGACAAGAATCCTTTCTGGGTGTCAACAGGTAAACTAAAAACTAAAACAAGCGGAACCAATACAAAGCCAACTATTTGCCAAAGTCCAGACTTACTGCGTGTTTTCAGTGCGCCATAGAGCATAAACAACCCCGTAAATACATAAACATGGATCAATGTCGGGATGAGTGCAGTAAGCGCGAAAATCGTCGTGCTTTCTGAGTTGGCCAAAGCACGCTCTGGACTCAGCCAGCCACCTACAAATAAATAAAGTAAGAAAATAGCTCCTAATTTGATCCAAAGATTTTTTACCAGCGCAAAAAGAACAGAAGCAAACAGCGCAAAAACCAAGAGTTTATCAAAGAGGTTCATTTCTACGAAATAATCATACACATCTTTACTAAAACCAAAATCCTTGGCAAAAGCCGCATAGGATAGTAAAATACCGACAATCCAAAGTGCTATGTTATCCCATTTTCCCTTGGCATAGTACTGTCTATCGTGCAACCAGCTAATTTCAGTGAGGTAATGCAAAGGGCCTAAATAAGCGTAGGCCAAAAGAAAGGTCTCAAATGGGAAATAATAAGCCAATACTGCTGTAATGAGCATTAGGCCGATGTTGAGGTAATTGATTCGATCTTCTTTGAGCAATTTCATTTGTCTCTGTTTTGTTTCTTACAAAAATAAGCAAAGCCTAAGGTGAAAAAAAATGATCTTGCTCATTTATTTCGACCCCTATTACTGGGTATCGGTATCGGTATCGGTATCAAAAAGTGGAATTTGATCCGGATTGCCTTCGTCATTTTTAGAAAGATCCCATTCCATGGTTGTTAGCTGTGCATCATCCACTGCGGCCTCATCGGAAATGGTGGCATCATCTTGAACTAAATTGGGCCAAGGTTCAGGGCTTTCGTCGATGGGATGTGTGAGGATAATTTCTTTGACTTTGAGTTTGGTCATTTGATTGCCCTGGGCCTTCATGCCTTTGACTTCAATGAGATCTGCAAGGTTCAAAACTTGGTCTGGAAGATTCTTGGTTTCTTTGAGTAACTTATTGAAAATAATTCTCGCCTCGGGCCTGTATGCTGTTGATACCAAATCCAGATAAGAGCCTGGAGCTTCTGAAATGAAACCAACTCTTTTGTCTTGGGTCACCTCACAAACGAAGCGTTTGACGTAATGCAATTCTTTCTCAGCATCATAGTAAACAGCCGAAATTGGTCTGTCGGGGATCCATTTTTCAATGTGCATCATGTCTTCATCGAAATGGGTAGCCAAATCAAAACTGCTCAAACGATAATCGCCATTTTTGTATAAGGTCAGAATTTTATCATCCCCTTTGAACGATCCTAAAAACTTTCCTCGGCCTTCATCATTGAGCCTACCCACCACGGTATCGTACCAAATTTTACGCGCCGCAAGTGTAGAACCACCTACCTCTTTTTGAACAATTTTCTGGATGATCTCTTTGGTCACTCGATTGCCTGCCGAATTGCGGCCTTTGATCAGCAAAGCACCCAAATCAATATCGAATCTTAAGCGCTTGAGGTGCGGACGCGGTCTGAGCATCACACTGACCACCTCGCGTTCTCCGTTCGGATGCACACTGAAGTAAAGCATTTTGGTGCCTTTGGTGCCTTTAGTGAGGTCGTATTCGGTGTCGCGGGTAATAGAATTCACATAGAATCGCTTCATCATGGTGGCTCCACCTGTTCCATCTTGATAGATAAGGTGGTAAATGGTGCGTGTGTCACCCTTCTTCCAAACATTGGCGTATATGAGCCCTTTGCCAATGAATTTTTTATCGGCAATCTTTGTGACCATCATTTTTCCACTCGAGAAAAAACAAATGACGTCGTCAATTTCCGAACAATCACAAATGGCTTCATTTTTTTTAAGCCCGTATCCTATAAATCCTTCTTCGTAGTCTACATAAAGTTTACGGTTGGCAATAATTACTTTGGTTGCCGATATGGTATCAAAAGTTTTGATTTCGGTTTTGCGCTCTCGACCCGCCCCAAAACGTTTTTTGAGATCCTTGTAATATTCAATAGCAAACTCCACTAGATTGGCCAAGTGATGCTTCACTTGTTGAATTTCTTCTTCAATTTTTAAGAGTGCTTCATCTGCCTTATCGGCATCGAAACGCGTAATGCGAATCATTGGAATCTGCGTGAGTTTGTGCAGGTCTTCGTCTTGAATTTCTCTTAAGAGTTGCTTCTTAAAAGGTTTGAACCTATCGTACAAATAGGCATAAAGAGTTTCGCGATCACTGTAGAGCTTGAAATCAATGTACATTTCATTGTTGATGAAAAGCTTCTCTAAAGTAGAGAAATGCCACTGTCGTTCAAGTTCATCGAGTTTGATCTCTAGTTCGAGTTTGAGCAGTGCAGCAGTATGATCGGTGTTGATTTTTAGAATTTCCGAAACACCAAGAAAGCGGGGTTTTTCACCATCAATGATCGAAGAATTTGGAGATACAGAAACTTCACAATCAGTAAAGGCATAGAGCGCATCAATGGTTTTATCCGGAGACACCCCTGGGGCTAAGTGAACAATAATTTCAGCTTCTGAAGAGGTATTGTCTTCTATTTTTTTAATCTTAATCTTTCCCTTGTCATTGGCTTTTATAACAGATTCAATGAGTGAAGTGGTGGTGGTGCCATAGGGTATCTCATTGATAATGAGGGTTTTGTTGTCAACCTTTCTAATTTTAGCACGAATGCGCACCCGTCCCCCTCTTAAACCATCGTTGTAGCCAGAAAAATCAGCCATTCCACCATTGGGGAAATCTGGTAAAATCTCCACTTTTTTACCCCTAAGGTGATTGATCGATTGATCGATGAGCTCAATAAAATTGTGCGGCAAAAATTTACAGGCCATACCAACGGCAATGCCTTCCGCTCCTTGTGCCAAAAGCAAAGGAAATTTCATAGGCAATTGCTGTGGCTCCTTGTTTCGGCCGTCATAAGAAGCCAACCAATTGGTAGTCTTTGGATTAAAGGCAACATGCAAGGCAAATTTTGATAACCTGGCTTCAATGTAGCGCGGAGCCGCAGCACCGTCTCCAGTTAAGGTATTGCCCCAGTTTCCCTGACAGTCAACAAGCAAGTCCTTTTGTCCAATTTGCACTAAGGCATCTCCGATGGACGCATCGCCATGCGGGTGATACTTCATGGTATTACCAATGATATTCGCTACTTTATTGTAACGACCATCTTCCATTTCACGCATGGAATGCAAAATACGACGTTGCACAGGCTTGAGCCCATCGTATAAACTCGGTACGGCACGTTCTAGAATAACATAGCTTGCATAATCCAAGAACCAATTCTGATATAGCCCATTGAGCGGAACGATCTTGTCGTCAAGATGTTGTTTTTCAAAGGGGTTGTGCTCCTGTCCTTCTAATTGTTGGTCTTCAAATTCGTCTTCTGCCATGTTTAGGATGCGAGTTCAGTGGTGGATGTTTCTTCTTGATTGGCTGCGCTCATTTCCTCTGGCAAATCCTTCTCTACACGTAAGTTGTCGATAATAAAGTCTTGCCTTTCAGGTGTGTTTTTACCCATGAAATAGGATAAAATAGAGTCTATGGACGCATCTTTGGTGAGTATTACCGGCTCAAGGCGTATGTCTTCGCCGATAAAATGGATAAATTCATCAGGGGAAATCTCGCCTAGCCCTTTGAAGCGAGTGATCTCAGGATTTTTTCCCAATTCAAGCATAGCTGCCCTACGCTCATCTTCAGAATAGCAATAAATAGTCTTCTTTTTATTTCGAACCCTAAACAATGGCGTTTGTAGTACATAAACATGGTTTCTTTTCACTAAGTCGGGAAAAAACTGCAAAAAGAAAGTGAGCAATAGCATACGGATGTGCATGCCATCTACATCGGCATCGGTAGCAATGACAATTCTATTGTAGCGCAAATTGTCCATGTCTTCTTCGATGTCAAGAGCGGCTTGAATGAGATTGAACTCTTCGTTTTCATAAACCACCTTTTTGGTCAGGCCGTAACAATTCAGTGGTTTTCCACGCAAAGAAAAGACAGCTTGTGTATTGACATCCCTTGACTTGGTAATGGATCCACTGGCCGAATCTCCTTCGGTGATAAAGAGCGTTGTATCTTCACGACGCTCATCTTTTAAATCCGTGAGGTGCGTACGGCAGTCGCGCAGTTTTTTGTTGTGCAAACTCGCCTTTTTGGAGCGGTCTCGGGCCAACTTGCGTATGCCGGCCAAATCTTTGCGTTCGCGCTCTGACTGCTTAATTTTCTTTTCAATGATTTCGGCAACCTCGGGGTTTTTATGGAGAAAATTATCGAGTTTATCTTTGAGAAAATCATTCACAAAAGCGCGCATCGATTTGCCCCCTGGTTCAATCTCTTGAGAACCCAATTTGGTTTTGGTCTGGGATTCAAATACAGGCTCAATGACTTTGACAGCAACCGCCGCAACAATAGACTGCCTGATGTCTGAGGCTTCATAGTTTTTATTGTAAAAATCGCGGATAACTTTAGCTACAGATTCGCGAAATGCACTTTGATGTGTGCCTCCTTGGGTGGTATGTTGGCCATTGACAAAAGAGTAGTAATCTTCGCCATAAGTGCGGCCATGAGTAAAGGCCACCTCAATGTCTTCGTCCTCGAGATGGATGATCGGATAAAGTGGATCGCCATCCATGTTGTTTTCAAGCAAATCCTTGAGCCCATCCTTAGAATTGTATTTTTCACCGTTAAAATAGATGGAGAGCCCACGGTTGAGGTAACAATAGTTCCACATCATTTTATCCAAGTAGGCCGTTTTGAAGGCATACTTTTTAAAGATGCTATCATCGGGGATAAAACTTACAAAAGTACCGTTTGCTTCGTCAGTCTTTTCAATGGGCGTTTCAGATAAGAGTTCGCCGCGTTCAAATACCGCTGTTTTCTTCTCCCCATCGCGCACTGCATACACGGTAAATAATGAAGATAGCGCATTGACTGCTTTTGTCCCTACCCCATTCAATCCGACAGATTTTTTGAAAGCTTTTGAGTCGTATTTTCCGCCGGTATTCATCTTAGATACGACCTCCACGACTTTGCCTAGCGGAATCCCACGGCCGTAATCTCTAATTTCTACCTTGCCATCCTTGACTTTGATGTCAACCTTCTTTCCGTTGCCCATGACAAATTCATCTATGCAGTTGTCAACGACCTCTTTGACCAATATGTAGATGCCGTCATCGGCCGCAGCACCATCGCCAAGCTTTCCAATGTACATTCCTGGACGCAAACGGATGTGTTCCTTCCAATCTAAGGAACGGATATTGTCTTCGGTATATTGATTTTCAGCCATGTAGCACAAAAAATTTTGGAACAAACAAAAATAACAAACCTAGCGCCTCACGACACACAGTGCCTAGAGAAATTATAAACTAAATGTGTTGATAACAATAGGATTTCGGCTATATTTGCGCACAAATTGATTCAGAATTATGGCAACTACTGCAGATATCCGAAACGGATTGTGCATTAAGCACAACGAAAAACTTTTTCAAATTATTGAATTTCAACACGTCAAACCTGGAAAGGGACCGGCATTTGTGCGCACTAAAATGCGTCAAATTGAATCCGGAAAGGTTCTTGATCACACCTTTTCTGCAGGTCATAAAATTGAGCCTGTAC
The DNA here is from genome assembly GCA_030833845.1 of Crocinitomicaceae bacterium. Taxonomy (GTDB): domain Bacteria; phylum Bacteroidota; class Bacteroidia; order Flavobacteriales_D; family Crocinitomicaceae; genus UBA952. Next base: position 42,676 of record JAURGK010000005.1, on the reverse strand, counting down.
GTATTGAAAATCGTGAATATCAATACCTTTACCAAGAAGCGGAGGGGTATATCTTCATGAATAATGAAACTTTTGAACAAGTTGAAATTCCATTGAAGATGGTTGAAAAACCAGGATTTTTGCAAGAGGGTATGACTGTTAATATTCTCTATCATGCCGAAGAAGAAATGCCTCTTGTGGTAGAACTACCGATGTACATCATATCTGAAGTAACTTATACTGAACCGGGAGTGAAAGGTGATACAGCCACCAACTCAATGAAACCTGCCACTATTGCGACAGGAGCAGAGGTTAGGGTACCATTGTTTATTGACAATGGCGAGGTAATCAAAATTGATACGCGAACAGGTGTGTACGTAGAACGTGTCAAAGGATAAGATGAAAAATACTGCCCTTACCCATCTACACGAAGCTCTTGGCGCTAAAATGGTGCCTTTCGCCGGATACAATATGCCCGTTCAATACGAAGGCGTCAACGCTGAACACGAAACTGTGCGCACAGGCGTTGGTGTTTTTGATGTATCTCATATGGGTGAGTTTTTACTTAAAGGACCACAAGCACTAGCCCTAATTCAAAAAGTTTGTACCAACGACGCAGCCTTACTTTTTGACGGCAAAGCTCAATACAGCTGCATGCCCAACGGTAAAGGAGGCATCATTGACGATTTGATCATTTACCGCGTTGACGCAGAAACCTACTTTATTGTGGTAAATGCCTCCAATATTGAAAAGGATTGGGATTGGATAGTTAGCCACAACGATTTGGGAGTGGAAATGCAAAACCTTTCGGATCAATACTCCTTGCTTGCCATTCAAGGCCCCATGGCAGCAAAAGCCATGCAGAGCCTCACAGACATTGATTTAAGCAACATGACCTACTACACTTTTCAATACGGCACATTTGCCGGTATTGAGAACGTGATGGTATCGGCAACCGGTTACACCGGCTCTGGTGGGTTCGAAGTATATGTAAAGAACGAGCATGCCGAAAAACTTTGGAATGCTGTTTTTCAAGCAGGGGAAAGCTTCAAAATCAAACCTATAGGTTTGGCTGCAAGAGACACTCTCAGACTTGAAATGGGATTCTGTCTCTATGGAAACGACATCGATGACAATAGCTCTCCGCTAGAAGCTGGCTTAGGCTGGATCACGAAATTCACCAAGGATTTTATCGATGCTGATTTTCTTAAAAACCAAAAAGAAACGGGCTTAACACGCAAACTCATTGCCTTTGAAATGTTAGATCGCGGTATTCCTCGCCACGACTACCCAATTGTAGATCAGGCAGGACATCAAATTGGAAAAGTAACCTCCGGAACAATGTCACCGAGCTTAAAAATAGGAATAGGTTTGGGGTATGTGCAGATCGATCATGCTGCACTTGACACAGAAATTTTTATTTCGATACGCGACAAAGGTATCAAGGCCAAGGTGGTGAAGCTACCTTTCTACAAAAAATAATCAATCTCTGATGACCAGCGCACCACGTGGATCATCTGCTAAAATCGCATAGGGCAGCTTTTGAAGTGTTGCCCTTTGTTTTTTACTAGAACGCATCTCAAACAAAAAACACTCCTTACCCAGATTTTTTAGTTGTTCTATTTGTTGTGAAGAAATATCCTGACTACGCAGCATCAGGCCACTGATTTGAGGTACTTTTTCTAATTGCAACAATCCTTCCTCAAAACTCGTTGTAGAAAACACTACTTTGTAATCTTCGACCAAGTCGGCCATCCAATTCGGATTAGATGAGTCTAAAATAAGTTGTGCCCTATATTTTTGATCAATGGCATCAATAGCCTGCTTAAAGCGCTGCATATCTACGTATCCACTAGTGCAGCTATTCCAGTGCTTTAGATCTAAAATAAGCGTATGGCTTCCAAGAAATGGTAAAACTTGTTCGAGCCGAGCCAAATTTTCCTTATGCAATGTTTTGTATCTGACTTTTGAAAGCACCTGATCTGTGGATTCAAAAATACAGCCTACACCATCTGTGTGTGTTTCCAATAGATTTTCATGATACAACCAAAGTGTGCCATCGGCGCTCATCCGCACATCCACCTCAACACCATCTATGCCAGGCAAAGACAAAGCCAATTGGATGGCCTCAAGGGAATTGTCGTGAAAAACACTCATCCCTATGTCCATCCCCATACCCGCATGACCAAAAACCTTGACTTCTGGATAACTTTCTTGCTTATTACAAGAGATGAAGCCACTCATGATAAGCGCATAAAGAACAAAAGATTTTATTATAGATAGATTCAAATTTCTCACGCTACTTTTTCCAGAGTTGATACATACATTGCAATTGTGGATTCAAAAAGTAAATGCCCTGAGGTACTGCTGATCCTGCGCCATATATTTTTTCCAATACAAGACCCACAGAAAATTGGAATGCTAATTGTTTATTCTTGCCCAGGGCGCAACCCAAACCAGGGTAAAACCCATGATAAGTATCTAAAATTGCCGATTGCTGAAAATCAAATTGATACCTTAAAAATCCAAAGAGCGCGGATGCTTTTTGATCAGATTGAGCAAGTAATGGAATCTGTAAAAAGGCGGCAAATTGTGGCGCCAATGCCCCCTGCAGACTGCGCTCCACACCTAAGCCAAGATCCAATCCAAGATTTACAGTTGAATATGCTCGCATTCCTTTGATGGCAATAACTTGATCATAACGGTGAATGGCGCCGCCTAAAGCAATGGAATACTGGCTAAAAAGCTGATGTGACTGCAAAAAAATGAAAATGATCAGATACAAACAATGGCGCATGTACAAAAATAAAAAAGGCCCTTCTCATAGAAAGGCCTTTAATTAGAAATTGATATTTTACACCAGACCTTGATCAATCATGGCATCAGCCACTTTGACAAAGCCCGCCACATTTGCTCCCTTGACGTAGTCAACATGACCATCGGTTTCGGTTCCGTATTTCACGCAGGCCTCGTGGATAGAAACCATAATGCCATGCAAACGCGTATCTACCTCCTCTGCTGACCAAGACAAGCGCAGTGAATTTTGAGACATTTCAAGACCTGAGGTTGCTACTCCACCTGCATTAGATGCCTTGCCTGGTGAAAACAAAACTTTCGCCGCTTGAAAGGCTGCAATGGCTTCTGGCGTTGATGGCATATTAGCTCCTTCAGCCACACACATTACTCCATTTGAAATAAGTAATTGTGCTTCTTCACCATTGAGTTCGTTTTGTGTAGCGCATGGCAAAGCAATGTGGGCACTTACCTCCCATGGTCTTTTGCCTGCAACAAACTTTGCATTCGGATATTGCTTGGCATATTCAGAAATACGACCTCTACGCACATTTTTAAGATCCATAACCCATGATAACTTTTCTGCGTCGATTCCGTCGGCATCATAAATGTATCCTTCAGAATCTGAAAGCGTTACCACTTTAGCGCCCAGTTGGGTCGCTTTTTCACATGCATATTGCGCTACATTTCCGGATCCCGATACAACGACAGTTTTACCTTCAAATGAAGCACCTTTGGTGGCTAGCATTTCTTTTGCAAAATAAACAGTCCCGTAGCCGGTGGCTTCTGGTCTGATGAGTGAACCACCCCAATTGCGTCCCTTTCCGGTGAGGACTCCTGTAAATTCGTTGCGAAGTCGCTTGTACTGTCCAAACATGTAACCAATTTCTCGGCCACCAACACCGATATCTCCTGCTGGCACATCTGTATCTGCACCTATATGGCGAGAGAGCTCAGACATGAAGGATTGGCAAAATTTCATCACCTCGTTGTCAGACTTTCCTTTTGGATCAAAGTCTGAGCCTCCTTTACCTCCACCCATTGGCAAGGTGGTGAGTGAGTTTTTAAAGATTTGCTCAAATCCAAGAAATTTAAGGATGGAAAGATTTACCGAAGGGTGAAAGCGCAGACCTCCTTTGTATGGGCCAATAGCACTGTTGAACTCCACTCGGTAACCTCTATTTACTTGAACATTACCGTTGTCATCTAACCACGGCACTCTAAAAATAATGGTGCGTTCTGGCTCCACGATGCGATCTAAAATTTTCGCATGCTTGTATTTAGGATTTGACTCAATATAAGGAATGACTGCTTCAGCTACTTCGTGCACTGCTTGTAGAAATTCCGGTTCATGACCGTTTTTAGCGCGAACTCGGTCCATAAAGGCCTCTATTTCTGCGTGATGTTGATTTGACATAAAGAAGGTATTTGTGTGTATAAACTTCGGCAAAAGTAATTCAAAAACGATACGTACATCATACTTTTTTCAACAATTTATTAGTGTCATTTTGACACTAATTATGCGTGTTTATTTCATACAAGATAAACACCTTGACAAGAACTAAAAAAGTAATTAATTTTACGTCTATAAAAGCAACCTTAAACTGTCGCTATACGTTTAGCAATAGACCGAGAAAACGAACTACAAATATAATGAGTACAAAGCATACTTTCTTACATACGTTTACAAAGCCAATGGCATTGTTTGTGTTACTATTTTTTGCGGGCCTTGCCCACTCACAGGGCCCAGTTACATTGTGTTTGGGCGAAGATACTACGGTGTGTCCTGGGCAAGCAGTCATCATTAACAATTGCAATTCTGGAACCACCCCCGGAACTGCCGCCGGATTGTATTTGAATGCACCAACGAACGTGTCGCTTACTGACGATTCTTGGTCTGGAGTTGTCAATATTGGATTTTCATTCAGTTTTTATGGCAATACCTACACACAATGTGTGATTGGATCCAATGGATTAATCTCGTTTAATTTATCAAATGCAGGAGGATACTGCCCTTGGGCACTTACCGGAGTAGGTCAATTGCCAAATGCCGGATTTGCAGCAGCTAAAAACAGCATTATGCTCACCTATCAAGATATCAATCCATCCTTAGGCGGGCAAATACAATACCAAACACTTGGAACGGCTCCTAACCGCAAGTTTGTGGTGCTCTACAAAAACATCATGATGTTTAGTTGTACTTCGCAATGCAATTATATGTCCATTGTTTTGTACGAGACATCCAATATCTTCGAATTGCACATTGGAAACAAACCCATCTGTGCGGGTTGGAACAGTGGTCTAGCCATTCAAGGTTCCGAAAACAACATGCCAATGCCTACCGCACACATTACACCAGGCAGGAACAATACGGTTTGGGGTGCCAATCAAGATGGACGTCGTTTCTTACCCACCTCGCCATCCAACACAGCCTCTTATACCATGTCTCAGATTCCCTACATTATGGTCAATAGCCCAGGAAGCAATTTCGTTTGGGCAAATACCAACGGGCAAACTTTTCCATACAACAATGGTACTTTAAATGTTAATATTGTGCCCCCAGGCACTACCGGTTATTTTCTTTCAGGAGCCGCGTGCGGCACAAGTATTGGGTCTATCACCCAAGACACTACCTGGATTACACGCTCAACTCCGTCGGTAACAACCAGCGTGCTGCCTGATGTCTGTACACAAGGGGTTGGTAGCGCCACTGCCACGCCCGGTGTAGGCTCTCCTGCGCCATGCACCTACACATGGAATCCTGGTGCCATTGTCGGCAACCCTGCTATCAATTTATTTGCTGGCACCTATACAGTGACGCAAATCGATGGCAATGGCTGTTCGTCAACTGCCACTGCAGTCGTTGGAGACACCCCAGCTTCTTTCACGGCAAATACAACGCTTGTCTCTTGCCCCGGAGGTACAGACGGATCAGCAACTGCTGTAGTTACCCCGGCCACTGGTACCATTACTTATCAGTGGAGCAACGGACAAAACACCGCAACTGCCACGGGGCTCAGTGCAGGTAATTATTGGTGCTATGCATCCAATACCACAGGATGTTCCGATACCATTTATGTGACCATTGCTGAAGTACCTGCTATGATTTTAAATCCTATCAATGTTGTTGATGCGGATTGTTATACCATCGCTAATGGCCAAGCAACCATTGATGTCACCCAAGGTACTGCTCCATACAGCTACACGTGGAATAATTCTGCTTCCTTATCAGCCACCGCTTTGGATCTAGGCGCAGGCCTTCATACCTGCACGGTAACTGACGCCAATGGTTGTGTTCAAACCATTTCTTTGACGATCAATCAACCGCAACCCCTAGACATTACCTTCTTGACTGCAGATACCATGATTTGTTCAGAGGCCAACATTGACCTGAGCGCCATTGGTGCTGGCGGTTCAAGTACATATAACTTCTCTTGGACTGAAAATGGCATCGCAATCGGAAATGGAGCCACCTTCAATGTAGACCCAATCAATTCCGGAACGGTGTATTGCGTTACACTCAGTGAAGCTTGTGGCTCACCTACGGTTACCGAATGTATGACCATCATATTCCCAGATGAAATTATTCCAGTAATAACGGCTGTTGACAATCAAATTTGTACGCCAGGAGACTTCCAACATCATAACAACTCTATCAATGGTCAAGAAATTGCAACGACGCAATATTTATTTTCCAACGGAGATTCCTATACACTCCCCAACCAAGACGACCTCTATCACACCATAATTCAACCAGGCACCTATGATTTAAATGTGACCATTACCTCGATTTATGGGTGTATTTACAATGGTTATTTTGACAATCATATCATTGTAACTGACAACCCAATTGCCAATTTTACCATTTCCAAAAATCCTGTTACCTGGTTTGAAACCACAGTACAGACCAATGACATTTCCACAGGTAATATTGCCCAATACGCTTGGTCTTCTCCTGGAGCCAATAATATTATAAGTACAGGTTCAAGTGCCTTGATATCCTACCCTGAAGGGGTAATGGGTACCTACCCGATTGAACTAAAAGTTACTACCGTTGACGGCTGTTCGGATTCGATAACAATCAATATTGAAGTCGTAGCCGACGTGATTTTCTATGCTCCAACAGCATTTACACCAGACGACGATGAACACAATCAGGTTTGGTCTTTCTATGTGGAAGGCATCGATTACGAGAATTTCCATTTAGAAGTCTACAACCGCTGGGGAGAAGTTATCTGGGAAACCTATGACACCAAAGGCTACTGGGACGGATATTACAACGGTGTTAAGGTACAACCTGGCACCTACTCTTGGAAAGCATGGTATAAAGACAAAGACACCGATGGCAAAACAATCAGAACTGGCATGATTCATGTAATACGTTAAGTATGAAGTTTCTTTTCGTCGGTCTAATTGCATTTTTTATTGCCCAATGCTCTAAGTTATCACAAGAGCTCCTGACCCTTGCCGGACCTTTAACTACTTCTTCGACGCCTTCGGCTCCTAGTTTAAGTAATGAAGAAGTGATATCAGGCCTCAAAGAAGCCTTGCAAATTGGGATCAAAAATGCTGTAGAAAAGAGTGCGATCTTAGATGGTTTTCTAGGAAACCCACAAATTAGACTGCCTTTTCCACCAGATGCGCTTCAAGTAAAAGAAAAAGCACTACAACTTGGCATGACTTCTCAAGTAGAGAAGTTTGAAACCACGCTCAACCGAGCCGCTGAAGAGGCGGTAAAAGAGGCACTGCCCATTTTTTCTGATGCAATTCGCAATATGAGTATTCAAGATGGGTTTGGTATTCTTAAAGGGGGCAATGGTGCCGCTACGACTTACCTTAAAAATCAGACGAGCACACAACTTTATACCGCCTTTCTGCCGCGCGTTAAGGAAGCAACTTCAAAGGTAAACCTGACGGCTTACTGGACGCCTATCATCAATAAGTACAATACCGCGATGACCCTTTCAGGTGGTCAGAAAATCAATCCTGATTTGGACGATTACATTACTCAGCGATCTATTGAAGGCCTCTTTATTTTAATTGCCAAGGAAGAAGATAAGATTCGACTGAACCCCGCCGATCGTGTTACGGAATTATTAGCCAAGGTTTTTGGTTCTATTTAACGTATTGTTGCCAATGCACTTTCCTCCTACCGAACTCGTATTAAATGCCCATGGGGCAGTATATCATCTGGGGATGCACCCCAAAGATTTGGCTCAAAAAGTAATCCTGGTTGGCGATCAGGATCGAGTTGGGAAGATTTCCAAATATTTTGATAGCATAGAAAGTAAGCACCAACACCGAGAATTTGTGAGCCATACCGGAACTTATAAAGCCAAACGGATCACGGTATTGTCTACAGGTATCGGAACTGATAATATTGACATCTGCTTGGCAGAACTCGATGCCCTCGCTAATATAGATTTAGAACAACGCCGCGAAAAAATTCAAAAAACTTCACTTGATATCGTGCGCATTGGCACCTGCGGAATGCTACAAGCATCTTTGCCCTTGCATTCTTTTATCTTATCTACCCATGCTTTGGGATTAGATAATATTGCACATTTTTATCCCATCCAATTCAGTGAAGAGGAAACAAACCTACTTGGCGAAATTTTAATGCAAGTGTCCTTTCCAAAAGGAGTTTCACCTTACTTGAGTGCAGCAAGTACAAGCATGCTCGAACGGCTTGATTCAAAAAAGGTAACCAAAGGCATTACAATCACAAGTTCTGGATTTTATGGCCCTCAAGGCCGATCCTTAAGGCTTCCGAGCCTCATGCCTCAAATTCATCATGACCTGGGCGCCTTTGAATTTGAAGGTCATCGTATTGTCAATTTTGAAATGGAAAGTTCGGCTATTTTTGCACTTGGCGCAGAGCTTGGGCATCAATGTATCAGTATTTGCCTTGGTGTAGCCAATCGGCCATTGGAAGAATTTTCGAAAGGCATTGACGAAGCCATGAATGAGCTCATAACTTACGTCTTAGAAAGAATTTAATTGCTTTACTGCAAAAATTTATCGAGGGTAATATGCAAATTGAGCCCGCGTAATTCATTACCACTTGCCACAATCTCACCATTGCCATCAATTAAAAAAGCATTGGGAATAGTGGCCACCTGATAATTTGCCGCAGCAATCCCCTTGTCATCTAGCACATGGTATTTCCATGAAAGATGATCCAAGGCTATGGCTTGTTTCCAGGCAGCGAGGTCTCTGTCCAGACTCACGCTAAAAACTTCAAAGCCTTTGGCATTTTTAAAAGTTTTGTTGTGGTATTTTGAATAGGCTTCTACCACATTGGGACTTTCTTTTCTACACGGACCACACCAGGAAGCCCAAAAATCAACGAGCACCATTTTACCACGAAGGGAAGAAAGTTTCAAAATCTTACCTTTTGGAGAAGCTAGGGCAATTTCAGGCGCAGCTGCATCGGCAGGAATGCTCGGTTGGCTTTGCTTACTGCATAAGGCATAGCAGGCAAATACTGCTAAGAATGCGATAAAGAGAAGACCTGACTTTTTCATCCAATACGTCTGATATCGGCTCCAATGTTATTGAGTCTAATTTCAATATCCTGGTAGCCACGGTCAATTTGCTCAATGTTATGAATTACACTTTTACCTTTGGCAGAAAGTGCTGCAATCAATAGAGACACACCGGCGCGAATATCAGGCGATGTCATTTCTATTCCTTTGAGGTCATGCTCTCTATTAAGCCCGATGACGGTGGCGCGATGCGGATCACAAAGAATGATTTGAGCGCCCATATCGATGAGTTTATCCACGAAAAATAAGCGTGATTCAAACATTTTTTGATGAATTAAAACAGATCCTTTCGCCTGGGTGGCTACTACTAAAATGATCGAAAGTAAATCTGGTGTGAAACCAGGCCACGGCGCATCATATATCGTCATAATAGATCCATCTATGAAGGTCTCGATTTCGTATTTTTCTTGGGCCGGAATAAAGATATCATCACCCCTACGCTCCAATTTGATCCCCAATCGACGAAAAACATTAGGAATGATACCTAGGTTATCCCATGAGACATCTTTGATAGTGATTTCAGATTGAGTCATGGCTGCAAGGCCAATAAAACTCCCAATTTCAATCATATCGGGCAGAATGCGGTGATAACAGCCACCAAGTTTTTTGACCCCTTTGATGTAAAGTTTATTGGAACCTATTCCCGTGATTTGGGCGCCCATGGCGTTGAGCATCTTACATAGCTGCTGAATATAAGGTTCGCAAGCTGCATTGTAGAAAGTCGTTTCGCCTTCAGCCAAGACTGCAGCCATCAAAATATTTGCCGTTCCGGTTACAGAGGCTTCATCAAGATGGATATAGGTGCCCTGAAGCTTTTGGGCCTCTACAGCATAGAAGTGCTCACCAGCATCATAATTGAATTTAGCACCCAAAAGTGCAAAGCCTTCAAAATGGGTGTCTAATCTGCGGCGACCAATTTTATCTCCACCTGGTTTTGGAATAAAGCCTCTTCCGTAGCGTGCGAGCAAGGGGCCAACAATCATAATCGAACCTCTTAAGGAAGAAGCTCGCTTTTTAAAATCTTCGGTTTCAAGGTAAGCCATGTCAATTTCCTTGGCTTGAAAAATATAGGTTCCTTTTTCTACCTTTTCTACCTTGACGCCCATGGTTTGAAGCAAGGCGATCAGTTTATTGACATCTACAATGTCTGGAATATTTGAAATGGTGACCTTCTCTGAGGTTAGTAAGGGCGCACAAAGTACTTGTAAAGCTTCGTTTTTGGCACCTTGCGGGATAATTTCACCTTTTAGTGGCTTTCCGCCGTAAATTTCAAAAGAAGCCATATTATACCTTTTTTATGAATTTTTTCTTTTTGTATTTATTATTTTTTTGCTTGTTCTGGCGCTGATTCTTGAACTGATTTTGACCAATACCCATGGTTTTCAAGAGCGTGTTGGTATTGACAAGTTCATCGGGATTTTCCAATATAAGCTCCCCTTTAGACAACTCTTTAAGTTGTTGTGCGATGACATGATTTTCTACCGTATCGTTGTTGTAGGCTAAAAATTGCTTTTTCATGAAATTGGCCATGGTGGTTTTGAGGTACTCCTTTTCTTCTGGAACACTTACCTCCTTGGATGCTTCTAAAATGGACTGGGTATATTTACCATAATGTCCGTAGCGTATTTTGCTTGAAGGATACTGCATTTGTTGAGGCTTTTCATTGAGCACCTCTTGTTTTGGCCTATCATAAGGGGAATCTACGTCCAGTTGGAAGTCGGACATCACGAATAGATGTGTCCAGAGTTTGTGGCGGTAATCTTCAACATCGCGCAAGTGTGGATTGAGCTGCCCCATGACTTCAATGATGGCTTGAGCCGCACGGTTGCGCTCTTTTCGATCTGCAATTTCCATGGCATGGGCAATCATATTTTGTACGTTTCGACCGTATTCAGGCAAAATCAGATGGCCACGAGTGGTATTGTATTCCATGAGTTATTTTTCTAAATGAGCACCTAGTGCATTGTCAAAAATGGCCTTGGCCTCAGTAATGAAACCGAAATGCTCCTCATCTATCTGGAGCTTACCTTTGGTTACATGACCCAAAAGGGTCATATTCACGCCACTTGCAACCATATATTCTACAAAGGCCTCTTCTTGTTCTTCTGTGACACTCACAACCACTCTTCCTTGGCCTTCTCCAAATAAGAAAGCGTCAAGACGAATATCCGCGTCACTAACAATATCAAAGCCAAGTTCACGAGGCATAGACATTTCAACTAAAGTAACGTATAAGCCACCATCGGCAACATCGTGAACTGCATTTACCAAGCCTTCAGCAATAAGGCCTTTTACAGCCTGATGCATTTGATACTCCGCATCTAAATCAAAATAAGGAGCCGGCGAGGCTTTGATGCCGTGATATGAAGCCAAATATTCAGAAGAAGCAATGTCTTCGGTATAGGATCCTATTAAAAAGATGAGGTCCCCTTTCTGTTTGAAGTCTAGGGTCATGATTTTTTCCTTGTCTTCGACGATGCCTATCATTCCAATGGTTGGCGTCGGGAATACTGGAACTTCTTTGCCATTCATTACGGTTTGGTTGTAGAACGAAACATTCCCGCCAGTTACAGGTGTTTCAAACTTCAAACAAGCTGCAGACATGCCCTTTATGGCGCCAACAAATTGCCAATAAGACTCTGGATTGTAAGGGTTTCCGAAATTGAGACAATTGGTAATTGCACTTGGCTGGCCACCTGCACAGGTGATATTACGAGCAGCTTCACTTACGGCAATCATGGTACCTATTTGTGGATCTGCATTGACATACCTCGAATTGCAATCTACGGTCATGGCAAGAGCCTTATGGGTACCTTTGATGTGCACAATCCCTGCATCAGAAGGGCGATTGGTGGTCATGTTTCTGGTCCCGACCATTGAGTCATATTGTTCGTATACCCAACGCTTGGAGGCAATATTAGGCAAAGAGAGCATGGTATCAGCCACGGCTTTTAGATCCGTTGGCTCAGCCACTTGAGAAATATTGAATTTTTTGAACTGCTGGTAGTAAGCAGGTTCAACATATTCTCTTTTATATTGTGGGGCACCGCCACCTAGAACCAATGACTCGGCTGGCACATCGCCAACGAGTTCGCCGTCCATGTAGTAACGGATGCGGCCCGTATCAGTTACATGACCAATTTCTTCGGCGTGCAAGTCCCATTTGTCAAAAATATCTTTAACGATACTTTCCTTTCCTTTTTGCACTACTACCAACATGCGCTCCTGAGATTCAGATAATAAAATCTCATAAGGCAACATGTTTGCTTGACGCGTTGGTACACGGTCTAAGAATATTTCCATTCCGACCTTGCCAGCCGCACTCATTTCACAAGTAGAGCAGGTAATTCCTGCTGCACCCATGTCTTGCATACCAACAATGGCGTCAGTTTGGGCGAGTTCCATGGTGGCCTCGAGCAATAATTTTTCCATGAATGGATCTCCTACTTGAACTGAAGGCAAATCATTGGCTGAGTCTTCGGTAATATCTTTGGAAGCAAATGCAGCTCCGGCAATACCGTCTTTACCTGTTGCAGAACCTACAATAAACACCGGATTGCCGGGGCCCTTAGCTGTAGCCGAAATTATTTTTTTGGTATCGATGATACCAGCCGAAAAAGCATTGACCAGCGGATTGGTATTGTATGATTCATCGAAGAAAACCTCGCCACCAACGATTGGAATGCCAAATGCATTTCCGTAGTCACCGATACCCTTGGTTACTCCCTTAACCAACCATTTGGTTCGGGCTTCTTCAATGTTGCCAAAACGCAATGAGTTGAGTTGAGCAACAGGGCGTGCGCCCATAGTGAAGATATCGCGATTGATGCCGCCAACTCCGGTTGCAGCACCTTGGTATGGTTCAAGAGCACTTGGATGATTGTGTGATTCAATTTTAAAAACACATCCTAGGCCATCACCTATATCGACTAAGCCAGCATTTTCTTCACCGGCTTTAACCAACATATGCGGCCCATCTTTGGGTAGCGTCTTGAGCCAAAGGATGGAATTCTTATAAGAGCAGTGTTCACTCCACATGACGGAGTATACAGCGGTTTCAGTAAAATTTGGGGTGCGACCAAGTATTTCTTTAACTTGTTCAAATTCATCGGCACGGAGGCCTAAATCAATGGCTTGTTGTAGTGTGGCTTCTTTTTGGTGATTGGTTTCCATAGTCTATTGAGGATTCAGGAACAAAAGTAACGATTAATCAGATAGCATCTTTCAATTTTTCGCCTTAAATTTGTCACTAAAACAATCTAAAAATGAGTTACGACATCATTGTTGTGGGCAGCGGCCCAGGAGGGTATGTTACCGCAATTCGCGCCTCGCAGTTAGGCCTCAAGACTGCCATTGTAGAAAGAGAATCACTGGGTGGGATTTGCCTTAATTGGGGCTGTATCCCTACCAAAGCACTTTTAAAAAGTGCCAATGTATATGAATATTTGCAGCACGCTGCTGACTACGGAATTACCGTAAAAGAGAGCAGCGCAGATTTCGACGCTATCATCAAGCGCAGCCGCGATGTTGCCAATGGCATGTCTAACGGCATACAGTTCTTGATGAAAAAGAACAAAATTGATGTCATCAAAGGTAATGGTGTGCTCAAGGCAGGAAAATCCGTTGAAGTTACTGACGAAAGCGGTAGCAAAACGACCTACACAGCAGCCAAAGGTGTCATCATTGCCACTGGCGCTCGCTCAAGAGAGCTACCTAACTTGCCTCAAGATGGTACTAAAATCATTGGATACCGCCAAGCCATGACACTCCCTACACAACCCAAGAAATTGGTTGTGGTAGGTTCTGGTGCCATTGGAGTTGAGTTCGCTTACTTCTACAATGCCATTGGCACAGAAGTAACTATCGTAGAATATATGCCAAACATTGTTCCTGTAGAAGATGAAGATGTTTCAAAACAACTTGAAAAATCTTTCAAAAAAGCAGGTATCAATATCCTCACTAACGCATCGGTAGAAAGTGTTGACACCAGCGGCAAAGGCTGTGTGGTAAGCATCAAAACTGCCAAGGGCGAAGAAAAAATTGAATGCGATGTAGTACTTTCTGCAGCTGGCGTGACTACCAACATCGAAAACATTGGTTTAGAAGATTTGGGAATAGTCGTGGATAAGGGTCGAATCTTAGTCAATGATTATTACCAAACTAATCTTCCTGGTTATTATGCCATTGGAGATGTAGTGCCAGGCCCTGCCCTAGCGCACGTTGCATCGGCAGAAGGTATCATTTGTGTAGAAAAAATTGCCGGACACCACCCAGAGCCCCTCAACTATGGCAATATTCCAGGTTGTACTTATTGCTCACCTGAAGTTGCTTCTGTTGGCATGACTGAAAAAGCAGCAAAGGAGGCTGGTTATGAAATCAAAGTTGGTAAGTTCCCATTCTCTGCATCTGGAAAAGCAAGCGCAGCAGGTGCCAAAGACGGATTTGTTAAACTTATTTTTGACGCCAAATATGGCGAATTGCTAGGTGGTCATATGATTGGCGCCAACGTCACTGAAATGGTTGCAGAACTTGTCGCAGTGCGCAAATTAGAAACCACTGGAGAAGAACTCATCCGCACCGTGCATCCGCACCCTACGATGTCTGAAGCCATCATGGAAGCCGCTGCCGCAGCCTACGGTGAAGTGATCCACTTGTAAGATCAAAATCTATTATGTAAAAAAAGCGCCTTTGAGGCGCTTTTTTTATGGATACAATTTTATTTGAAAATGCAATTCGTTAATCTTGTGTCCTACAACCCTAAAGCCTCATAGATGTAATCAAAGGTTGACAAGATAACAGGTTGGCCATCCACAACAGCAATATTGTGCTCGAAATGTGCGCTTGGCTGGCGGTCTGCGGTAACGATAGTCCATTTGTCTTCAAGGGTTTCGACTTTTTCGGTCCCCATATTGATCATAGGTTCAATGGCAATGGTAAGTCCGTTTTGGATTTTTTTTCCTCGACCACGGCGCCCATAGTTGGGCACTTGAGGCTCTTCGTGCAGTTCTTTCCCTAGGCCGTGACCAACAAGATCTCGAACTACACCATAGCCATGCGCCTCGGCGTGTTGCTGAATGGCAAATCCGATGTCTTCAATGCGGTTGGCAGTGGTGGCCTGCTCAATACCTAAATACAAACACTCTTTGGTGACCTTGCAGAGTTCTTTTTTAGCCGCGCTCACCTCTCCCACCTCAAAAGTGTAGGCATGATCACCATAATAGCCTTTAAACAAAGACCCGCAATCAACCGAGACAATATCGCCGTCTTGAATGGGTGTATCGGTTGGCAAACCGTGAACAACCTGCTCATTGACAGAAATCAAAAGCGTACTTGGGCAGCCATAAAGGCCTTTGAAACCAGGAATGGCATTTTGGCTACGGATATAGTCTTCTGCCAATTGATCCAAAAAACGAGGGGTAACGCCGGGCTTCATATGTTGAGCAACCAAACCAAGGGTACGGCTTACAATTTGCGCTGCTTGGCGCATGATTTCAATTTCTTGTGGGGTTTTATATCGAATCATGAATTTTTCTAAGAGAGACATGCGGCAAAGTTACCAAGAAAATACATGGTGTCAATCTCATCAGCATAATCATTGAGCGTCGGGCATTGGGCCGAGCCAAATGCCAAAAAACCCTCGCCAACGATACATTGTATATGGGATTGGTGTTCAGATAAAAAGGCATTGAGTTGCTCTTGATTTTGATAGCGATGATAATGAAGCATACCCAAAGGGGAATTCAAATCTTTGCTTTCCTTGAGCAACACAAAATTATTATCCAATATAGGAACTTGATTCATCAAGTGTATGGCCTTGTTGTAGTCGTAATTATTGCCATACTTCTTGTGGTGAATGATATCGCCATACGGGACAATCGCCTCAAAAAACCGATCCAATTCAAAATCGGCGCTGATTAGTAAATGTGTCACGTTGCGGCAACCACGGCCAAAATATTGAAAAATATCTTGCCCTAAGGCAAAGAGTTCCTGATCCGTCTCCTTTCCACTCAAGACAGCAACCGAGGTGCGATGGCCCCGCATGATACTTGGGTAGGCAGCAAAATATTCTTTAAAATGAAGCATTGAATTATCAGATCCTGTAGCTATTACTGCTTCAAAACCTTGTAATTTCCCATTGACAAATTCAATTCTAGACCCAAGCGCGGGTTCGAAATGTAATAATATCTCGACCAAAGCCGGCAGCAAACGAGCGTCTTCGCTGCTGAGTTTGATCAATGCTTTATTGCCAGAGCAGAGCACACAAAGAAAATCATGAAACCCCACTAGAGGTAAATTCCCTGGCATGATGATAGCGACCGTTTTTGGTTGAGGTGCGTAAACATAGGACGCAACCCACGCTTCGATTTTCTCAAGCTCTAGCCAAGAGGAAATTTCTTCAAATGCATTTTTGATTGAATCTTTGGTGAACCACCCATTGTAATGTTGCTCTTTTTCAATGAGTAAATGAAGAGCATCCCAGTGATCTGTTGGGCAAATCATTGGACGCTCCTTGTCTTGTACTAATGCATTGATGACTGATCCAAGTAAAGCAAAACTTTGGGTGATTTGGCTCCTTTCCATGCTGCAAAAGTACACTTTTAAATATTTTTTGTTTGACGGCGCACAAAAGTTTCGCTCAGTCGTTGTTATATTTGCACTAAAATTTGCTCTTATGGCTATTATGATCACCGACGAATGCATTAATTGTGGCGCTTGCGAGCCCGAATGTCCGAATAATGCCATTTATGAAGGCGGAGCCGAATGGAAGTTTGCTGATGGCACTTCACTCAAAGGCCTCATTGAAACACTCGATGGCGACCAAATAGAAGCATCCCATGCTCACGAGCCCGTGAACATGGATGTATATTACATTGCACATGAGAAATGCACAGAGTGTGTTGGATTTCATGACGAGCCCCAATGTGCTGCTGTTTGCCCTGTAGATTGCTGCGTTGACGACCCCGACTACCGCGAATCTGAAGATGAATTGCTCGCCAAAAAGAACTTCATGCACCTCTAATGTGCAACGATTCTTTCAACTGATATTACTTTTTTATGTCATTTGCGCTCCAGCCTATGCAAATAATGGCAGAGTTCAACACTTAGCTTGGCAAGAAAATTCTAAGGGCCAAATCATTGATGCTCAGAAAGAAAACTTTGGTATTGAGATCTTAGAGCAGCGCAATCAATTCTTTCAATACAAAGAACCCAATAATCCTTTTTTTAAAATTCGATTCAATCGATTTGGTATTCATTGGACGATATTGCATTTTGTAGCCTTGGCCTTGACGCTATTGCTTCAAATCCTTACGTTTAGAAAAATCAATCGTCGCATGAGAGAAAGTCGCTTTTTTAAGCGCTGGTCTTTTAGATTTTTAAAACTTATGCTGTGGGCCGCTGTAATTGCAGGCAATTGGGCCACCATTTGGGCCATTGAGTTGTACAATACAAAGTTTCATTTTCGTAATCTTGAACTTGACGATTTTAAAAATTATTCTTCCATCCAACTACAGTCAAAATTTTCAGATCGCACCTATTTTGACCCGATAGAAACTACTCGTCTGCGCTTTCAATCCTACCGTAAAAGAGATGGACGGTGGTTTTCTATCAGGACCTTGCCTGTGATGCACTTTAAAAAAAATCAAAATGGCTCCCTCTCTTATCTGTACGATAAGCGCTATTTAAAATTCAGTGGCGAATCAAAGAAACGCAAGGCTCCAACCCAACTCGTTGTTATCCACGATCAATCAAGCGCCAAAAAAGACAGTGCTCTTTATTTTCAAATTAAAAACAAGCAGCTCATACCTTATGAGTTGAGTAAAGAAAAAGCCAAAAGAATTCTTTTGTTTGTCAATGGCTACCGTCCTGTTTCCACGAGTTCGGATCCAGAGCGGGCCTTTGAAGAGATCAATAGCAAAGGCCTAGAAAAGCCCCGAAGTAAAAACCTGATTTACAACTATGATCAATTCTCCTATTGGCCAAAAGAGCGTTTTTTGGATGAAGTTGCAAACAGGATTTCACCCGATGAAATTCTCTTTGCAGATGGACATCACAGTGTCAGCACTTCCAACCATGGCTCCTTGATCAAATTTGTCAGCACTGCTGCCCTATACCCCCCTCCTTGTAAAGGCCCACACCATTGCGCAACAACAAAGGTTGCCAATCAACAAAATGTGCGCACTTACAACCTACTAGCTACCGCTCCAAACTACCAAGGATTCAAGAAACGCTATATGGCTGGCAAGCAAGCGGGAAGAAACTTATTGCAAGAATTGAGCCGAGATGGAAACTTGACCCATAACGATACCCTTTATGTGGTGAGCCATAGCATGGGGCACGCTTATTTGATGGGGATGACAAGCATACTACGTGGAAAAATTCAATTGGCCTGCTATTGGGCCTTTGCTCCTGAAAACCCTAAAGGGATGTATTTCGCTGCGCAATGGTGGCAAGAGGTCTATCAATACGGCACCAAATTATATGGGCCGCAAAGACACGCACCATGCCAACAAGATGGGGTTGCACCACAGTGGCGCATTCTTGGTTTGAAAGCTAGTCAACATATCGGATTTCCAAAAAATTTAGCAAACCGCATGGGTTACCTTAAATCTCATTACATAGGTTACTACGACTGGGTATTCGAAATTTTGGCACAGCAGCCAGGTTACCTAGGCAAGCATCAGAATGGCTCAAATTGATGTAAAGTAATTTCAATGCGCGAAGCACCTACACGACCGTTGCTCCAAGTGCCATCATGCATTTGGATACCCTTTTTTGCCAGAACCAACTGACGGATTTCTCCCTTCAAGACCCCTTCACCGGCACCGTGTACCACTTCGAATTTATTCTGTTGATGACGGTATTGCTCATTGCAAAAGTTTTTGAAAGCCCGGAGCTGCGCCAATAAAATGGAATGAGCTTGCATGCCTTGAGGAAGACCAAGCATTTCGGCATGCAAATCAATAGAGGGCAAACTTTTATCCTTTGGTAGTTGAGGCGTAGGTTTAGTCGGTTTTTCATCTTTACTTTGAAAATCGCGAAGAGGAATGGGGCGCCGTAGGACCGCCTCAGCATGCAGCACCCTCAATTCAAAGCCAAATTCATCTTCAAGGAGCAAATAATCTTTCTCAATTGAAATAATGACAAATACGCCAGTTTCTTTGAGTAAACTTACCTCTTGACCTTTTTGCCAAGTCATTTGAATTGAATGGCTTTTAAGGGTGAAATACGTGCCACTACTCTGCTAGGTAATAACAAGGCGAGCATACAAATAACAAAAGTCATGGCATTGACAAACAAGATATTCCAAATATTGAGCGAAATCGGAACAGCACTCAAATAATATACTTCAGCATTGAGCTCAATAAGGCCGAAACGGTCCTGAAGCACACAAAATAAAAGAGCGATGACATTTCCTATCAACAAGCCGCGCAAAAGTAGATATGCCGCTTGGTATAAAAAAATACGGCGCACCGCTTGATTGTTGGCGCCCAGTGTTTTAAGCAAGCCTACAAAAGAGGTCCGCACAACAATAATTACGAGCATCGCAGAACCTATATTAATTATTCCAATAACTATCATTAAAAATATGATAATCAATAAGTTAAAATCAATAAAATTAAGCCATGCGAACAAATCCGCCTCTGTATTTTTTATGCTTGTTACTTGCAATAGATGCTGATTTACCGGACGCATTTCTACCACATTCTTTACTTCCTGCTCCATTCGTTGAAGCGCATCAAAATCCGTAATCGTTACCTCAAAACCCGAAACAAAATGCTTGGCCGTTCCTATACCATCGATGCATTTAAATTTTAAGGGCCCTTTGGTGGTCGCATAGACCTGTTCATTGACTCCGTCTACCAAACAGATTGGCGAACCATTTTCTAGTTTCAAATCATTATAAGTCAACACCTCGGGTGCATTTATTTGAATTGAGGCGCTATCTATGAGCACTGTTTTTGCCGTGCTAGGATCAAATCTATAGGCATGGACTTTCAGCGTTGTGTCATAGAGCACATTGAATTTGTGAGCCGTATAAATATCCCTACCTAGCCCCCAGTCAAATAAGAGGTTTGAAGCATCGCCTTCTACATCAACTGAAATTACAAATTGCGATTTTCCATTGAGCTCAGGGCGCAGCGAAACACGCGTGCCGTAATCACTCAAATGCTGCACCAATTGAAGATGACCAAATATTAATTTCTGATCGTACTCAGAAAAACCAGTATCAAACAAACCTACCACTTTTAATTTCTTTAATAGTGGTTTTTGTTTGATATGAAATGCAGAAATCTCATCATTTAACTTGATATTCAATTTTTTAGCAACACTTATTGAAAGCATTACTTCATTTAAATTGTTTTTATTTATCAAGCGCCCCTTCTTTAAATTTTCAGAAATAAAAGACCAATCATAGGTGCTGTCTACGCCTTTGAGCATCAGCCCCATAAGCTCTTGCCTTTGCACGATAGAATCTGCACCTCGATTTAAATTTATCGTATCAGTAAAGTGCTTTGATTGAAGCAAAACTGGCTTAAACCCAACTGCCTGAACACCTTGTATGCCAGCTATTTGACTTATTTCAGAAATAAAGGGAATGCGCCGATCAAAAGGCTCAGCTTCAAAAATATGTGAAGATCCTGCTTTTGAAATGAAAAGCGGAGCATTAAAACCATTAATTTTAGCTTTAACTTGTTGTTGAAAGCCCCGCACTATGGCCAAGGTTAGTATATTGACAATAATAGCCAAAGCAATACTAACCACCGCAATGCGAAGCACCGGCCTTGACCCTGTTAAACCCAGGTGTTTTTGACGGATTAACCGAGATGATATGAAGCGTTCCAAATTCAAAAGAGCTGATTTGCAAAACCAAAAATACACAAAGCTTTTGGCTTCTGCTGTGCTGCTCCACATTTTGCTCATCGCATTTGGACTTTTAGCGTACAATCAGCACTATTTCTACGCTACTCAATTTCCTACATTTCATAAAAACGCATTGGCTGCTAAAGCAGTGCCCAAAAATACCGAACATAATCAAAGTTCAGCAGTTACAAGTCCAATATTAGGAATTGAGCGCACCTCACTGTATATTGATTCATTGCGAAATAAACGCATAGCGGTGGTGGCCAACCAAACCTCTATGATCAATGGGGTGCATCTCGTTGACACCCTATTGGCCTTGCAAATCAATGTCATTAAAGTTTTCGCCCCTGAGCACGGCTTTAGGGGTGATGTAGATGCGGGCCAGCACGTTAATCACAGTACTGACGCAAAGACAGGCTTGCCGCTGATCTCACTATACGGTTCAAACAAAAAACCAAGCCTTGATCAGATGCAAGATGTGGACATTGTGATCTATGACATCCAAGATGTTGGTGTGCGATTTTACACCTATATCTCTACCTTGCATTATGTGATGGAAGCCTGTGCAGAAAACAATAAAAAACTTCTTGTACTGGACCGCCCTAATCCAAATGGTCATTACATTGACGGCCCAATTTTAGAGCCCTCTTATAAATCATTTGTTGGAATGCACCCTGTTCCTATAGTCTATGGCATGACGGTTGGAGAATACGCACAAATGATCAATGGTGAAGGGTGGCTTAATAATCAAATGCAGTGCAATTTATGGGTAATCTCATGCTTGAATTACAAGCATAAATACCACTACAATTTACCGATAGCTCCATCGCCTAACCTGCGCACCCAAGCGGCTGTTTCACTATATCCGAGTCTTTGCTTATTTGAGGCAACCACTGTGAGCGTTGGTCGAGGCACAGACCATCCTTTTGAAGTCTATGGGCACCCACAGTTCCCTCAACAAGACTTTCAATTCATGCCCATTGCCACCAATGGCGCGAGCAATCCCAAACATTTCAATGTTTTATGTCAAGGCTTTAACTTAACGCCTCGTACTTTTAAAAGAGCATACCAAATAGATTTGAGCTATCTCATACGCGCCAAAGAACTGCTCACAGACTCCATTAAATTCATTGATCAACCTTCGTTTTTTAACCGACTCGCTGGAACTGCATCCTTGGCAGATCAAATAGAAAAAGGCTGGTCTGCCAAAGAAATTAGAAGTACATGGCAGCCGGGATTAGAGGGCTTTGCCCAAATAAGAAGTAAATATTTACTCTACGATTAAGAAAGCTTTGCTTCATTGACCTGCTTAGCCATTTGAGCCATATAAGCATCAAGTTTGGCTTGCAAATCAGTATCGAATGCAGCTAATATCCTTGCGGCTAGTATTCCAGCGTTTTTGGCACCATTCAGAGCAACTGTTGCTACCGGAATACCATTGGGCATTTGAAGAATGGAAAGTATAGAATCCCAACCGTCGATAGAATTGGAAGATTTGATTGGTACACCAATCACCGGAAGTGTGGTCATTGAAGCGGTCATGCCTGGCAAATGCGCTGCACCGCCTGCACCAGCAATAATTACCTTGATGCCTCGCCCCGCGGCTGCTTTGGCGTAAGCGACCATTTTTTCTGGTGTACGGTGCGCTGAAACAACTTCTGCTTCCACATTGACACCAAATGATTCTAAGATGGATTGTGCTTCTTGCATGATGGGCCAGTCTGATTTGCTGCCCATGATGATGCCTACTTTTGTCATGAGGTGGGATTTGATTGGTTTTGGTCAGGAGCATTATCTGAAACCTCCTCAACAGGGTTGCCGGCCGTTACTTGTTGCTTGACCTGTTTTGGCATGGATCCATAATGGACCGTATGATTGATATCTGTAGTAATTTGCTCAATGGGGCCTGTTAGACTTTCTTCGGTCTCTTTAAGAATGTCCTTGATATTCAAATCGGCTTTCATTTCCTGACCAGAACGGCGAATTTCTTGCTGAAGATCATTGGAAGCGTTGCGGATCTGATACAAAGCTTGCCCCAAAGTTTTGGCAATTCCCGGTATACTTTTGGAGCCAAAAAACATGAGCACTACCAAAATAATCAGGACAATTTCTGAACCTGCGACGTCATTTAAAAACAGTGCAATGGGTTGCATGAAGCAAAATTACAAAGAAATCATTTAAGATTGCTGCATTTTGGCAATGATACCTGCAGTAAGGCTCGTAGGAAGAAAAGGCCTTAAGCATTTGATTAGAAACGAGAATTGTAACTCTGTAATGCAAATCACCTTCCCTTTTTCCATGGCATTATAACCGATCAAAGCCGTTTTGTAAGCACTCGCAGCACCTTCGAACATTTTTGATGAACCAAAGCCTGCAACTTGTGCAAATTCCGTTTGGACAGGCCCTGGGCAAAGCGCGGTAACTGTTACGCCACTGCCTTTGAGTTCATGGGCCAAACCTTGGGTATGCGAAACTACAAAAGCCTTGGTAGCAAAATAAGTATTTTGATAAGGACCAGGAAGGAATCCTGCCGTACTTGCGGTTTGTAATATTTTTCCTTTGGCCCTTTGCTTCATGTCCTTGCCGAATAAATGAGTGAGCTTGAGTAGCGCCATGACATTCAATCTTACCATTTCGGTATCTTGTTCTAGTTCACGCTCTAAAAAGGCGCCTTTTCCTCCAAATCCTGCATTATTAAACAAGTAGTCTACTTGCCATCCGTTTTGAATGACTTCATCATAAAGGGCTTGTGAAGCACCTACCACACTCAAGTCTTTGGCAATGACCTCTACTTGCACCCGGTATTTTTGAGTGAGCTCCTCTTTTAAACCATGAAGTAATTCTATTCTTCTGGCTACCAAGATCAAATCTCTGCCTTTGGAGGCATGAATGCGTGCCAATTCCTTTCCGATTCCAGAAGATGCTCCGGTAATAAGTGCTGTGTTTTTCATGTTCCTCTCAACGATTCAAGTATATAATTTGTTTAGAGCTGCTCAACAACCAACTGAAATTCATTGGCAGTGATGCTAAGAAATAATGCTTGGTTTTGAAGCATTTCCTCAATGCGTAATAAATCAGGAAATTGGCTTACTTTGAATTCATATTTGAACCATCTCGTACCAACCAGTTGCAATTCAATAAAGTGATCACGTGCAAGAATCTGGTATAAAGATTTGCCGTTTGCTAATTTTCTGAATTGAGGAAATTCCATATTGATTGTATCTTCGTGTAAAGTTACAACATCTATGGGCGAGATTTCAAAGCAGGATATAGAAATCTTGAGCTTGGCCAAAACCAACTTCAAGGTCAATGTACAACAACTCAAAAAATGGAACAAACAAAAACCCAAAGACTTGGACTTACGCTTTCATCAGGCACACCAAAAAGAATTTGCTTCAAGAGATTGCTTAAAGTGTGCTAACTGTTGCAAAACCACAAGCCCCATATTTCGACAACCAGACATTAGGCGAATGGCAAAGGCATTGCGGCTCAAAGAAAGTCAGTTGGTTGCCCAATATCTTCGCCAAGACGAAGATGGCGATTATGTTCTGAAAACCTCGCCTTGTTTTAATTTACGCTCCGACAATACCTGCGCGGTCTACGATGACCGCCCGTTGGCTTGCCGTGAATACCCGCATACCGACCGTAAACACATGTATCAAATCATGGACCTCACAGCCCAAAATACACTCATTTGCCCTGCCGTTGCAAGCATTGTAGAGAAAATACTCCATTCCTAAAGTTGCCGAAAAAAAGCTAAATTTGCCCATCAATCAAAATCTATGGAACAGGTTCAACCTTACATCCCACAACATAAAATTCGTATAGTCACTGCTGCTGCCCTTTTTGATGGGCACGATGCGGCGATCAATATCATGCGCCGAATCATTCAAGCAACAGGCTGCGAAGTGATACATCTTGGCCATGACCGCTCTGTAGAAGAGGTGGTCAATTGTGCCATTCAAGAAGATGCACAGGCTATCGCCATGACCTCGTACCAAGGTGGGCACATGGAATATTTCAAGTACATGCACGACCTTTTGCAAGAAAAAGGCGCCCCACAAATTAAAATTTTCGGCGGTGGGGGCGGCACCATTTTGCCTTCAGAAATTGAAGAATTACAGGCCTATGGAATAACGCGCATTTACCACCCTGACGATGGCCGCTCTATGGGTCTTCAGGGCATGATCAACGATTTGATTGAAAAATGTGATTTTGCTGTTGGCTCACCAAGACAACAAAGCACCACAGATATTTTATCTGCAATAGAACAAAAAAGCGCACCTTACCTGGCTCATTGCATCAGTGCAGCAGAAAATTTTCCAGAAGAAAATGCCGCGTTATTGTCAGCGCTTCGAAATGCAGGTGAAAAAAATAATATTCCAGTCCTTGGCATCACAGGTACGGGTGGCGCGGGTAAATCTTCTTTGGTCGATGAGCTCGTACGCAGGTTCTTAATAGATTTTCCAGACCATAACCTCGCCGTTGTATCGGTAGACCCTTCTAAAAGAAAAACAGGAGGTGCCCTCCTTGGCGACCGAATCCGTATGAATTCGATCAAAAACCCAAGGGTTTACATGCGCTCTTTGGCTACCAGGCAATCAAACTTAGCACTTTCAAAGCACGTTGCAGAGGCACTTTCTATCCTCAAAGCAGCAAAATATGACTTGATCATTCTTGAAACCTCAGGAATTGGGCAATCTGACACCGAAATCTTGGACCACTCTGATGTCTCCTTGTATGTCATGACCCCTGAATATGGTGCGGCCACCCAATTGGAGAAAATCGATATGCTCGATTTTGCAGATGTAATCGCACTCAATAAATTTGACAAACGCGGCGCCCTAGATGCACTTCGCGATGTGCGCAAACAATACCAACGCAATCACAATCTTTGGGATAGCCCCGTTGACGACATGCCGGTATATGGCACCATTGCCTCACAATTCAATGACCCAGGCATGAATTCACTCTATAAGGTGATCATGGACCGCATTGTTCAAAAAACAGGTGGAGACTTGAATTCTACTTTTGCCATTACCCGTGAGATGTCTGAGAAAATTTATGTCATTCCACCGGAGCGCACCCGTTACCTGTCTGAAATTTCAGAAAACAACCGCGCCTATGACAAGTGGGTTGATCAGCAAGTAGCGGTAGCCCAAAGACTCTATGGTTACAATGTATCCATGGAAACATTAAAGGCATCGACTTTAGATGATAAAGATCGCCTGATCAAGGCTTTGCAAGAGGCTTTTGAAAATGAAAAACTCAATTTTGATCCTAAAAATTGGGAAATCCTACAAAATTGGGAAGCTAAAAAACAAGCTTACAAGCAAGCAACTTATGAATTTAAGGTCAGAGACAAGGTACTGAGCATTCAAACTCATACGGAGTCACTTTCTCATCTGCAAATTCCAAAGGTTTCCACACCTAAATACACCAGTTGGGGTGACATTTTGCGTTGGTCTTTACAAGAAAATGTTCCAGGAGAATTCCCCTATACCGCCGGCCTATTTCCTTTCAAACGCGAAGGCGAAGACCCAACGCGTATGTTTGCAGGCGAAGGCGGCCCAGAGCGTACCAACAAGCGTTTTCACTATGTTTCGCTCGGTATGCCAGCCAAGCGCTTGTCTACGGCTTTTGATTCCGTAACGCTTTATGGCAATGACCCTGATGTACGCCCAGATATATATGGAAAAATTGGAAATTCAGGCGTGTCAATTTGCTGCCTTGACGATGCCAAAAAACTATATTCAGGATTTGACTTAAGCCATCCGGCTACCTCTGTTTCAATGACAATCAATGGGCCCGCACCAATGCTCTTGGCTTATTTTATGAATGCGGCCATTGATCAGAATTGCGAAAAATACATCAAAGCCAACGGGCTTGAGCAGGAGGTTGAAGCAAAAATTACCGCGATATATAAAGAAAAAGGAACCACAAGGCCCTCCTACCAAGGCGAACTACCAGAAGGCAATGACGGCCTAGGCCTGATGCTCTTGGGGGTAACCGGAGACCAAGTTTTGCCTGCAGACGTCTATATGCAAATTAAGGCCGATACCCTCAAGCAGGTACGCGGCACCGTACAAGCAGATATCCTCAAGGAAGACCAAGCACAAAATACTTGCATCTTCTCCACAGAATTTGCTTTGCGACTAATGGGCGATGTACAAGAATATTTCATTGCCAATGGTGTGCGCAATTTTTATTCGGTATCCATTTCTGGATATCACATTGCTGAGGCCGGTGCCAACCCGATCACACAACTTGCCTTTACCCTCGCCAACGGCTTTACCTATGTCGAGTACTACCTGAGCCGAGGCATGGACATCAACGAATTTGGGCCAAACCTTTCGTTTTTCTTTTCTAATGGTATCGATCCAGAATATGCTGTCATTGGCCGCGTGGCTCGCCGAATTTGGGCCAAAGCATTGGCTAAAAAATATGGTGCGAATGCGCGCGCTCAGATGCTCAAGTACCACATCCAAACCTCTGGCCGATCCTTGCACGCTCAAGAGATTGACTTCAATGACATTCGCACTACCCTTCAAGCGCTTTACGCGATCTACGACAACTGCAATTCACTACACACCAACGCCTACGATGAGGCCATTACCACACCTACCGAAGAATCAGTTCGCCGCGCGATGGCTATTCAGTTGATCATCAACCGAGAGTTGGGCTTAGCTAAAAATGAAAACCCTCTACAAGGTGCCTTTATCATTGAAGAGCTTACCGATTTAGTCGAAGAGGCAGTACTTACTGAATTTGACCGCATTACTGAACGCGGTGGAGTCTTGGGAGCGATGGAAACGATGTATCAAAGATCAAAAATCCAAGAGGAGTCCTTGTATTACGAAACTCTCAAGCACACCGGTGAGTTCCCAATCATTGGCGTCAATACATTTTTAAGTTCCAAAGGGTCGCCTACGATCTTACCCAAGGAGGTGATTCGCGCCACTGAAGACGAAAAAAGGTACCAAATTCAAATGCTTCAAAACCTTCACCAAAGCCAGCAAAAAGCAGCAACTGAAGGCATACTCAAGGTACAGGATGCCGCCATTCAGAATCGAAATATTTTTGAGCAACTCATGGAAACATGTAAGGTGGCCTCTTTGGGCCAAATTACAGATGCCCTCTTTGAAGTGGGTGGGCAGTACAGACGCAACATGTAATGATAGACGCCGCACTTTTAGCTCAATTTGAGCAGCAGATTCAGCTCAAAGCAAAACACTTTTCCTCGCTTAGTAGAGAAGTACTCACTGATGCTTTGGCAGTGCAATATCAAGACATCCAACCCAATCAAAACGTAGCCGATAACCTCTTGAAGCTTTCCAAAGCCAATACCTTTACGGTAACCACCGGGCACCAACTCTGCCTGATGACGGGGCCTCTGTATTTCATATACAAAATCCTACACGTTATCAAATTGAGTGAAGAGCTTAATAGGGCTTTTGTGAATCAACATTTCGTACCGGTCTACTGGATGGCTTCTGAAGACCACGATTTTGAAGAAATCAGAAGTTTTTTACTTTTTGGACAAAAATGGACTTGGGAGAGCGAACAAAAAGGTGCAGTTGGGAGATTCGATACCTCAGATTTAGCACCATTATTAGCTGAATTGCGCCAAAAATTTCAAAACCAACCTGACAGTGAGATTCACCGCATATTGGAAAAATTAAAAACAGCTCCGTACGCAAAGGGCTTTTTTGAATTTGTCAACGAACTCTTCTCGGCTTATGGGCTGATCATCATAGACGCAGACAACCCGCAACTAAAAGAAAGTGCTTGGTCCATATGGGAGAAAGATTTACATACAAATGATATCCATGAAGCGGTTATAAAACAAACAAATGAACTCAAAGAAAAAGGGCTCAGTACTCCGATAGAAAGTAAAGCGTCGAATCTTTTTTTTATAGACCGTCAAAAAAGAGAAAGGATTGAGAAAAACCATCCATTGGACTTCAATAAAGAAAATAGCGCACAACTTTCGCCAAATGTGGTATTGCGTCCGCTTTATCAAGAATGGATATTACCTAATTTGGCCTACATTGGAGGGCCAAGCGAAATTGCCTACTGGCAGCAATTGCCCTTGGCTTTTGAGGTCCTGCAACTTCCCTATCCTCTGACCCTAAAGCGCGCTGGAGGCATCTTACTACAAAATAGAGATCAAGAACTCATTAAGAATTTAGGTTTTGAAAAGAACGATTTTCTTTCTGATAAAGCTGCATTAAAGGATCGCTACCTCCAACAAGTTGGCGATCAAGTTCCGAATTATAGTCAATTGGATGAATTTTGGAGCGGCTACAAGTCTTCTTTTAAAAAAATTGCTACCGAACAATTACCACAAGAAACAAGAATGGTTGAGGCCGAACTGACGCGTATTCAAAAACAGCTCGTTGTACTTGAACAGCGTTTCGAAAAGGCGCGCAAAGCCAAATATGACAAAGCCCTCAAGCAAATTGATCAGCTGTCAGAAAAAATACAACCTAAAGGCCAACTTCAAGAGCGAAGTTTAAATATCTTAAATTTCTGCCCCGATGGGCAGCTTACTTCCCGCATTGAGCAAATCTATTGCCAACTCGACCCCTACTGTGAAGAAAAACAATGGTTTGTAGTCTCTTAAATCAAAAAATAACGACCTTTGTGTCAAATTGACAAAATGGCCCAAAACAATATCCGCGAAGTCTTAGCAAAACACCCCACTATTCCCGTCGTTACTTTTCATCATACCGACGAGGTAGTGCCTAAAATGGATGCGCTGATTGCACGCGGTATTTTTTGCATTGAAATCACATTGCGTACGCCTGCGGCCTACGACTGCATAGCACTAGCGAAAAAAAATTACGGAGATCGTTGCGCCATTGGCATGGGTACAGTGGTTAAGGTGGAGCAAATCCAAAAAGCCATTGAATTGGGGATTGATTTTATGGTAAGCCCGGGGCTCAATTCCATCCTTGCACCGCATTTTGAGAATAGCAACATTGCCTTTATTCCAGGAGTAGCCACGCCAAGTGAAATTATCGAAGGCATTCAATTGGGCTATGATACTTTTAAATTCTTTCCTGCCAACCTTTTTGGCGGCCTTGATGCTTTAAAAGCCTATGGGCAAGTTTTTCCACATATCAAATTTTGCCCCACGGGAGGTATTACCGAAGCTACCTATCCTGAATATTTGGCACTTGCAAATATCATTTCGGTAGGCGGTTCCTGGATGTAATCAAATTATGCTCTTCTTACTTTTTCTCCTGTTGCTCATTGCATCTGAATGGATTTTTTTACTCGCCATTTGGAGTATTCCCAATGTTTACCTAGGCATATTTGGCCTATTACACTTGCTAGGCATGCTCGGCAGTATTGGGCTTTTTATTTGGGGTTTTCGCCGCGCACAGTTGCGAGATAACTACAAATTAGGTTTTTCAATCTTTGGCTTTTTTATTGCACTTGGCGTCCCGACGATGTTCTTCTTGATTCCTGGGTTGGTATTTCTTTCTTTAGGATCTGTCTTGGCCAGAAACATTGGCTTTGCCATAGCTGCCCTTAATTTTTTAGCCATATTGCATGGCATCTTCCGCGGCCGTTGGTCTTGGAAAATTCGCACAGTAGAGCTCGCTTTTTCGAATCTTCCCAAATCAATGGATGGAGTAAAGCTCATTCAAATCTCCGATGCCCATGTGGGTAGTTTTTTCAACAAAACACAAAAGGTGCAAAAAGCCATTGATATGATCAATGCGTGCGGGGCCGATTATTTGCTGTTTACCGGAGATTTAGTCAATAACAAGGCACAAGAGTTCAGAGGTTGGGAGACTCTATTTTCACAAATTGAGGTCAAGAAAGGCAAATACAGCATTTTGGGCAACCACGACTACGGCGATTACGTGCAGTGGGAATACGACCATGATAAAACTGCCAACTTGCAAGAGCTCATACGCATGCACCAACTCATTGGTTGGACACCACTTTTAAATGAGTCTGTTGAACTCGAGCCAGGTTTTTGGTTGTTGGGCGTAGAAAACTGGGGTGGTCGCAGGTTCAGAAAAAGCGGCAAACTAGAAGAGACTCTATCCAAAACTGGCACAGGTTTCAAACTCTTGCTCAGCCATGACCCAAGTCACTTTGATGCGCAAGTGATCCATACAGATATCGACCTTACACTGAGCGGCCATACCCATGGCATGCAGTTCGGCATCGAGCGTTTTGGAATCAAGTGGAGCCCCGTTTCATTGGTATACCCCAAATGGGCAGGCCTCTACCAAGTGGGCAAACAATATTTGTATGTCAACAGAGGATTCGGCTACCTAGGTTTTCCTGGGCGCGTGGGCATTTATCCAGAAATTACCGAACTTATTCTTCGTCAGAAGCCTTCGGCTTAGCTACCCCTTTTGCCTTCTTGGCATTGGCACTCTTGATGGCCTCGCCTACCTGATTTGAGGCTGTAAATGAAGTGATCATTTGATTGAGCATATCGGAGCCTGCCTGTGGCGAGTTGGGCAAAAGAATCAAATTTGAATTGGTATGGGCCCCCATAGATTGAAGGGTATCGTAGTGCTGCGTCACAACAATCAAAGCAGACGCTTCTTGAGAATTGATCCCTACCCGATTGAGCACCTCTACAGATTCTTCCAAACCTCTGGCAATTTCGCGGCGCTGATCTGCAATACCTTGACCCTGCAAGCGCTTGCTTTCAGCCTCGGCCTTGGCCTTCTCAACGATTAAAATGCGCTGCGCATCACCTTCGTATTGTGCGGCAATTTTCTTGCGTTCAGAGGCGTTGATTTGGTTCATCGCATTCTTGACTTCTTGGTCAGGGTCAATATCGGTAACCAAAGTTTTAATGATGTCGTAGCCGTATTCGAGCATTGCTTCATTGAGCTCTGACTTTACAGCTATAGCAATGTCGTCTTTGCGCTCAAAAACGTCGTCAAGACGAAGCTTTGGAACTTCAGCCCTTACCACATCAAATACATAAGAGGTGATTTGCTCATGCGGAAAGTCTAGCTTGTAAAAGGCATCGTATACCTTTTCCATCAATACTTTGTATTGGACCGAAACTTTAATTTTTACAAAAACATCATCTTTGGTTTTTGTTTCAACCACTACATCGAGCTGCTGAATTTTCAAACTCAAGCGCCCAGCCACCTTGTCTATGAGCGGAATTTTCATTTGCAAACCAGACTGGCGCACGGCGGTAAATTTACCAAAGCGCTCCATAATGGCGGCTGTTTGTTGTTTAACGACAAAGAAAATACCACGGATCAACAAGACCACAATGGCAATAAAAGGCAAGAATGGAATTAAATTTAGTTTCATGTATTGAGATTTCCTTCTAAGTTACGAAAATATTGCATGAAATGCTTAAATTTGCAGCCATTGTTACCGCAAATACTGTTTCGGTAGCCCGGTCCTATAGCTCAGTTGGTTAGAGCAACAGACTCATAATCTGTGGGTCCACGGTTCGAGCCCGTGTGGGACCACGACTTTAAAGCCTCAAGTTGTTGAGGCTTTTTTATTTATACAACCACTTTGCTTTCCGATATAAAATCAATCTTTAATACATCTAATCGAAATACCGAAATCCACATTGGATTTATATAAAAATTGATTATCTAAAAACATGTTTTCTTTTTCAGTGAATCTTACAACATGAGGTTGTGAGTCAATGAAGAATATTTGATAATTATTTGAATCATACGTTCCATCATATGTCCACCAGAAGGTTTCTTCTTTATCGATAAAAAAATTATTGCCTCCGCCTAAAAATCCAACTGGTTTTGCATTAAAACCAAATTGATTATTCCCATTTTGTCCCATTTTCCAGCCAAATCTCGATTTCAATGGCTTAAAAGACTGTTCAACTCCCGTATTTGTAAATTCTTTCAATTCAGACCACTCATTTTTTGAAGGTACATGGAATCCTATTGGCGCTATTCCTCTGGGGTCAATTACTGCATACCAATTATAAATTAATCCAAATTTATCTCCGTTTTTTGGATCAAAATTAAAATAACAATATGCAGGTTTTTGATTTTTAATTGCATTTAACCACTGCATTTTATTCTTAGCTTCAATAAGAAAATCTCCATTATTAAATTCAATTTTATCGAGGTTCTTCGTCATCCAAACTTGAGTGCCAATTTTTACTGTTTGTGCTTCAAGGCAGAACGAAAAACCGATTAATATGGCTAATAAACCAAAATTTTTCATAACATTTTTTTAAAATTTCTATTTACTAAGTTATCAAGATTTCAAAAACAAAAAAACGAGTATAATATGAAGCAAAATCTTAATTTCAATACTTCCAATTTAACATTCAAAGTTGAATTCGCAATACGCTCAATATCTTCACGAAGTTTGTTCTATATTTCGGACCTTTCGCCCACCAAAAAAGGGATTTCAAATGAAATCCCTTTTTTTATTTCTACTACAGTAGGTTATACATTCATATCAAGCCTAAATATCATAAATAGCCATTACTTTATCCGAATTGTTAAGAATTAACCTGTGTTTTTTTCTTACTTTTTTTGAAGTATCCCTATAATAATCATAATAGATCACCTCAACTTGATACTCCCATATTTCATGTTCTTTATTTTTTTCTTTGAGTTCGAAAGATGCAAAATTTGGTGTAAAGTTTGTAACGGAAAATTCTACTGTTTCATTCACGGTGTTGATTACTTGATCAGGTGAAAGGTGTTGGTATGAAAAAAATCGTTCCACACTGGGCGCAAAATACATGAAGGGATCAAATGTTTCATTTGTCCAATTGGAGAAAATAGTGCGCATGAGCCCATAAGACTTCTCTTTCAATACTTCAAGGTCTTCTGCAGAGGTCAATTGTATATTTTCTTTTTGAGCTTGAATTTCTTTGATAAGGTTGTTGATCTTATCCATGGTTTGTTTTAATTCTGTATCGTTATTTATTGCAACTTCATAAGTAAACCAGAATTTTTTTCCATCTGAGTCTGTCTTGGGCCACTCCAATTCTGCATCTTGCAATGATCTTTCAAAGTCCGCATAAGATGCTTCAATAGTTGGGTCCAAACTATTGCCAACATACTGCAAATTGAGTACGTTCAATTCTGAATCAATACTCGAGGCAAACTTATAACCACCACTATTCATTTTCTCTTGCACGTCGTAGAGCTTATTAAGGTAGGCCGTATTATTTTCTAACTGATAACGCACATATTCCTTGGAAAATTCAATCGCCAAACTTTCGACACTGGGTTTAGAAAAAAAATAATATGCTCCGGCACCTAGCGAAATGAGCATAAAAATCAACAGCGGGACAAAGAGCTTTTTGCGTTTTGGACTCGATGTTTTGGATTCATTGGATAGCTTATCGTATTCCTGTTGAGAAAGAACGCCTAAATCAAGCATTTTTTTTAATTCTTCCTTTCGTTCGTTGTTCATTTTATTTGTAGATTATATTGTAGAAAATTAATTAATAAATTTAATTCATCAAAATAATAGATTCAAAGTTTGTAACTTGTTGAATCTAAATAAATAAATAATATTAATTCGTAAAAATTAAGTCGTATGAATCTTTCTCTACTGCTGCTTACTTGCGCACCTGGACTTGCAATTTGTATTTACATCTATTGGCAAGATAAATTTGACAAAGAGCCCAAAGCGCTACTTGTTAAGAGCTTTTTTTTAGGAATGCTTTCTACAATCCCTGCAGTTATATTAAGTTTAATTGGGGAAGCATTTGGCTTTAATCCGGTGAGCCCAGTTGTCTGGTGGGCATTACTAAGTATGATTATTGGCACCGGACTTTCGGAAGAATTTTCAAAGTATATTTTTGTTCGATACTATGCCTATAAGAAGGATGCATTTAATGAGCCTTTTGATGGTATTACCTATTCGGTTATGGTTGCTATGGGCTTTGCCACCCTTGAGAATATATTTTATGTTGCCGAAGGTGGAACAAGCGTGGCTATCGCACGCATGTTTACCGCCGTTCCCGGACATGCCGCTGATGGTGTTTGGATTGGTTTTTTTCTTGGTTTGCAAAAACTACATGGTTCAAAGATCTACGGCATCATTGGAATAACACTCACTGCAATCTCCCATGGTCTCTACGATTTTTTTGCACTCAATGCTCAAAAAAATGACGCGTATATTCTTTATTGGTTGATAGTTTTTGGATTATCTATTTATTTTTCCTTCAAGGCAATCAAAATACATCGTGATGCTTCTCCATTTAAGAATAAAATCATTTGAAAATTATAAACGAATACCTACACCAAAAAAGACACTAGGACTAAACTTTGTTGTAAAGAGGTCAGCGTAACCATTATATTCGCTTGCACCTTCAGGTGCTGCAAATGCGCGGTTCAAATAATATTCGCTCTTCAAAACCTTATCTTGTGTAAGGCCAATACCCCCATTTAGAGAAAGATAAGGGAATTTTTGAAAACTTAGGCCAGCACCTAATGCCAAACTCAAAGCCCATTGATCTTTGTTTTTATTGACCCCTGAAATTCCTGCCCCAAATAACATAGAAGGCATGATAGGTTTTTCACTTAAAAAATCATAACTCAACATTGTGCCAAAGGTTAACATACCGCCTGATTGCTTTGTTTGATTGACAAGCAATGAATCTCCAGAAAACCAATCCTCATAAACCACCTGAATATTATAACTATTCATCCCACCGATGGGAGTGAAATTTTGAACGGTTAATACCCAATATGGCGCTTTTGGTTGTGCAACTGGAATGCTTATTTTTTTAATGAAATCGACAGGGTAAAGTTCTGGATCATCTCCTTTGATTTCACTAAAAACAACAAAAAATTCATTGCTTGAATATTTCTCATAACGACTTTCTGTTATGGCTTTAAAAGTATGAGACAAGGCGAAATCTTCAATTTGAACATCAAAAATATCATTACTCAAATCAACGGTAAGTATATTACCATCCTCATCGATATAAGCTTCTTGAAAAGATTCAACTTTCTCGATAATAAATTCATAATCTGCAAATAAAACATCATCTTCTTGAAATGTTATCGAATCTCGTAGCATTTCTATTTTATCAAGCTCAGAAATCATCTGTTCGTATTTGTTCTGAATTTGAGAAAAGTCAGCATATTCATTCAAACTATCAAGTCTTTCTAAAATTTGCTCCTGTGTAAGACTCTTGCTGAATTTAACCTGTACCATTTGATCATAAGTACGATAACTATCCAAAATTTCAGTCATTACGTTGTATACGGTATTAATTGATGCTCCCAATTCTTGTCTTTGCTCTTGTTGTAGATCTAGCTCACCTCTTGAAGAAAACACTGGCTCTGGTGGCCGAGATGCCATCGATGTCAACAATCGTAGGGCAGGCCCTCCAAAACCAGAAAAGCCGCTTAGAATGGTGGCAATGGGCGAAGCGTTTTGATCAGTTAACTCTGTTTTACTCATGTAAATTTCAGTAGAAAAAATAAATGGGTTAACGTTTACTACCTCATACACGACAATATCATTTTGCTTCAAATGTATGGATTTGACAGACTCCTCTTCCAAGTCCCCGTTCAACCAATTTTGTTTGTAGAAACTTACTTCATCAGAGAGTTTATCATATGAAATCCGGTAATTTACCTGACTGAACAGAATTGAAATTGAACAGCAACAAAATATTGAGAATAATATAAACTTTTTCATAATCGCAATTATAATGTAATGTTAATACCAAAATAATACCCTGGTGAATAAACCCTCTGAACAACTTGATCGAAGAGCAGGGTGTTAGAATTTTCAAGGTTATCATATAAATGATATCCATTATTTAAAACCTGATTTTGGCAAAAGGCAAGGCCAGCACTTAAGCCTAAGAATGGAAATTGACGAAATTTAAGCCCCCCACCAAGCAAAATATTAAGTGGATTTTCATCACCAACAAATCCGATGGCCATACCCATATTTAATTGAGGAATGATATTTTTGGCCGATGAAAAATTATAATTTAGATTGGTGGCGAGTGCCAATCTTGATTTGACGACAGCACCATTTTGAGTAATTTGTACAGAGTCTCCAAAACTGATTTCTCTTAATTCATAATTATTGAACCCTTTCGAAACCATCAAATTAACAAATCCGGTAGACCAACTGAAACCACCAGGAGTTTGAACTGCCAATTCAATGGTATGGCTTTGTAAGAGCCCATCCTGGTAACCTTCATCTTCAGAAGAAATTTGAGCGTCAATATCAACAAATTCTAAACTATATTCAACAGAGCTCAAATCACTAGAAAAATCAAACTTTTCGTTTGCCCACGGTGACGAATTGTATCCTAATACTGTAGCATATTCCTTTGTGAATTCTGAGGCAGCCAATTGCTCTCGCAAGTCATTAAAATGCAACGGGCTCTGTACCGATGCATCCAATTCGTTTTTTAAAAA
This sequence comes from Crocinitomicaceae bacterium, assembly GCA_030833845.1. GTDB lineage: Bacteria > Bacteroidota > Bacteroidia > Flavobacteriales_D > Crocinitomicaceae > UBA952. The sequence goes on along the minus strand of JAURGK010000005.1, from coordinate 5,097 downwards.
TTCATAAGAACGCTCAATAAGCTGGTAATCAGAATTAATCAATGAAGGATTTTGTTGGATATTTAAAATTTCCTTATCCAGATAAGTCCTATTTTCTTGATACACCTTATAATTAGTTCGCTGCCCAATAGAATCTAATGCACTAATAATTTCATCTTTTGTTAGTGACGTAGAACTTAATAAATTAGAAGTAGTCGTATATTGCTTTGCCATTTCTAAAGATTCTTTCAATACTTGATTGAACTCATTTAACTTAAGCAAGGCCTCGTTTCGCAATTGCAATTCTTCAGATGGCGTTTCGCCCCGGCTAAATACAGGTGCATCAGGCTTAGAATAGTCAAGAGCACTTAATTGAGAACCTAATTCATAATTCACACCGTTCAGATTTTCAAGAATACCTCCAAATCCTGATAAGGTTTTCGCACCCGGGCTTATTAGTCCATGTTCAAATGGATCTCGGATATTTACCTGAAAGACAAGTGGATTGACATTGACAAGCCTAAATTTGATGACGTCACCTTTTTTAATAATAGGCTTCTTTATCTCACTAGGCTCAAAGGTGCCATGGTTGTATGAAAGTTTATAATATTTCTCTGAATTTAAAATTCGATCATATTCAATCAAATAATGATTTTGAGACCATATATAGTTTAATTGGAAAAGGATGAAAAAAGTAACTAAAGATTTCATTTGAGTAAGTATATTGTTTAAATATAAGGCATTCGATTAATAATTACAACTACTTGATTAATAATGACCTAATAACATCGTCGGAAATAATCTGAAGCAATTCATCGATTTTTTGAATTTCGCTCTCATAAGTAAATGTTTTAAGATCTAGGCCATTCCGTAGATTGACTGTGCATTTTAGTTTAGAATCAGTATGCTCATAAATAATATTTACCCTAAGAGCATCTGCTAAGTCAACATATAGAAATGAGTTTTTTAACTTTTTTTCTTTTGATTGAAAAATGTTTATTAATTGATTTTTAATGAATAAATCATCAGTTACCTCGTTGATATTGAGCACATTTTCAATGAAAATACTTGGCGTTTTAGCAATATGCACATATTGTTTCACCTCATCATTTACCACCCCTAAATTAAAACTAACCGGAATAAATTTTTCAGCATTCTGAATAGAACTGATTTTTTGCATTTCCTCTTCTGCTGCAATAAACCATTTATCAAGAACTAGAACGCGATCATTACTAAGTGAATATGGATTATTCACAATGGCACTCAATAACGAATAGGTCAAGAGCCCATGTTCATATTGAGGTAATTCCATTGCTTTTTGCTTTGATGAAGAGGCGGTTAAAATTGAAAATCCTGATTTACTTGCCAACTTATCAAGTTCTTTTAATCTACGGGATTCTCGCTCCGCCTCCGAAATATCTCTCGTCCCGGCAAACATCGCCATATCTAGGTCGTTAATCGCAGCTCCTGAATGACAAGCATCTAAAATTAGAACACGTTTTCCAGCCGGAATTTTATTCATATAGTCCAATAAATCTTTCATCCTAATACCTATTGGCTGCTCCTTGGTTGCCTCAGCGGTTAGCAATAGTAATTGATTGTTATCAATTATTTCTCCATGGCCAGCAAAGAAGAGCAGAATGATATCCTCGGGCTTACTCGTCATCGAAATATATTCCAAAGTTTTAATGATATTTCCTTTGTCAGGAGTTACGCCTTTGAGTTGTGTGGTACCAATATTCTTATTTTTATCTATTGTAAGGTTGTAAAAGAATACTCTGTTTGTATCATCAATATTGAAATATTGGATTGCCGATGATTGCAATACTTGCTGAAGGTCGTTGGCATCTTTTGCAGCGTAATTAAGTGTTAGGCTCGGATCTTTATAACTATCTATTCCAATCATGAGCGCATATAACGACGGCTTTAAGTAGCTGCTCACTTCATCAATTACTTCAATAGTTGCGCCTCTTGAGGCTAATAAATTATTTTTCGTTTTGGCAACAACATTGATATGAGCTGACTGTCCATTAATTTTAAATGATTCAATTAAATTTGGATCAACCTCCAGTAGGTATGAACCCTGATGGAATTTTAATTCAGCAGGATTTTTTATTTCACGCAATACACCATTAATTTGAATTTCAATCTCGCCTATTCCACCAGTTTGTGGCGTGATTTTAAAACTTGCTTTCCCATTTTTATTCTTTATTGGCACCACCTTTGGGGTAATCCCGCATATAGAAATATCGCTTAATTTAGGCAGGTGATTCAAATCTTCACCATTCAAGATGCGCTGCACCAGATTTGGTACATACATGGCGTCCTTGATTTGAGAGAGTTCCACCACTTCTAAACCGCACGTCAGATACAATTGAGAAATTGCCGCGGGGTGGCCATCAAAATGGTAATCTTTGTCAAAGAACAAATACTGACCATCTTCGAGTAAAATAAATGAAAATAACTCTTGATTATTGAAATCCCGAACATGATAAAAATTTGTTTCTTCGTCCAATACGACAAGTAAATTCTTGGCTAAAAAACATCCAAGAAACACCTCCTTTGGGTTGATTTCAATATTATTCCCAACATATTTCTGATTGGATATTTGAAAGATTGCCTTTTGTTCTTGATCAATATAAAATTCATTGTGCTCGTTATTTTGAGAAATCGATTTTAATAAATGTGCCGATAGTAAATTATTATACGTTGTTTGCCAATAAATCCAGTCCAATGAATTGAAATAACTTGATGTTTTTGAGATGTAAAATTTAATAAGTTGATTTTCTCTTTGCATCTCAATTTTATGAAAATTTAGCCCAGGGCTGTACCACATTTTTACATTTTTATAATCATAAAAAAGATGGTCATTGGTTGTATTAAATAAGAATTTATCGGTTTTCTTTTCGAGGTAATCCGTTTTAAATAATGAATCAACACTTACTAACTTGAGCTTTGAATTCAATACAACGAGTTCTTTGATTTTCATTTCGACATCGTAGGATTGTTTTTCGTCACGGTAATTTTGGTAATGAATTCTCCGGCCAGGATAGTATATAAAATAAGATTCTAAATCATGAATTGGAAAGTCAGAAAATGTTGTATTGTATTCCCCCCATGGAATATCATAGGCTGAAGTAAATAGGAGTTTATTAGAATCAAAAGGTATTCTTCCTAAACCTAATAAAGTTACTTGATCTAGTATTTTTCCACTCTTTAATAAGGTAAATTGAAGCGTATCGTCATTCAATTTCCTGATCAAACACATGTATTTATCTAATGGCACTAATGATGAAGGCTGATAAATCGTATCCCGGTCAAAAGTTGAATCATTAAGTATCAGTTTGCCACGGTAAAAAAGCGAATCATATAACACAAACTTTGTACTATCTTGCCTAATACATGTGGAATTCAGCTGCCAATTCTCATCCCAGTTTTTAAGATTGGTCTTCTTTTCTTTAAAGTAAGAAGCCTGTAGATCATCAATAAAATCTGGATCTATGAATTCTGTGCTCAAGGATTTGCACTCTGCAAAAAAATCAAATTGGCTTGCTTCGTTTAATTCATTAAACTGACTCGAATTGAATGATTCTATTAGATTATAACTTTCCTTTAATGAATCAGTCCTGATATTTGAAATTTTAAATTTAAAATCACTTGTTATAGTTAAAATTTCAGAATAATTTGAATCAATTTCAGATCTAAGCTGAATACGATTATTTTTATTTGACAAATATTCATAGGGCTTATCAAGTCCGTAGATATATTGCAATTCTTGCTCGAGTTCGTTTTGATTGTAGTCAACAGTATCAAGTGCGCAAATAGTTGTATCGATATGTGTAAGCAGAAAAGTTTGTTTTTCAATAATTCCTTTCAGTATTAGCGAATCAATCGATTGATTCGGTTTATTTTTTTTTATTCTCGCTTCAAAGAGAAGTTCATCTTCAGTATCAACGAGCTTTGTAAAAGAAGGAAGGTGATAACTTTTAAAAACATTGATTTCCTTCGTGATTGATAAAGTGCTGTCCCATAAAAGCAGACGTTTATCATTGCCAAAGGATATAAACCCGCCATCTGAATGATGTTCAAACCCATTAATCGCATATTGATGACAGGGGATTGCCGTTTGAAAAGTATTAAATTTTAAATCATAAGGGTAAAAAGATCTAGGCACACTACCTGATTGGACTTCCTCCTTTTCTAAAATAATTTTATGCTCATTGATAAGAAAAACCTTCTTGACACCAAAGTCAAATTCTATTTGCCTCAATTGTACAACTTGATTGGGGTTATAAACAAAAATTTGACTCGATTCTTTGTCTGATTTTAAAAGAAAAACACTTGTGTTGTCAAATGACCCAGACTGATTTGCATTGGTACTCCACTTTACCAAATTCCATATATTTATGGGATATTCAGCAACAAATTGAAATTTATTCAAATCATAAAAAGCAACAGAATCCTTATTGCCAATAAGAAATAACGGAGTATTGTCAATATGGTGTAAATGTCCGTGATGAAGTTTCGAAAGGGTATCGAAAGTATCGTGTTCGAAGTTTACCCGAATAAAAACATCTTTTGCATCAAAAAGTAAGGTATGAGTTGAGGGGTCTTCAAAAATCAAATGATCAAATTGATCTTTGCCATTAATTTCTATACGAAATACTTCTTTTTTGGACCAAGTATCCCAAACTAGCAGTATAGATTTAGGATTAGCTCCAGTGATGGTGATGGTTTCGGTTGTAAATAAAAAATTTGGATCCGATGATGGATGCTTATTTACATTGTAATGATTTGTATGGCCTACGGGCACCACCAGGCGTGGCTCAGTTTGAGCGAAAATATCTCCAAAGGAGAATAAAATGATTATGGCGAATATAAGTTGTTTCATTTGTTGTAAGTTACGGCCCTTAATTCACCCCCCAATCAATCTCCATGGTTTCTTGGCGGGAGGTGGGTTTTTGTTTGCCGCCAGTAATTTCCTCTACGCGTTTCTCTGCGTATTGTTTTAAAGCATTCACTTTGAGTTCTTTGCCTTCATTTTGCTTTAAGCATTCCAAGATGCTATAAGTAAATGCGCCGTTTTTGATGGTAATACCTTCCACTTCTATTGCTTCT
>JAURGK010000038.1 GCA_030833845.1 Crocinitomicaceae bacterium | reverse complement strand
TCTTTTTGAAAATCAAATACATTGGAAATTGAACTACTACCCAAATGGAAATCCTTATTGGCGTTGGGAATTTATTCATAACAATACTGGTATTGACTTAAATAATTCTAATGGTATAGCAGATCAAAATACATTCTTTGAGCCTCAACTTTTTCCTAACCCTGTTAGCGATATGCTGCATATTGCATTTGTAAAAAATCAAGAGGCGCGTGTGCAGATATTAACCCTCTCAGGACAAAAAGTGGAAGAAATAGAACTGAACGGGGAAGCCTTAGATTTAGATCTTTCAGCATTAAAAACAGGCTTTTATCTAGTTAAAATTCAAACAGCTTCGGCCCTCTACCAAGAAAAGGTATACAAAATGTAACTTTTCTTTCGAAGTTGGTTTCATTAGATATGAAGAAACTAACTCTGACTACATTAATGTTGGTACTTGCAATTACCAGCCAAGGCCAAATTCTTGCCGAGCGCATCACTATAGCCTGCGGCAATCATTACTTTTCTGAAGACAACAATTACAACAATCCGGCATTGGTGGTTCGCGGCATTTGGTGCGGCGATTCTTATTTTTGGGCTCCGGTTGGCGAGGGCGATTCCATCAAAGAATTGGCATACATGGACGGAGAGTTATTTACGGGTACCTGCATTGATTTAGATACAAACGGTTTGCTTCTTGGTAAATATACATTTGAAGATGGTTTGATCTCTCGCTTAGAGCAGTTCTTTGAGAATGGGCAAAGAGAAAGGGAATTCAACTACAAAGACGGAATTGCCCAAGGCGGAGCAATACGATTAACTGAGGAGGGCTTGCTGGACAGTTTTTTCTTTTTTGAAAATGGAAAGCGCAGCGGCTATTATTACCTTAGTCGAGACCGCACCGATTGGGGCTTAGCGCCGTGCATAGAATTTGGCAAGTATGAAAACGGCGAAAGCGTTGTGCTGACCAAACCTTGTTTTGAGGATTTGGATTGAAATGCAACGCTACTTAGAATTAGTCTTTTTTTTGAATATAATAAATTGAGCAATTATGAAAAGAGCGCTTTTTATCACATTAATAGTAACAGCAAAGCTTAGTAGCATTGAGGCTTTTGCTCAAAGAACAAACATTCTATCAAACACAAAGCTCAGTCAAGTTGAGGAAATTAAACGTGCAATTGCTCAAAGAATTACTTCACAAATTAATTCAGAAGGAACGTATGATGCCCGTTTGGAAGAAATCCTTGTGATAAGCTCACAAGATGAATTGTCAAAAGAACATCCTGAATTTTGTGCATTTGCTGGTACTTTACCATACCATCAGCGTTTCTTTAATTTATCTGAATTCGAAAGCCAAGATGCCTTGGTAGAGGCAGTTGTGGAAAGCACTTTTAAACATAAATCAAATCTTTTTCCCAATTCAATAAATGCCGATCCACGGCACGAAGCCTCTGTAGAGAACAAACATGGATACCGCTATGCTGTTGTTGTAGAAGACCTAGGTTTGCAAAGCTTTAAAATCAACACCGTAATTGCCCCCGATAGAATAACTACAGAGCGGGGATATTAAAATATTTATTTTATCAATCCTTAATGCAACGAACAGAAAACCCATTCTTCTTGTCAAGGCTATAAATATCTGGGGCAGTTAACCAACCACGTATGGTTAAGAGAAATGCAACCTTTTTTCCGTACTCAGTAGAACTCCACCAGGATCCCTCTAATCCTAAGTCACTGAAATTACCAATGTCACTGCGATCACCTGTTGGAAAACATGAAAAACCACTTTCATTGGTTCCGTTTTGATCATCTGCCCAACCAAAAGTGCTTTGCATTTTTTTACCAGTAGATTCTTCTTGCCCTCCTAAATAGTCAGTTAAACGCCACCAATCTTCATAGGAAGGAATATGATACCCAACAGGCGCGAGACCTCTTGAATCATTTACTGCATACCAATTGTACAACTTACCGTATTTCGCACCATTCGTTGAGTCATTTTCATAATAACACCAAGAAGGCTGTTTGTTTTTACCTGCTTTTTTCCATTCTTCATTAGTTTTGGCTTCTGGTATGGGGTCACCATTTCTAAATTTGGCAACATCAAGGTTTTTGGTCATCCAAACTTGTGTGCCGATGGTTGCTGTTTGCCCCAAACTCATTGAGGTAAAAAGCAGCGATAGAATAAGAAGGGTGTGTTTCATTTTTGATGTTTTAAGATTCTAAAATACAAAATACACCAAAGCTCACCCTAAATATTAGGCGAAACTACATTTTACCTTATTTGTCTTGAGGCTAAAAACAAAAAAGCCCCTGATATTCAAGGGCTTTTGTACCTCGGGCCGGGATCGAACCGGCACTCCCGAAAGAACAGGATTTTGAATCCAGCGCGTCTACCAGTTCCGCCACCGAGGCATTCTTTCGACTTTCAGGGCCACAAAGGTACGAACAAAAAAGCATTCATCCAATAGCATTTCACTTGCGTTTTGGCCTAAAATTTGGTATATTTAAGGGAGGTCAAAAGGGCCGCTATCAGAGTATTCATCTTTAAATTCAACACCATGAAACGCATTTTGAACAAATGGGACAAATTCAAATTAGGCCGTCGCCTACATTACCTTCAAAAAAGATTGCATCGTGCCGAAGAAAATGGATACCAAGAAAAGATAGATAAATACAACCGTTACATCCGAGAAGTTCAAGAAAAGCTCAGACACATCAAGGAGTAGAATTGATCTTTTCTATCCAAGCATCGACGCTCAGGGCATCTTCTATTTTAAAATTCCCCGACTGCGTTCTGCGCAAAGCTATGAGCGTGGCGCCAGCAAATAAGCGCAAGCCAAAATCATGGGCCAAACTACGTATGTATGTGCCCTTGCTACAGGTTACTTGAAAGTCTATCTCAGGAAAACGCGTTGGGTCGATACTAAAGTCCATGATTTCAATTTCTACTTCGCGCATTTCTACTGTTTTTCCGGCCCTGGCAATATCATAGGCGCGCTTTCCGTCAATTTGCTTGGCAGAATAGATCGGTGGAAATTGGGCTTGTTTTCCCAAAAAAGAAGCACGCACTTCTTCTAGTTGCCGATGGTCTATGTGTGAGATGTCATATTGCTCATCAAATGCTGTTTCTAAATCATAAGATGGGGTGGTTTTACCAAGTAAGAAAGTGCCAGTATAGGTTTTGCTATCCATGGTGAGGCCCTCTATAAGCTTGGTGTGTTTGCCAATACAAAGCACCAAAAGACCAGTTGCCAATGGGTCAAGGGTGCCAGCATGGCCAACTTTTACGTTTTTTACTCCCAAACTACGCTTGAGATTCCATCGGATTTTATTGACCACATCAAAAGAGGTCCATTTATAGGGTTTGTCAACTAAAATGGTTAAACCTTCCGTTATATCCAACATTAGCCCGCCATTTGAAGATCAATGCCCAAAGCCATTAAGAGCAAGAGTACAGCGCCCAGAACAATCCTGTACCAACCAAAGATTCGAAAACCTTTCTTTTGCAAAAAAGAGATAAAGGATTTTATGGCCAAGTAAGCCACTACAAACGCAACCACGTTACCCACGAGTAGTAGCATCCATTCATTGCCATTGGACTTTAACAAGAGCTCTTTTTGATCGTAAAGACTTTTAAGTGTAGCGGCAAACATAGTGGGTACAGCCAAAAAGAATGAAAACTCTGCGGCCGCCTTTCTTGTAAGTTTTTGGCTTAAACCACCGATAATGGTAGCGGCAGATCGCGATACGCCCGGTATCATGGCTAAACTCTGAATGGTGCCTATGAGTATTGCAGATTTGTAAGACAATTGTTTTTCTTCGCTTTGATTTTCATTTTCGGCAAAAAAACGATCTGCAAAAAGCAGCACAACACCACCTATCAATAAAGACCAAGCCACCACCATCACATTTTCTAAAAGCGCATCGATATGTTTTTTAGCCAAAAGCCCAATGATACCCGTGGGTATAAAAGCAGCACCGAGCAGCAAGTAAAATTTAAAACTCTGAAGAAAGCGTTTAAAATAAACCAACACAACAGAAAGTATGGCGCCAAACTGAATGGCAACGATAAAAAGTTTCACAAAATCATCTGTTGCATTGCCCATAAGCTTTGCAGCAATAATCATGTGGCCGGTAGAGGAAATGGGTAAAAACTCCGTTAAGCCCTCGACGATGGCCAAAACAATTGCGTCGATAAAAGTCATGACTTAGGCTTCTGGCTTATCTTTTTTGTTATTGCGCTTCATGATTGCATAGAATATGACAACGTAGCCCAATACAATAAGCATCGGAGAAAGCGTAATGCGAACAAAACCAAATAATTCGTCTTCCTTGAAAACCTTTGGGTCATCGGAGCCTCCGCCTATCATGAGTAAAAAGCCAAGAATATTAATGGCTAAACCAATATAGAGCCACTTGTAGTTGGCTGGGTCAAATCCGAGGTGCTTAATAGGGTCTTTCATAATTTAATATAAATCATCTAATTTCATACGAAGATACTTGTTTAAGGCAAACCAAGTTGATATCATCGTGATAAAAACAGCAATTACAAAAAGAGACGAGATAAGAATTAAGAAACTTTCAAGGGTGTAGGCAATTTGCACGGTTTCAAGTAAATTATTCAATCCGTAAAACACAGTGAGCAAAAGCGCCAAGCCAATAAGCGCAGAAAGTAAGCCTTGAAAAAGTGCCTGGCCCAAAAAAGGTTTGCGTATATACATAGAAGTTGCACCAACAAGTTGCATGGTTTTAATGGTAAAGCGCTTTGAATAAAGCGCCAGACGTATGGTGTTGTTGATCATAGCAACAGCAATGATTATCAACAAAAGAGCAACGGCCAAGAATAAAATTGCAAATTGTTTAAAACCTAAATTCACATTAGATACACTTGCTTTATCGTAATTGACCTCATCGATTTCATCTTTATAATGATTGAGCAATTTGCGCTTCAATTTGGCCATAGCGGCTTGGCTGGCATAAGCCATTTTAGGCTTAATTCCTATAGTGGCAGGCAAGGGGTTCTCATCGTCAAAAACGGCAAGTATTTCTTGTTCTGCTTCTTCTCCTCCTGCAAATTCTTGAATGGCCCGTTCTGGAGAAATAAAAAATACATCGGCAAATTCTGGCCAAGATTTAAGCTCCTCTTCAATTTGTTTGATGTCGGCATCGTTGAGCTCAGATTTAAAAAAGATATCGGCTTGTAAGTTCTCTTTTGCTTGTTTTTCTATACTGCGCAAGCCAAAGATACCGCCGAGCACCAAACCAATCATAAATATAACCAGAGAAATACCAATAACCGTTGAAATATAACCAGTCCGTATTCCTCTTTTACTGTATGATTCCGCTTTCTTTGCCATAATTCAAATTTAATTGGAAGAATCATACAATCGACGTATGAATACTTTAGTTTTTAAGATAGGGCTGTTTATTTATCCATTTTAGCATTTATAGTCCAGCCAATGAGTGCGGCACGTTGCTTTGCTTGTTGTGCTAAATCGCCTTCAAAATGTTCGTCAACGGTTTGATTAAAAAGGGCTAACCAACGCTCAAAATGCGCTTGATTTAAGGGCATATGAAGATGCTTCTGTGTTACATTGGTGGTGTAACCTTCTTCGGAAAGCAAGGCAAAGCGCCAAAATTGTTCCATTTTAGGTAAATGGGCCGTAAAATCGAGTTTTGTAAAAAAAGGGGAAAGCAAATCATCGAGAAGCACTTTATCATAAAAAGCATTGACTAACTGATGGATGTCTTCTGCAGTTGAGAGTTGTTTCATATTCAAATTTACAGCGTTTTTTTGCTTAATTTAGTTTTCAAATGTACAAACTACTCGTTTTTATCTTCTTCCTTAATGGCATTGAGAACTTGACTTTTGCTCAAGCTTATTCTGGTCAGCAAAAACCAAATGTCAAAGAGCAGAGTAAAGGAGCCAACTGCCCGCCGCCAACGCATACAACCTATATGGAGCTCAACAACATACGAGCCCTAATTCATACAGCCGGAAATCTATGGCAAGTTCCCGGACAAAACCGTTCGATGTATGAGGTGCCAAAAAATTCTGGAATAATGGCACTTTTTACCGCAGCATTATGGCTGGCAGGTACCGATGTGAACGACCAACTAAAATTGGCTGCACTGCGTTATAGAAACGGACAAGATTATTGGACAGGGCCTCTTTCTAAAGTTTTTGCGGAAACAACTTATGAAAACTGTTCCAAATACGACAAACATTTTGTTTCTACCCAAGATGAAATTCGTGAATTTAATTCTTGGTACGAAGCCGGTATATATGACTTACAAAACGGCACACATACGCAAAGCGATCTATTCCCAAATTACGTTGTGCCCAATATAATTAAGGAGTGGCCCGCGCATGGCGATGTATCTCAAGGCCAAGACTATTATTTGGCGCCCTTTTATGACTACAACAACGATGGCCATTACAACTGGCAAGACGGTGATTTCCCGTGGTATGACGTGAAGAAAACTAAAGATTGTTCAACAGAGCGCAAAATCTCTTTATACGGGGATTTAAATTACTGGTGGGTAATGAATGATAAAGGCAATATCCATACTGAAACAGGTGCAGACCCTATCGGTATGGAAATAAGGGCCCAAGCATTTGCCTTTGCCTCCAATGACGAGGTGAATAATATGACTTTTTATAATTATGAATTAATCAATCGCGGCACCCAAACACTTTACAATACTTATTTCGGATTTTTTACCGATGGTGCCCTCGGCGACCCCTATGACGACTATGTAGGTTGCGATGTCAATCGCGGATTGGCATACTATTATAACGGCGACAACTACGACGGCGATAATTCTGGATTTAAGGGCTATGGATATGCTCCGCCAGCGGTTGGTGTTGACTTTTTTGAAGGCCCCTACCAAGATGACGACGGTATTGATAATTCCTTTGGAATTTGGGAAAATGAAGCGCTAAATGGTATTGGTTATGGCGATGGTATTGTGGATAATGAGCGCTTTGGAATGCGCCGTTTTCTATATTATTCCAATACCACAAATGGCGCCAATCCGAGCCAAACAGACCCTGTAAATGCCGGTGACTACTACAATTATTTGCGTGGCTATTGGAAGGACGGAACCAAATTTGTTTATGGAGGTAGCGGGCATATTTCTGACCCTGAGGCAGACCCCAATGTGCCCTGCGACTTTATGTTCCCTGGCAACACAGACCCACTTGGTTGGGGAACGGGCGGTGACCCTCAACCCAACTGGACAGAACAAACTGCAAACAACACCCCCAATGACCGCCGTTTTTTACAGTCGGCAGGGCCTTTTATTTTAAAACCAGGCGCTGTAAATAATATAACCGTCGGTATAGTTTGGGCCCGCTCAGGAGCGGGAGATCCGTTTGCAGCTGTAGAAACACTTCGGCGTGCAGACGACAAAGCACAAGCGCTTTTTGAAAATTGCTTTAAGGTGCTCGATGGGCCTCATGCACCAGAAGTGCAGGTACAGGAGTTGGCAAATGAAGTTATTTTAATGTTATCTAATCCTGTAAATTCTAATAATTACAAAGAAGAGTACGAAGAATTTGATCCCTTCATAGTAGCCGCCGACCCCAATGCAGACAAAACCTACAACTTTCAAGGCTATCAAATTTACCAGTTGGCCAACTCTAAAGTGTCGAGCTCCGAATTGCAAGACCCAGATCAAGCCCGTTTGGTTGCCCAATGCGACATCAAAGACGGAATTGGCAAAATCATCAATTTTGAATTCAGTGATGAATTGGGTGCATCTATTCCAGTTGAACGCGTCAATGGCGAAGACAAAGGCATCCAACATAGCTTTAGGCTGCAAACTGATCAATTTGCCCAAGGAGATAAAAAACTGGTAAATTTCAAGCGATATTACTATATGGCTATTGCCTATGCGCACAATAATTACAAAGATTATTCACCCAACGACCCGCTATCATTAGATGGCCAAAAGAAGCCTTATATTGCCAGTCGTAAGGCTGCAGTCGGAGAAGTGAAGCCCATTGAAGTTATTCCGCACAACCCCATGCCTGAGGCAGGCGGCACCGCACAATTGATTTCTTACGGTTCTTCTCCACAGATTACGCGTTTAGATGGCTATGGCAATGGTAACCGCAGCTTGGAGTTCACCAAAAATACACTAGAGACCATTTTGGCAGACGGCTACATGGCCAACCCTACCTATGACTATGGTGCGGGCCCTATCAATATCAAAGTTGTAGACCCACTGAATTTGGCC
>JAURGK010000015.1 GCA_030833845.1 Crocinitomicaceae bacterium | reverse complement strand
CTCTATGGCTCCAGTTCCCCAATTATAAACATAACCAGGCATACCTCCTGACGGTGATAAATCTATCCAACCATCTGCGCCGCCAAAACAATTCACCGGATGAACCACATAACTCACTGCAACTGTATTTGAAGGGTCTAGGATTTCAACAGGTAATTCTTCTTGACAACCATTGGCATCAGTTACGGTCAAAACATAGATTCCATTCTGGATACCAGAAATATCTTGTGTGGTAGCACCATTATTCCAAGAATAAGTATAGCCTGGCGTACCTCCGCTCACACTTGCATTGATAGCACCAGCCACAGAATCCAAGCAATTGGCATTGGTATGTGTTTCGGTGATGGTCATCGATGTAAGTGGTTGGGTCAGGGTAATGCTATCGTTTTCTATACAGTTGTTTGCATCGGTTACCGAAACATAATACGTGCCGGCAGGTACCCCTGAAATATCCTCTGTGGTATCACCTGTTGACCACAAAAAGGTAAATGGAGCAACACCTCCAGAAACGCTAAAATCTACAGTGCCAGTTGAATCATCAAGACACAAAATATCTTGCCCAGATATTGAAGTCAAAATGGGAACTGCCAAATTTAATATCGTTACCGATAAAGATCCTGCACATCCGTTGGCATCTTCAACATCTACTGTGTATGCTCCTGCCGGAGCTGGATTGACATCTTCATTGAAGGTGGCATTGCTCCAAACATATGAATATGGTGCAGTACCCCCCGTTGTGGTCAAATCAATAGACCCAGGACCAGTACAGCCAGCGTCTGTATGAATTTCAGATAATGCCAACGCAGCTTGTGGTTGGGTAACCACAAAAGTCTGTGCGATCGTACATTGGTGATCATCGGTTACAAGCACGCTATATGACCCAGCAGGCAATGTATTGATATTTTGCGTTAAATACGTGCCATTATTCCAATTGTAGGTGTACGGAGTAGTTCCACCAGAAACTGCAATATTTACAGCACCAATATTGTCGCCAAAACAAGCAATTGGCGTAACCAATCCGGACATTGACAAGGGTGCCACAGGTTGTTGTATTGTTGCGCCGTAGGATATCTGACATCCATTGGCATCTGTGATCTGCACATTGTATGTTCCAATGGGTAGGCCAGATATATCCTGAGTGGTCGCACCCATAGTCCAACTATAGGCATAGACCGGCGTGCCGCCATTGACAGTGATGTCAATAGAACCAGTTGCATCACCATAACACAATACATTTTGTTGGGTATGAGTTACAGAAAGAGGAGCCGATGGTTGAGTGACTGTAGTTTCAACAGAATCTTTACAATTGTTCGCGTCAGTGAGTATGAGTTCGAATGTACCTGCTTGTAAATTCGATAAGTTTTGACTGATTTGTCCGTTAGACCAAAGCAAGGTATAAGGCAAGGTGCCGCCTGAAAGAGTAGTAGCAATAGCCCCGTTGGTTCCAGCATAACACAATACAGCGGTAGGTGTTGCACTCATAGAAATGGCCTGTGGCTGAGTCAATGTAACGCTTGAAGAAGTTACGCATCCATTCGCATCTGTGACTGTCAAAGTATAGGTGCCGATGGATAGGCCTGATAAGTCTGTTGTAGTTGCTCCATTGCTCCAAGAATAACTGTAAGGAGCTGTACCACCCGTAACTGTGCTTGAAATTGCTCCGTCAGCCGCTCCAAAACAAGAAATGTTTTGACCATTGAAGTCACTAGTGATTTGAAGCTGAACTGTTAAGCTATCGGGTTGGGTAATGGTAAAATTCGTATCTGAAACACAAGTATAACCATCAACTACTTGAAGAGAATACAAGCCTGGGGTTAGGTTATTAATAGAAGCCGTATTTTGGCCACTTGTCCAAGTATAAGTAATTGGCGCACCCCCTGCTACACTTGTGGCTATGCTACCATTGGCAGCATTATAGCAAGTAACATTTGCCAAAGACAACAAGGAGATTGTTGGCTCTGGATTCACTACAATACTATTGGTAATATTGCTGAAAGTACATGCAGAACCGTTGAAGGTGACGTCTAATTCATAGACTCCAGAATTGAGTGTGTTGATGTTTGCTACAAAAGGGTTGTGAACAGTATCTGTAAAACCTTGTGGGCCTGACCAAAAATAGTTAGCCCATTGAGAATACAAGGTATTCAATTGTAAGGTGTCGCCGGGGCAAAGTGGATCGTTATAGGTGAAATCAACAGCTGGGCAAGATGCCGTGGAAATGGTAACCTCGTTGTTACTCGCTGTTGGGCAACCAAAGGCATCATAAACATCAGAAGTACCGTTATTGGTAACCGTATTTCCAGAAAGTGTCCCTGTACCAAAAATATAAGCTTTGTTTTCTAGTGTGGAGTCACATTTTAGTATCAAGCAGTCGCTTGATACTTGTACTTGGAATTTGACCAAAACACTATCGAGAGAGGTATTGATCATCGTGCCCCCCATACTTGCAGTTGCACCTGTGCCTACACGGTACTTAACAAATCGGCTTGCCGCATCATATTCTGCCTGATCATCACCGGGGGCATCCGTTTGTGGGCCAGCATTGGGTCCATTGAGAACCACCAGTGAATTGGGCACATAGGTTGTTCGAATATCTAGAGTGTCTGTAATGTAGCAATTCACAGCAACGTCAGAGCCAATGTTTTTGCCAGAAATCGTGTACTCCAAAATATCTCCCGGCAACACAGCGCCACCATTGAGGTCATTGACATAAACTGTAGCGCGCGGATCTGGTTCATAAATGTCGACCGCCGATGTGATGACCCTAGTCAGAATGGTTTCAGAAACCGTTAATACTTTGATATTGGCAGAAGTAGCTCCGTTCCCTAAATAGTTTTGAGTGGCATTATTAGGTATGAAAATATTGGCATCAAGGCCAAGGGTGTTGTTGTAGTTGGGAATTCTAAAAGGTGTAAGCGTGGCATCATAACTGATTGTACTATTAAACAAATCGGTTGCGTTATGCAAGGCATCAGAAACTTGTAAGTAATTGGTTCCAACGCCATTGAATTGGAGTTGGTCACCAGTCTGGGAGCGGTCTCCATCATAGGCGATGACGCCTAGTTCAAAAGTAACAGCCCCAGAAAGTGGTGTCAAAAATCCAGAAATTGGTATATTGACGGTGTTCGTAGAAAACCCCTGACTCGTATTAGAAAGACCGTCAAAAACAGTAAGGTTTTTATTAGACTCCCCAATATTTTTATATACCACCACAATAGACCAACCTCCAAATAAATTACTTGAACCAGTTCTTGAGACCAAATCAGCAACCGTAAAGCGCCCCTTGATACCAGCGGCTTGAACGATGCTTGTAATGTTCTTGAAACAGAAATACGAAACCGCACCTGCGCTGTTGTCTATGGTTTGCTCGGCAACTAAAGTCTGATAGTTGCCATTGTTTACTTTGAGTTTGATTGTATTTCTACTCGAATAATTCGATGTGGAGGTATTGATCCTTGCTCCCCAATACAAACCCGCCCAAGAAATTTCAGAACAATTTGGTAGATTTAAACTATCACTCGTAGACATGAAGGTCGTGGGGTCAGCGTCTATGTCAACATAATTTTCTGTGAAGCTATTATTTTGACCTGTCCCTGAAGGAGGAAATTCATTTTGGGCATTGGTACAATTTGTCGATGAATTACACGTCACCGAAACATTACTTAAAAACCGTATGCCTCCTTTTTGTTGGGTTTGATAGCGAATGTTAAACGGCGTAACTATTTGACCTAAGAGCCCAAAACTATTCGAAATTACGAAAAACAGCAGGTAAAATAGGGTAAATCGGGTATCCTTAATCTTGTGGTAGATTTGTTTCATGCGCTTAATTGGAGAGTTAACAGCTTGATTATAACGTTAAAATAAGGAATTTGGTTGCCTTTCTTGAAGGGTTTTAAGCATAAATTAAAAAATAATTAATGTTCGATTCAGTTAAAGTGGGATATTTCCATGCTTTTTCTGAGGTAAAACTTCAGCTTTTTTTTCTAACATTTTGAAGGCTGAAATTAAGGCCGATCGGGTTTGAGATGGCGTGAGGACCTCATCAATAATTCCTCTTTCAGCTGCCCGATACGGATTGGCAAAAGTTTCGGCATACTCTGCTTCTTTTTCAAGCCATTTTTGTTCCGGATTGCTTGCCTCTGCTATGTCTCTTTTGAAAATAATTTCTGCTGCTCCTTTTGCTCCCATTACTGCAATCTCTGCTGTGGGCCATGCAAAACTCAAGTCTGCGCCTAAACTTCTAGAATTCATAACGCAGTATGCGCCACCATAGGCCTTTCTTGTAATGACCGTTATTTTTGGCACAGTAGCTTCTGCAAATGCATAAAGCAATTTAGCACCGTGCGTGATAATTCCTCTCCATTCTTGATCGGTGCCTGGTAAAAATCCAGGCACATCTTCCAAAACCAATAATGGAATATTGAAAGAATCACAAAAACGTACAAAACGAGCCCCTTTGCGGGAGGCGTCAATGTCTAAGACCCCTGCCAGCGCAGCAGGTTGATTGGCAATTATTCCAATAGTGCGGCCTTCCAAACGAGCAAAACCCACCACTATATTTTTAGCAAAATCTTCCTGTACTTCTCTAAAACTATGATCGTCGATCAAACAATCAATCACTTTTTTGATGTCATAGGGAATATTGGCATTTTCTGGCAAGATTTGCTCAATTTGCTTGTGTTTAGCCGCTGCATATTCAAAAGTGGGTAAATATGGCGCATCCTCATTGGCATTTTGTGGCAAATAGGTGATCAAGTCTCGTGCTTTGCGGATACACTCCACATCATTTGCAGCCGTAAAATGATTGACACCTGATTTTTCAGCATGTGTCTTTGCTCCGCCCAAATCCTCAGAGGTTACCTCCTCATGCGTAACGGTCTTCACTACGTTTGGACCGGTGACAAACATATATGAGGTTTCTTCCACCATAAAAATAAAATCGGTGAGCGCGGGCGAATACACTGCTCCACCGGCACATGGGCCCATAATCAGCGAAAGTTGTGGTACGGTTCCTGACGCCCTGGTATTTCTAAAAAAGATATCGGCATAACCGCTCAAAGAAACCACCCCTTCTTGTATCCTAGCGCCCCCAGAATCATTCATACCAATGATTGGAGCACCGTTCTTCATGGCCATGTCCATAATTCGGCAAATCTTGGCGGCATGGGTTTCTGACAAAGACCCACCAAGAACTGTAAAATCCTGAGAGTAAACATATACCAAGCGACCGTGAACAGTACCGTATC
This sequence comes from Crocinitomicaceae bacterium, assembly GCA_030833845.1. Taxonomy (GTDB): domain Bacteria; phylum Bacteroidota; class Bacteroidia; order Flavobacteriales_D; family Crocinitomicaceae; genus UBA952. The sequence continues at coordinate 48,887 of JAURGK010000015.1, read as the reverse complement.
CGGTGATCACACCATCGCCTAAATACTTTTGATTTTCTAAACCAAAGTTCGTTGAGCGGTGCTCAACAAAGGCGCCTATTTCCTGAAAGCTATGCTCATCAAGAAGCAAAGAAATGCGTTCTCGGGCAGTCAATTTGCCTTGTTGATGCTGTTTGTCTATACGGGCCAAACCGCCGCCTTGTAGGAGTTCTTCTCTTTTTTGCTGAAGGAGTTGTTCTTTTGTCATATACCAAAATATACAACAAAAATAAGCTATTTTAAGCCGTTAAAAAAGCCCGCCGGTTCTCAAAAAGAATGAGCACAAGCCAACTGGTTAAGAAGAAAATAGTTTCCGTAGATGTAGACCAACTAGTGAGGGTCAACAACACACTCATGATCATAAATACGATGGTGGCCCATACCAAGCGTTGCGCCATTTTTTTTATCATGCCAGATGGATCAAAACGGCCGTTGAGCATGAGTTCCATTCTTCGACGAGAATATTCAGTATAAAAAAGAAGCGGAATTAAAATAAATCCCTGTGGAATATAAAAATCTTCGTACCAGAAAAATTCATACAAAGAAGTTCCAAAGCGCCAAGTAGAATCAGTAAGTACCATGTAAAAATGGCTTATAATCACAAAGGTGATAAAAAACAATGCCGGACGAATGAGCGCAATTTTATTTTTTACCTCAGGGCGCCACAAGGCATAAGCAATTCTCAACGAGTAATCAAAAAGAATATATAATAAGATGAAATACAAGTCCCAATCCCAGAATAAAAAACCCAATAGCGGCAAAAAAAATTCACCTGCAATTTCGCTAATCAGTTGTGCCTTTCTCATATGCGCTTGCGCAAGTCTTTGACGCGGTCTTTTGACAGTTGATAAGTAGAGTCGATTTTTAAGGCCTTCCCGTAGCTAAAAAGTGCATTAGATAGGTCATTGCGGTCCTCGTAAAGCAAACCCATGTTGTGGTAAGACGGAATATGTTGAGGATTTACTTTAACCGCCTTTTTGTAATAAAACATCGCACTATCCGGTTGATTATAGGTGTTTTGTGCCAGGTAGCCGAGATGAAAATACCCATCCGCATAAGTGGAGTCAACTTTAGTCATTTTGCGATACAAACGTTGGGCAGCCGCTTCTTGACCAAACTTCTCTTTGGCAAACGCCAGGGCATAGATTACCTCCACATTTTTTGGTTCAAGTTGGTATGCAGTGGTATATTTTTCAATACAAATGGGGTTTTCTTGGTACTCATAAAGTGAACCTAAAAGTAGGTAGGTGACATAGTAATTAGGATCTTGTTGGACTGCTGTTTCGTAGGATGAAATGGCTAACTTAAAATTTTGATCAATTTTATATATCGTCCCCTTTAGTATATAGGCATCGCGGCAGTTTTTATCGATGCGCAAGGCTTGATTGATGTACTTAAAAGCCTTTTCATGGTCATTGAGCAAAACTAATGTGTTGGCCAAGCCTACCAATGCCTCGACATTTTTTGGTGCCTTTTTTACCAAGTTTTGATACATCGTAAATGCGCGAAAAATGTCGTCAGCGGTGCGATTAGGTTTGTAAATTAAGCATTCTGCATAAAGCACCCGGGCTTCAATATTTGTGGAATCGAGTCGAAAGGCCTTGGCGCCAAAACCAAGCGCCTGCTCAAAATCTAGGGAATCCATGAGTTGATTTCCCTTTTGAATCAATAATGGAATCGAATCAGGATGTGCGACAAGCAGTTCGTCGAGCGTTATATTTTTTCTCGAGCTAGTTTTTTGATCCTGACAAGCTATTGCCAAGATGATTGTAATAATTGAAAATAAAACAATGCGCATAATACAAAATTAAGATTTTGAATTGGATTCTTTCTTGCGTACTTTTGTAACGTAAAAATTTACCATGAAGCGTATTGCCATATTTGCCGTCATTTTTATCCTTTTTGCGCTCCAATCTTTCAATGCGCAATGCTCTCAATGTAAATTGCTAGCAGAGCAAGGGCATGGACTTGATGAAAATAATTTTGCGGGAAATATCAACGGCGGAATCTTATACCTGATGCTAGTCCCCTACCTTATACTTATGTTTTTGTTTCGCAAAAACATCATTGGGTTCTTCAAGCAATTTTTTAAGACCAATCACTAGTCCCACATTACCACCACCTTACCTGTAGTTTTTCCGGCGCCAAGTGCCTCATGCGCATCGTTAAACGCATCTTGATTGAAAGTCTGTATTTGTGGCAATCTTATCAATCCTTGCTGATACAAGGCCAACATCTCTTGCATACTTTGTTGAATAATATTTGGTTGCAAATCTGCTATTTTGAGCATATTAACACCCAGTATACTTTTGGATTGCATCATCATACCAATGGGTAAAATCAAGCCCATTTCCCACAAAAAGGCCAGTTTGCCAAACAAACCTTTCCTGTTGCCCAATTCCGCGCCACCAAATAAAAATAACCTGCCTCCTGGCCCTAACAATGAAAGGTCTTGTTTTAGGCTTTTACCACCAACGGCATTAAATGAAACGGAAAGAGAATCCGCCCCAAGCAAATCTTGCATTTCTTGCTTGTAATCTTTTTCCTTATAGTTGATGATTACATCTGCCCCCAAGGATTCCAAATAACTTTTTTTGGACTCATCGCCAATTTTTCCAAAGACCGTTGCTCCTTTCAATTTGGCAAGCTGCACCAAAAAACTCCCTACCCCACCTGCCGCTGCATGAATCAGAACTTTGTCATGGGCTTGGATTGGAGCGAGTACACGGGCCATATAATGAGCTGTTACGGCCTGGGTAGCGAAAGGCAGAGCCGTTTCTGCAGCCATATCCTCTATGGGCACAATTGCAGCAATGCGAGTTTTGGCATGTTTGGCATAAGCGCCAAATCGAGTAAAGGCCAGCACGCGTTTGCCTATCCACTCTGTGTCTACTTCAGAGCCAACTTCAATGATGCGCCCTACAAGTTCATATCCTAATATACATGGCAGTGGGGGCGCCTCTCTGTACAAACCCTTTTTGGCCATCACATCGGCATAATTTAAGCCGAAGGCTTCAGAACAAATCAAAACCTCATCGGATTGCAATGGGCCAACCACAGCATCTTCTAAAGCAAAAGCCTCTTGGGTAGTGCCAAATTTGTTGAGAACAAAAGCGCTTGTTTGCATCAGAACCTTGCAGTGATGCCTCCCATGACTTGGAAGGGTTGGACAGGGTAGCTGTACCAACGGTTATAGCGCTGCGCAGCCAAATTGTTGGCCTGTAAAAATACCGAAACACGTGGAGTATAGCGATATTCTAGGTTTAAATTGACATCTACAATGGTTCCTAAATCTACATATGCTTGCCCTGCTTCAAACATGGCATCAACTACTGTAGAACGCACCAGAGCCTTTCTACCTGTTTCAATATTGGCATCAATTTGGGCATAAAATTTGTCGTAAAGCTGATAAGCCCCTCTGGCTGTAAATTGAAGCATCGGCATATTCCATGCAAAGGCGTTGTGATAGAGCTGATAAATATTGTATTTGCCCAAGACTTCGATTTTTAGTTTTTCTCCAGAATTATAACTCATCGAGCCTTCAAAAGTTGTTTGGTTCAAGGTATCATATATTACAGTTAAGTAATTATCATAATATAGCGATGTGTCTGTCACAAAAAAGGCTTTGTTTTCTATATGAAGAAAATGTACCCCTAAATTAAAGCTCATGGTTTTGGAGAGGGTGCCTTTGAATCCGCCATAAATATCATATGGGTTGTGCTCATTGCGCAAGGCCACGTTGGTTCTAATAAATGGATTTACAGAAGTAAGGCCCTGTAAAGTGTTTTGTTTTAAACCACCTCGCAAACCGATGTAAGGAATAAAAATATTATTGAATAAGGAATATTTAAATTCCGCATTGGGATAGACATAAGGCGTGGTGCCCTTAGGGGTAATATCGGCAGTAATCAATACGCCTAGCTCCACTTTTAGCCTGTCGCTTAGTGCTTGAGTCCATACACCAGGTTTCAGATCGAGGATGTTGTTTTTGGCAACAAAGCCTGTGTCACCCAATGCAAAAACGCTGTCCAAAATTCCTCGCTGATACAGATTGGAGCGCCAACTTAGATCCGTATAAAAATGCTCATTTTTGTAATTATACCACAACTTGGTCTTGATCCCAAAGTTGTTCTCAGTGCTTCTCCAAATATTGGTGCTATCTGTGGGTAGCGTATTGAAATATTGGTAATTACCAATCACTGCCGCATTCAATTTTGCAGAATCGCCTCTCAACCAGGTGTATTCAACAAGGCCTTTTGCCAATTGAAATCTTTGTGCAATACTATCTGCTGCAATCGTATCAATTGGGATGCCATAATAATGAAATCCATTATTGAGGTAATCGGCAGTAGCTTTGAATTGATAATTGCGTTCATTGATACCTAGATAGGCTGCAGCTGAAGAACGGTCGTACTGAGCGGGTGCATAGGTTGTTTTTTCACGGTCTCTAATAGGCCCAAAAGAACTGAGGTGTTTGATATTCGCTCCATAATGTAGGTTGCGCGAACGATCTGATGCGTAATAAATCTCACCGAGCGGCATGATCACTGAACCAATACCAGCTTTCACATAAAAAGGATATAGTCGTGAAAGTTTTTCAGTAGTTTCTACAGTGGCCGCTTGAATGGTATCAAGGAGGATTTTAGTTTGCGCCTGAAAAAACATCAATGGATATTCCTTGACAGTCGTGGGCTTCACCGAATCTATGATTTTTGGATTTTCCAAAATTCTATTTGCGGGTTCTACTTGTTGATTGGTTATCGTGTATACGGTGATATTTTCACCTTGCTGTGCCCAAAGATTGAGCGCAAACAAGACAAATACGAGTGTGCTGAACAATACTTTCATGGCTTAATCTTCGTTATTGATTTCAATTTTCATTTCTTGCTGAGGGCTGTCATTGACAGGCGGTGATTTTAATTGCATGAGTTCATCCCATAAATCTGAAGCCTCTGCCAAAACTCCATCTTGTTGATCAGGGTAAAAATCGATTACAGATTTTAAGGTCTGTTCGGCCTGAAAATAATCTTCGCGACTGATATGCACATGTGTTTGTAATAAAAGCCCTTTGGCCACCCAATAGTTGTAACTAGGCTTCATTTTAAGGAGGGCCTTTACCTCTGTTTCTGTTTCATCTAGCATCTGTTGGCTGTAATAAATATCTGCCAATAAATACTTGGCTTCCGAACCCATGGCTGTGGTGGTGTTCTGTACTAGCCAGTCTAAAGATGGTTTGGCGGCATCAAACTGCTTGAGATGGTAATTCGATAGTCCTGTGGCGTATTCCGCTTCTACTCTGATTTGCGGCGTAAGTGCTGCGTTCTCCATAACAAACTTGGCATTTTCTTTGGCCAACTGATAGTTGTTTTCCATAAACGCGCAACGCATGATTCCTAGTTTAGCATCAAAAGTAGAGGTTGGTTTTGAGGCTGATTTTTCCAATCTTTGATAATAGGTAAGTGCCTTGTTGTAGTTTTTAACGATGTAATAATAGGCGGCCGTTTTGGAAGCAGCATATTCAGCATAGGTATTTAAGGAGGTGCCTAAATATTTCTCGAATTGAGCAATTGCAGCACTCGAGTCTTTGGTTTTCAACAAGCTATTACCAAGGTAAAAATAAGTTTCATCGACATATCTTCCGCTAGGGAATTTTGCTAGATAGATCTGAAATTTTTCAATAGCTTCAGTGAAATTAGTGTCTTGGTATGCTGCCAAGGCCGGTGAATAAAAGATATTTTCTTTCTCCTCTGTAGAAATATTAGCACAAGGATATTTGTCTATTACTTGTTCGGCCAAGTCGGGTTTTTTATAACCAGGTGCATTGTATACGTCAATAAGACTCAGAACAGCCTTTTTACAAATCTCTCGTTGTCCTTCGTACTTTTCTAAGATTTCCATATAAGCAGCCTCTGATTTGGCATACTCCCATTTCTTGTAATAGATATCTGCGATGGCAAGTTGGGCATCTAACAAGTATGGGGAATTTGGGAACTCCGACAAGAATGTTTGGTATGCTGTTAGAGCAGCATCATAATTGAGCTGAGATATAAAGGTGCGCGCCAATTCATACTGGGCATTCATTCGGTATTTGGAAACAGGTTCTTCTTTGAGTAGTTTGTTGAGTGTTTGTGCTTTCTCAGAAAGTTGATCATTAAATCCTTGTGCTTTTGCTAAATAAAACAAGGCCTTGTCATTGAGTGGCGAATTGAGATCATAGGCCTGCTGGTAATATTGAATAGCTTGCAAATTTTGCTTGTTTACGTAATAGGCATCTGCAATTCTAAAAGTTGCATCAACAACTTTGTTTTCTTGTTTTGGATTCAATTGCAAAAAAGTTCGAAAAGACCCAATGGCCTCTTCTCGTTTCCCTTGCTCAAGATAGGCATATCCTATGTTGTAGTAGGCATCTATTTTCTCGGGCAAACTATTAGATGCCGGTGAATTGATAAAATCACGATATGTATTAATTGCAGCATTGAGTTCCTTTTTGCGGAAAGAAATATCTGCCATCCAGTACCTTGACAGTGCCACCATTTGAGGGTCCATTGGGTAGGTGTCAACGCGTTTAAAGGCTCCATAGGCCTCATTGAGTAAGCCTTTTTGAAAGAGCTCTACCCCATAATTAAATGCAACAGTTTGATACACCTTCTTGAGCTGAGCGTCTTTTGAAGGTAATTTCTCAATTGACTCAAGTGCTTTTGCAAAATTTGAAGTATTGGTGTAAACATTTACCAAATACTGATAAACATCGCGCTTTCTTTTTGAATCAGGATATTGACTCAGGTAATTCTCAAAAGCCCTTACCGACTCGTCATAGGGATTGATGTCTACCTTAAATGACAATACTGCAAACTGAAATAGGGCATCTTCTTGAATTTGAGGTAGAAAATTCAATTCTGCTGCACGTTCAAAGGCACTTCTCGCTGGAAGTAATTTACCGAGTTGTAAATAGGCATCACCAATTTGGTACATGGCAATATGGCATAAACTATCTTTAGTTCGCGTGACGCGATCAAAATTTTTAATCGCCTTTTCATATTGCTTGGTTTTGTAATACGCAAAACCCAATTCGTAATAATCATCTCGAGTGCCTCGGGCGTTCTGATGATACCGCTCTAAAAATGGTAAAGACAATTCGAATTTGCCCATCTGATAATAAGCATTGCCGATGATGTGCTGAATGTCATATTCATTGTTAACAAAGCCGCAATTCAATACCGTAGGTGCAAAATCTATCACTTCTTGATACTTGCCCTGTTTATATAGAATTTGAGCGATATAATAGGGCACCACACCGCAAAATGTAGAGTCCTTTTGTAAGGATTGAAAGCCCTCAAGCGCTTCTTGAAGCGAGGAGCGCACATAGCTGATGTGAGAATAAAAGTAGAGTGCCGGCTTGGCATATTGGGTGGCGCCATCTTTGATATCTTTGAAGGCTAAATAAGCGGCATCTGAATCTTCATTTTGATAAGCTGAGTAGCCGAGTTTAAATAAAACTTCCTCTTTTTGTGTGTCACTGAGACCCGCAAGGTTAATTTTGGAAAAAGTAGATTGGGCTGCCAAATAATCCTCTGACTGAAACTGATTGGAACCAACACCTATTGCAATTTCATTCTTGAAATTGTTTTCGGGATACATTTTATTGAATTCATCAAGTAAGGCAATAGCGTCGTTATGATAAAGTTTAAGTGCAGACATCCCCTCATAGTAATAAGCTTTGATCAAAAAAGGATCGTGCTCATTGCGCTTGTTGGATTTGCACTGATTAATAAACGCATTGAACTCCCTTTTTGCAGAGGCGTATTGTGCTTTGGTGAACAATTCTTCGGCATTAAAAAACACCGCATTTTCTCCGCTGTATTTGGCGGTTTCTTGTGCCCAAAAAGTCGTTTGGACAAATAAGAATAAGACGAGATAACGCAAATTACGATTCATAGAATGTAAAATTAATTGGGGTGTGCTCCCAACTTGCTTGGGGTATGCAAAAGTTTTAAACCTGAATATGTTAAGATAAAATCGCCAAAGAGTTCTTTTAGTTACTACTTATTGAACACATTTGTTTAAAAATTGTAACTGTGTCAAATGTAATCTCGCTTTTTGGAGCAAATATTTATCAGCAAGATCAACTCATTTTAGAAAACGTTGATCTAGAACTAGCCAAACAATCCTTTGCCTACCTCATCGGAAAAACTGGCACAGGAAAAAGTAGTTTGCTTAAAACGCTCTATGCAGAAATACCACTCAGGGAAGGCAAAGGCCAGGTTTGCGGTTATGAGCTTCACGGTTTAAAGCGAAAACAAATACCGTTTTTACGGAGAAAAATAGGCATTGTCTTTCAAGATTTTCAATTGCTCACGGATCGAAATGTATTAGAAAATCTAAAATTTGTTTTGGGCGCTACCGGGTGGAAAGATAAGAAAGGCATAGAACAGCGGGCTTTAAATTGTTTGCAATTAGTTGGCATTGAGCAAAAAGCCAAATCATTGCCTCATATGTTATCTGGGGGTGAACAACAACGCGTTTCCATTGCGCGGGCGCTCCTCAATCAGCCCGAATTGATCTTGGCTGATGAGCCAACGGGCAACCTCGATCCAGAAACGTCAAAAGAAATTATGGAATTATTATTAGCTGTTGCCAATGAGGAAAATACCTCGGTTTTAATGGCTACTCATGATTTGCAACTCATGCAGGCTTTCCCGGGAAGAATCCTTGCCATAGAATCTCAAAAGCTCGTAGAAAGGTCTTAGACGATTGTCTATCCAACAGACAACTCACCAACTATATTGCTCTTTAAAAATGCCGCCCTTTGCTGTTGGGGTAAGTTTGCTAGGGCATACATCGCTTTTGTCAATGCCGCCTCGGCAGTCAAGTCTGCGCCGCTGATTACGCCAATTTTCTCGAAGAAAGTACTGGTTTGATAAGCGCCTTGTTGCACAGCACCACTCTGACATTGGGTAATATTTAAAATAAGACCTCCCTTTGTAATAAACTCTTGTAGCAAGGCTTGAAATGCAGGTTCACTAAATGCATTCCCCACACCAAAAGTTTCTAATATTAGAATTTGAACTTGAGGGAATTCTAATGATTTAGCATAGAGGTCTATGGGCATTCCTGGAAATAATTGCCAAAATAAAACACGCTTGTCTAATTCAAATACAGATTGCAATTCCAGTAAGGGCGTGCGAAAAAGATTTTCCTTATACCACTCAATTTGAACTCCTGCCATGGCCAATAAAGGATAATTAGGTGTGGCAAAGGCTCTGAACTGATGTGCAGAAATTTTTGAACTTCGGTTGGCTCTAAATAAACTACTTTCAAAATATATGGCTACTTCTTGTAAAATTGCTTCACCGTTTTCATTGTGAGCAGCCGCCATTTCGATAGCCGTAATGATGTTTTCTTTGCCGTCCGTACGAATGATGCCGATTGGTAATTGAGAGCCTGTTAGAATTACAGGCTTACGCAAACCTTGTAACATATAACTCAAGGCACTTCCCGTATAGGACATCGTGTCTGTGCCGTGTAGAATAACAAAACCATCAAAAGCATCATAAGCCTCGGTAATCCAAGAAGCAATCACTTTCCAATGCAACGGATTGATCTCTGAGGAATCCAAAGGGGTATCGAAACTTTTAACCTCAATTTCTAAGTCAAACCTATTCAGCTCTGGAATGTGTGCATTAAGGTGTGCAAAATCTAAACTCTCTAACGCGCCCGATTGCGCATTGGAAATCATGCCGATGGTGCCGCCAGTGTAGATGAGTAGAATTTTACGCATGATTGAAAGTAATAAATTTTTCTAGCTCAAAAAGTGTAATAGCATTTTGGGTAGTATGCATTTCTATTTCACTTGCACTCAAATTCAAAACTTCTTGCAGTTTACTTACTACCTCTATGAGATAGGCCGGTTCATTACGTTTGCCTCGATAAGGCACTGGAGATAGATAAGGGGCATCTGTTTCTAGAAGTAATTTATTGAGAGGGATTTCCTTTACAACCTCAGCTAGGCCCGCATTTTTATAGGTGAGTACTCCCCCAATACCAAAATAAAATGTTTTGTACTTGAGGATACGCTGCACTTGCTCCTTGCTGCCAGTAAAGCAATGAAAAACCCCCCGAAGCTCAGGTGTCCATTCTTGATCCAGGATTTCAAATAAGGGATCAAAAGCTTTGCGCACATGAATGGCAATTGGTAATTTCAATTCTTTGGCCCACCTAACTTGTGTCCGAAATACTTCTTTTTGTGCCTCTAAAAAAGAGTCATCCCAGTAGAGGTCAAGGCCAATTTCACCAACGGCACAATATAGCTCAGGCGAAGCAAAGAGCTTGGTTTCAATCGCTGCCAATTCTTGTGCCCAATTTTCTTTCACATAGGTGGGGTGAAGGCCCATCATAGGTATACAGTTCGGACTTGATAAAGAAAGTTGTTCGAGTGCGGTAATACTTTGAGTGTCTATATTTGGCAAAAGAATTGCAGCAACACCACTTAGACTTGCACGACTTAGTGCATCTGAACGGTCTTCATCAAATTCTTCTGCGTATAAATGAGCGTGTGTATCTATGATCATTTTGTTGCCAGATATTTTTCCCAAGCCCAAGCATCTTCTATGGCCTCATCTATAGAGAGGCGCGCCTGCCACCCAAGTAGGTCTTGGCCTTTTTGAACATTCGCATAAATTTCTACTACATCGCCCAATCTTCTTGAGCCAAACTCAATAGGAAGTGAAATATTGGTAATGCGCTCAAAAGCTTTTACTATTTCTAGCACTGAAGTGCCTTTTCCTGTGCCAATATTAACCGCTTCCAATAAACCTTTTGCTTGGTTTGATAAATAAGTGAGTGCGGCAACATGTGCCTCTGCAAGGTCAGTAACATGAATGTAGTCTCGAATACAAGAGCCGTCTTTGGTAGGATAATCATTTCCAAAAATGGTGAGCTTCTCTTGTTTTCCAATGGCCGTTTGAGTGACGAAAGGTAACAAATTACTCGGCCTTCCAATAGGGAATTCACCAATTCTAGCAGAAGGGTGCGCACCAACAGGGTTGAAATAACGTAAATTCATTAGTTTGTACTTGCCCTTACTTTTATGGAAATCTGAAATAATTTGTTCGCCCATCCACTTGGTGAAGCCATAGGGTGAATGAGGCAATTGAAGCGGCGTTTGTTCGGTCACTTCCTTAATCTCTTTGGGCTCACCGTAGACGGTACAAGATGACGAAAACACAAAGTTTGGAACTTCAAAACTATCAATTAATGAAAGTATATTGAGCAAGCCTACAAGGTTGTTTTCATAATACGAAAGTGGTTTTTCTACCGATTCGCCCACTGCTTTGTATGCCGCAAAATGTATGACTCCGTCAAAGGAGTACTGCTCAAAAATTTGGCGGAGGGCCTCCTTTTGACAAACATCAACTTTATAGAGGATAGGACGAACGCCAAGTATGTGCTCCATGCCCTCTAATACAATTGGGTTGGCATTGCGTAAGTCATCTACAATAACAGGTATGTACCCCTTTTGGTGCAAGGCAACCACGGTATGCGACCCAATATATCCTGCCCCTCCGGTTACAAGTACATATTTGTTCATAGGGTAAAGTTAGTTGATTCTGTTGGTTGCCGAACAGCTTTGTATTAAGTTTGTTATGATCTTAGATGAAACTACTGACCATTCTTTTATGCTTAATCTTTTTGGGCAACTCTCATGACCTTGAAGTAGAGATTGAAGGTATTCCCAACACCAAAGGGACTTTATTTATCGGGCTTTTCAATTCAAGTGCAAGTTTCCCTCAATTTGGCAAACAATACAAAGGAATTGTCATTGATCACAACGCGAAGACTTACACCTATAAGTTTAAGGATTTACCTCAAGATACCTATGCCTTGGCTATTTACCATGATGAGAACAACAACAGAAAGTTGGATAAAAATTTGTTTGGGGCGCCAATTGAAGCCTATGGCTTTTCAAACAATGCCAGAGAAACTTTCTCTGCGCCTAGTTTTGAATCGGCAAAAATAAAGCTTGATCGAAATAAAAAAATTGTAATTCGAATCAAATAATTAATCGAATTCAAATAACAGTGCGCCTTTTTCAACAACAGCACCAGCAGTCACTGCTATTGACTTGAGTGTGCCCGTTCCTTCGGCTTTAAGTACATTTTCCATTTTCATCGCCTCCAAGGAAACGAGCGAATCACCGGGCTGTACCTCTTGGCCGACCTTCACATGAATTGCTGTAATCCGACCAGGCATTGGGGCTTGAATTTCTTTTAATTTGCGAAGTTTTGGTTTGTCAAGGCCCATTGAGGAAATTAGTTCGTCTAAAGCATGAGCTTTTTTAACCTGAAAGGTGCGGTGATTGATTCGAATGGTCAAAAGGCCGTTTTCTGACTGATCAGCGATCAATTCACCATGAAATTTTTTCCCCTCAAACTTGATTTCAAAAAAACGATTATCGTGCCATTTTACAGCTGCTCCGCTTAGCGTTTGGGTTGGTTTTCCGTCAATGATCCAATTGTTCATGATGCTATTTTACAATGTGAATTGCAGTGTCATTGGGCGCTTCAATTTCTTCTGTTTTTTCTTCCTTGAGTTGAACAAAGACAATTTCATTGGCCAATACTTCTGCACAAATATAATCTTTATGAGCTAGTATGGCCTCTTGAATGGCTTTTGTGGTATCTACCTGAACTATGATCTTATCGGTTACATCGAGTGCGGTGTCTTTGCGTAAATTTTGTATGCGATTGACCACCTCGCGCGCTATGCCCTCTGCCTTTAATGCCGGAGTGATACTTATATCTAAGGCGACAGTTAGGCCGTTTTCATTGGCCACTAACCAACCCGGGATATCCTGAGCCTGAATTTCAAAATCTTCCAGACCTAAATGAATCTCTACCCCTTCAAGGGTACCGGACCAACCCTGGTTTTGTTCTATCTGAGCAATATCTTGAGCATTCCATTGCAAAACAAGCGCGCTAATTGCTTTCATTTGCTTGCCATATTTAGGGCCTATGGTCTTGAAGTTTGGCTTGATTGATTTGACCAAAACATTTGAATCGGTAAGCAAGTCTAACTCCTTGACATTGACCTCGGCACAAATTAAACTACTGACATGTCGAAAATCGGCGGCTTGTTGGGCATTGAGCACAGGTACCATAATTTTCTGCAAAGGCTGCCTAACGCGAATGTGTTGTTTTTTACGCAATGCCAATACCAAAGAACAAGTTCTTTGTGCTAGGTCCATTTGTATTTCGAGTTCTTGATTGATTGCCGCTGAATCAACTTTTGGAAAATCTGCCAAATGAACAGATTTTGCTTGGGCCCGGAGCGTAGTTTGATTCAGGTCTGTGTAGAGTTGGTCCATGAAGAAAGGTGCAATTGGTGCAGCCAAAATCGAAACTGTTTCTAGACAAGTATATAAGGTTTGATAAGCAGCGAGCTTGTCTTGTGCATCATCATTTTTCCAAAAACGACGGCGACACAAACGCACATACCAATTTGAAAGCTGCTCATTTACAAATTCTTGAATGGCTCTGCCTGCTTTGGTTGGTTCGTAAGAGGCATAGGCTTCATCTACCTCTGCTACCAATGAATTCAATTTGGAGATCACCCAACGGTCAATTTCTGGTCTTTGTGCTAGAATGATTGATGATTCCGAAAAGTTGAAACCATCAATGTTGGCATAGAGTGCAAAAAATGAGTAGGTATTGTAGAGCGTACCAAAAAATTTGCGCTGCACTTCGGCAATACCTTCAAGATCAAACTTGAGGTTGTCCCAAGGTTGTGCGTTAGTGATCATATACCATCGGGTTGCATCGGGGCCATACTGATCAAGTGTCGTAAAAGGATCTATGGCATTGCCTAAACGCTTTGACATTTTTTGGCCATTTTTATCGAGCACCAAACCATTGGAAACTACATTTTTGTAAGCCATCGTATCAAAGACCATGGTTGAAATGGCATGCAAGGTATAAAACCACCCGCGTGTTTGATCTACACCTTCGGCAATAAAGTCTGCAGGAAAAGCCTCCTTGTTGTCAATCAATTCGCGATTTTCAAAAGGATAATGCAACTGAGCATAGGGCATAGCACCAGAGTCAAACCAAACGTCAATGAGATCAGCTTCGCGCTTCATTGGTTTGCCTGAGGCCGACACTAAGATAATCGGGTCTACTTTATGCTTGTGTAAATCAATGCAATCATAATTGGTGGAAGAAAAATCATGGGGGTCAAAATCAGCAAAAGGGTTATCAGTCATGAATCCGGCTGTGATGGACAAATCAATTTCCTTTTTAAGGGTGGCTATTGAATCGATGCATTTGCGCTCATCACCCTCTTCGCTTGACCAAATTGGAATTGGAATTCCCCAATAACGCGAGCGCGACAGGTTCCAGTCGTTGGCATTTTCAAGCCATTTACCGAATCGGCCACTGCCCGTGGCCTCTGGTTTCCAGTTGATTTGCTGATTGAGCGCAACGAGCCGCTCCTTTTGATCGGTGACGCGAATAAACCATGAATCTAAGGGATAGTAAAGTACTGGTTTATCAGTGCGCCAACAGTGCGGATAGGAGTGTTCGTATTTTTCTACTTTAAAAGCTTTGGACTCCTCTTTGAGTTGGATAGCTATTTGGACATCAACAGATTTCTCTGGAGCCTCGCCCTCATTATAATATTCGTTTTTAACGAACATGCCCGCATAGGGCCACACCTCAGGCCTGAATTTGCCTTGTAAGTCTACGAGCGGAACCAAATTGCCGCGTTCATCCTCTACGAGTAGCCCAGGGACTCCTGCTTCAGTAGCTACTCTAGCATCATCAGCTCCAAAGGTAGGTGCGGTATGTACAATTCCCGTTCCATCCTCGGTTGTAACGAAATCACCACCGATTACCTGAAATGCTGCGGCTGCATTTTCTGCCGGTTGTGCAAAAGGCAATAATTGGGTATAACGCAATCCGATGAGCTCTTTACCCTTGAGTGTTTCTAAAATCTTATACGGGATTTGTTTTGCCCCCTGCTCGTATTGTTTGAGATCCAAAAGGTCTTCTACCTGGAAAAACCCCTTAGAAAATTGATAGGATACCAAATTACTGGCCAATACAACCACTATGGGTTCAAAGGTGTATTGATTATAGGTAGCAACTAGCGAATAATCGATTTGTGGACCAACGGTAAGTGCTGTGTTTGAAGGGAGTGTCCATGGGGTGGTTGTCCAAGCAAGTAAATGCGTCTGCTCTGCAAAATGCTGTTCAAAAGGAAGCGTTTGGTCAGCTTGCAATTCGAACATTGCAACCACCGTGGTGTCTTTGACGTCTTTATAACAACCAGGCTGATTCAATTCATGTGAAGAAAGCCCGGTGCCTGCTTTGGGCGAATAAGGTTGAATGGTATAGCCCTTGTACAATAATCCTTTGTTGTATAATTGAGATAACAACCACCAAACCGATTCCATGTATTTTGGGGAATAAGTGATGTAAGGGTCTTGCATATCAACCCAGTAACCCATTTTTTCGGTCAGCTGATTCCAAATGTCTGTATAGCGCATCACCGCTTCCTTACAGGCCTCGTTGTATTGATCTACTGAAATTTTAGTGCCGATGTCTTCTTTGGTAATGCCTAGTTCTTTCTCTACACCCAATTCAACAGGCAAGCCATGGGTATCCCAACCAGCTTTTCGATGCACCTGTTTGCCTTTCAATGTTTGGTATCGACAAAAAATATCTTTGATCGCACGGCCCATGACGTGATGAATCCCAGGCAATCCATTGGCAGAAGGAGGGCCTTCATAAAAGACAAACGACGGTGCTCCATTGCGCTGCTCAACCGACTGCTTGAAAATGGATTCTTTTTGCCATTTCTCAAGAACTTTGGCGGCAACATTTGGGAGATTCAATCCTTTGTATTCAGGATATTTTGCTTTCATGAACGTTTGCTTTGTAAAGTCGCGAATTTACGACAAAACGAGCTATTTTTGCAAGATATGTCTCTGAAAACAAGGCTGCACCAACATTTAATTAGCACATTACAAAAGCGAATTGCCTATCTAACAGACCAACGCAGTCAGTTAAACATCGATAGTACGCAAAGTGGAAAGGCCTCTGCCGGAGACAAACATGAGGTTGGGATTGCTATGGCACAACTCGAAATTGAGAAATTGGATCAACAACTGAACAATCTCAAAAGCCAGGTTTTAGCACTCAAACAACTAGACCCAACCCAAAATGCTACTCAAATTCTAAAAGGTTCTATTTTTGAAATAGACAACAATACCTATTATTGCTGTGTTCCCTTCGGGCAAATAGAATTAGACGGGAAAAAATATTTCTGCCTCAGCGCTGAAGCGCCGCTTTTTGAAGCCCTCAGAGGTAAAAAACAAAACCAAAGCGTCCTGTTTAATGGCCGTTTGTGGACTGTAAATCAGGTGTATTGATGGGCCAACAAAAAATTGCTATCATAGGCGGGGGAGCCGCTGGTTTTTTTGCTGCCCTTTCTGCCAAAGAACATTGGCCAACTGCACAAGTTTGCATTTTTGAGAAGAGCAATAAACTTTTGTCAAAAGTAAAGATTTCAGGGGGAGGGCGCTGTAATGTAACACATGCAACTCCCGACGTAGCCGAACTTTCAAAAGCCTACCCCAGAGGAGGCGCTCAACTTCGAAAAGCATTTTATCAATTTTCTGCGCGCGATACCATTGCCTGGTTTGAGCATAGAGGGGTGCCCTTAAAAACATACGCAGACGGCTGTATTTTCCCGCTTGCAAACGATTCACAAGTAATCATTGATTGTTTTTTAAAAAATTGCACTCAACTTGGCATTGAAATAAAAATGCAACAAAACATTACTCAAATTCTACCCACAGCTCATCAAGTTATATTAACCATCAATGAACAAGAGCAGCATTTTGATCAAGTGATTATTTGTACTGGAGGGCAACCTAAAATGTCGGGGCTTTCGTGGCTAGAATCAATGGGTATTTCAGTGGTGGATCCAAAACCTTCGCTCTTTACTTTTAACATGCCAAAAAATCCAATATGTGAATTAATGGGTATTGTGGTAAAGGAGGCAACCGTAAAAATTGAAGGCACTAAGCTCAGTGGTCAAGGCCCTTTACTCATCACCCATTGGGGCATGAGCGGGCCGGCCGTTCTATTGCTTTCGGCCTGGGGAGCTAGACTACTTGCCGATAAAAACTATCATTTTCAAATTTTAGTCAATTGGCTTAATGGCCAAAAAGAAGAGGAGCTACGAGCAACTTTGACTTTGACCAACACCATACAAGGTGCAAAAAAGTTAAGTAATTGGAACCCTACGTCATTATCCAATAGACTCTGGCTACACTTGCTGCAACGCGCAGAACTTTCGCCAGAATTGCGTTGGTCTGAACTTGGCAAAAAATCAATGAATAAACTCATTAACACGCTGCTTAACGATCGCTTTGAAGTGCAAGGAAAAACAACCTTTAAAGAAGAATTTGTGACCGCAGGGGGAGTTAGCTTAACTGAAGTGGATTTTCAAACCATGAAAAGCAAAAAATATCCACAAATTTCATTTGCCGGCGAACTTCTAGATATTGACGGCATTACGGGAGGATACAATTTTCAAGCAGCCTGGACCACCGGATTTATTGCAGGAAAACATGCGCTCTTTCATCCAAAGAGCAGTTAAAATTCGGCATTGAGAGGTGTTCTTGGGAAAGGAATTACATCGCGAATATTTGACATCCCCGTAACGAACATAACCATGCGTTCAAAACCAAGACCGAAACCTGCGTGCGGCACCGTTCCAAACTTGCGGGTATCAAAATACCACCAAAGTTCTTCAGCTGGAATACCAAACTCTTCACATTTTTGAAGCAACACATCATAGCGCTCTTCGCGTTGAGAACCACCAACAATTTCACCAATCCCTGGGAACAGCACATCCATTGCCGCAACCGTTTTACCATCCGCATTCAAACGCATGTAAAAGGCTTTGATTTTGGCTGGGTAATCGGTTAGAATCACGGGGCAATTGAATTCTTTTTCAACCAAATAACGTTCGTGCTCACTTTGAAGGTCAATCCCCCATTCTACAGGATATTTGAATTTCTTCTTTTTGTAATGATTAGAATTCAATAGAATTTCAATAGCCTCAGTGTAAGTAAGGCGTTTGAATGGATTTTCAATAACAAATTTGAGGCGGTCAATGAGCCCCATCTCATGGCGTTCATTGGCAGGTTTTTGCGCTTGTTCTTGGGCGTCGCGCTCATGTAAAAATTGAACATCTTCGGCACAATTCTCTAGTACATAAGCGCTGATATATTTTAGAAAATCTTCAGTAAGATCCATGTTGTCTTGAAGATCATTAAATGCAACCTCAGGTTCAATCATCCAAAATTCGGCTAAGTGGCGCGAGGTATTGGAATTCTCAGCCCTGAATGTAGGGCCAAAAGTATATACCTGACCCAATGCGGTAGCGGCCAACTCTGCCTCAAGCTGCCCAGAAACAGTCAGATTTACCGCCTTGCCAAAAAAATCTTGCTTAAAATCGATGTGGCCATCCTCAGTTAAAGGTGGGTTTTTTGGATCCAAGGTACTTACTCGAAACATTTCTCCGGCGCCCTCAGCATCGGAACCTGTAATGACAGGGGTGTGTAAATAATAGAAACCGCGCTCGTTGAAAAATTGATGTATGGCGTATGCTACTGCATGGCGAATTCTAAATACAGCACCAAAAGTATTGGTCCTAAAACGCAGGTGGGCCTGTTCGCGCAAAAATTCTAGGCTATGGCGCTTGGGCTGCATGACTGTTTTTTGGACATCATCTGGATGCGCATCGCCAAGGATTTCAATGTGTGCTACTTGCATTTCGACAGCTTGACCCGCTCCTTGAGAGGCAACGAGTTTTCCACTCAATGAAAGCGCTGCGCCTGTGGTAATTCTCTTGAGCAAAACCTCATCCCAATTTTCGAATTCAATAACAGCCTGTAAATTCGCCAAACAAGAACCATCATTGAGTTGTACAAAACGATTAGAGCGAAATGCCCTAACCCAACCTTTGATAATAATTTCATGACCGATGAACCCTTCTGGGTTTGTTAAAATTTGAGCGATACGAATTCTTTTCATGCTGCAAAGTTAATGAATGTTTAAATTCTTTAAATCGTCTTCACTAACAGTTGGTGGAAAGATGTTTGCTTTTAATTTCGAGACGACCAATTCAGCGACCTTCTGTGCATCCTCTTGATTTTGAAATCCTTGAACGCCAGGCCGACCCGGAATCGTAGGTTGGTCTAGTAGCAATTTTTGATTTTGTCGAATTTGATAGCCCCAACCATTTTCATGCCTCATGGTTGTGATCTGATAAGTTGAGCTGTTTTTTTGCTGGGGATTCGTTGTGTAGTGATCTTTTTTTTCTTTTACTCGTGGTGACGCTTGTCGGCAAGATGCAAACAGCATCATACAAATTAAAATTCTTAGCATTTGACAAAAGTAGTAGAATACAAGGAGCCTTGATCGTTCACATTTAAGAAATATCTTCCTTGCGGTAAGTCACGCACATCCAATTGCCATCGGCTACCTCGCATGTTAAGGGAGATATTCATTTTTTGCCCTTGAGCAGAATATACCTCAACTTTCGGAGACACTAGATTGGATGGCAATTCAATAAAATCGGTACTCGGGTTTGGCCAAATATCAAATTTATTTGGTTTTGAGTTTTCCAATCCTGTGGTTCCGCTGTAGGCCCATAAATCATCAAGGAAGGTTCCATTATTATAACCTGTTCCGATATGCCCCCAACCATCTAAATAAAACGCTATGGCATTTTTACGCCCCGGACCCGGCAAATTTGCGCGTTGTGTCCAATTATTTAAATAGTAATTATACTCCCAAATGTCTTTATGGAAATTATGGTTGGCATCTTCGCCTGTACCTAAATAGCATACCGGAAAGGCCGCCCAACCACATGCTCCGGACCTTGCTGCACCTGGAAAATTTGCCTTCTGGATCCATTGATCTGTTTGGGCATTATACATCCAAAAGTCATTGCGCAGTGTGCCATCGTCTCCGGTTCCTACAAAACCATAAGCATCCATAGAAAATGCAACTGCAGCCTGGCGTGGGGTTCCGGGGAAATCACTGATTTGGCTCCATGAATTGCTCTGTGGATCGTAGGCATAAAAATCATTCTTCAAGCCTTCAATACTGTTGCCTGTTCCTACATAGGCTGTATTTTCAATTACGAAACTCACTGCTTCTCGTCGGGGCACCCCGGCAAAATTTGCCTTTTGAGTCCAGGATTCTGTGGTGCGGTCGTATTCCCATAAATCGTTAATAAATCCAATGGTTTGGGTTTGGCCCATGCAAACGTAGCCTTTTTTTTGGCCATCAATTTCTAACGAAAAAGAAACTGCCCCTACCCGATCGAGGCCCGATCCACCCTCTCCGCCTAGTGAAAGCTCATCGTCCCAATCATCTTGATCGGCACGATAGGAATACATCTTACGTTTGTAGCTAAATTCATCGGTGCCCGCCACAACATAGGCGCGGTTTCCCATTACAAATGCCGTTGCATCGGCCTTGGGTGGGCCATTCACAGTATCTTTTTGTAGCCAATAATCCTGAGCACTTAAGCAAGTGGTTATCAAAAGCAAAAACAATAATATCATTCTCTTGGTCATCATATTTTATTGATTTTCTTTTGAATAATTTGACCATCACTTGTTTCAAACCATAAAATATAAGTGCCTGCATTCCATTTACACAAGTCTATGGTATGGGTAGTAAAATGATTATAGTCTGAACTGTAAAGCACTGTTCCACTTGAGCTGTATAATTTCAATTTTGAAATTTCATTGGAAGGCGCTGTAATCTCAATAGACTCAACGCACGGATTAGGATAAATTTTTATTTGACTTGCTAGCTCTTCAATTGCAACATAATTAGAGGGTTCATACACATACCAACTAGATTTTTTGCCCGAGACACCCTTGCCTGTGCCGACATAGGCTTTGTTGTCGATCACAAATGAAATCGCACCTTTTCTATTGCTTCCGCCGTATTCCGCGCGGAGGGTCCAAAGATCAGTTGCAGGATTGTATTCAATGAGATCCTTAAGTAATCCTCCATTATTGCCTAGACAAACAAACCCACGATCGTGCAAGGTGAAGGTGGTTGCTGAGGCCCGTTCATAGGCCGGAAAAGGCGCAATAGCTTGCCAACTGTTTGAACCAGGGTCGTAGCAATACATGTCTTTTTTAAAAATATTCTGATCGGTTCCCATGCCCACATAACCCTTATTTCCAACCGCAAATGAAAGCAATTGATAACGGACACCCCCTGGAAAGTTTGCCCGTTGCATCCATTGGTTATTGCTTGGTTTGTATTCCCAAAGTTGATTGCTATATGCTTCTGGGCCTGATTTCCCACCACACAAATACCCTTTGCCTTCAACAGAGAAAGCTGTAGCAAAGTAGATCCCTTGCCCTCCAAAACCAGGAAAATCAGCGATTGCTGACCAAGAATTCGTTTGCGGGTTGTAGCGCCAAAAATCTTTTAGGGTATTGCCCGTTGGGCCAGAAAGGCTATCCATTCCCGTACCAACATAGGCAAAGTTATTGATCACAAAAGATACGGCATCACGCCTAGGTGAGCCAGGTAAATTAGCTTTCTGTGACCACGAATCAGCAACAGGGTCATAAGCCCATAAATCTTTGTGGATCACCTCAGCTGTATCCACACCGCCACACAAATACCCTACACTGCCAATAGCAAAACCTGTTGCACGCTCGCGCTTGCCCAAACCAACATTATTGAGTTTGGTCCAAGTATTGTACTGTCCTAAAACAAGCATCGGACACAATATCCATAAGTATTTTAACCAACTCATTGCTTGATTAATTTTTGTTGGTAAATCAGATGGTTGCCATCAGCAATTTGCAAGAAATAAACTCCTTTCGGCAACTCAAAAAGTGGAATTGTTTGCAAGTTTGTATTCAATTTTTCATGATGCATTTCTCTACCTTCGATATTCCTTATTGTTAGGGTTAAATCTTTTGAATCAAAGGACAAACTTTTAACTGATACAAACTCATTGGCTGGATTTGGGAATACGTTAAATTCTAAGCTGTGTTCGGAAATTCCTATGGTGTTATCCGTAGGATTAAACTGCCAAAAGTCGTTGAAATTGATACCATTGGTGCCGGTTCCAAAATATCCCCGATTATGAATGGCAAACGCTACCGGAAAACGACGATTTGTTCCTTCAAATTCAATTTCCTGCTTCCAAGTGTTTGAGGCAGGATGAAATGACCAAACTTGATCGGTGACATTTCCTAATCCACCCACATAACCGCAGGTAATATAACCGCGCTGCTCAATAGCAAACGCCGAACTCCCGTTGGTACAAACCCCAGGAAAACTTGCCCGCTGGATCCATTGGTCATGAAGGGGCTTGTATTCCCATAATTGAGCACCAGATTTGATAAATCCACTGCCCTCTATGGCAAAAGAACATGACCAAGTTGCAAATGAAATTGGCCCTTGAGCACACAAGGACCAGGCATCGGTTTGTGGGTCGTATTTTGCCAATTGATTGGCCTGGTAAACGAATCCACAATTATTAATTGAAAATGCTTGGCTATCACCAGGATTACTCAAAATACAATTGGCAATTGGGGCCCATGAATTGGTGCTTGGGTTAAACTTATAAAATTGGGTGCTCAATGCAGATCCGCCACCAACAACAGGGCAATTGTCTACTACAAAAGCAAGGGCGCCGTGTGTACTTACAGGAAAATCTGCGCGTTGGGTCCAGGTATCAGAAGCAGGGTCATATTCCCACCAATCTTTGAATGAAATATCTATCCCAGCTCCATTATGATGGCCAAGACCAAGGTAGCCCCTGTGGCTAGTAGCACAACCTGTTGAGCGGTGTCTACCTAGGCCTGGGAAACTAGATTTTTGAATCCAAAATTGGGCAAATCCTTCAAAGGATAAAAGAATACTTAAAGCAACAATAAACTTACTCATAACTTCTGCCATTTTTGAACATGACCCGAATTCAATGCCTTTATGAGGTAAACCCCCGTTTGGATTTCTGAAAAGTCAAAAACGTTTTGATCTTCGGTATCTGCTTCGAATAGTACTTTTCCATTGATGTCCAAAAACTGATAAATGCCCGAATTAGACGGCAATTTCACTTGTCCGGTGCTTGGATTTGGAACCGCCCAAAACACTCCACTTTGCGCCTCCTCTAAACCAACATAATTGGCATTGATTTGAATGGTGTAATCTCCAGATTGGAGGCCCCACCCTTCCACTATGATATACAAGGGGCCGAGATTTGTAGCATCGAAACTAAGCGCAGACTGTGGCGCACATTCCACATGATCGTCATTGTAAGCAATTACATTGCCATCTAAATCTACGACACTTAAAAAAGTATCAAAGTTGGCTCCACATAAAGAAACATGGACTTGTTCCATGAGCGGGTTTGGTTCGAAGTAATAATAGATATCCGGAGATGGATACACATAGTTTTGATTTGAATAACAAATTTCTGTTGATCGAGAGTCAGAGAAGGGGAGTTGGTCCACTAGGATGGGGTCATTTTCGTCGTCACCGATATAGCCCGTACAATCCAAGCCGTTGGCCAATGTGATACCAAAATCAGTAACCGAACCCCAAGCATAAGTAGCGCAAGGATTCAAGGGAATGCTCCCCGCTTCACGGTGCATCACCCGCAAACGCGTAATGCCATTAACGGCATTTGAGGGCACTAAAAAAGTCCAATATTGTACTGGCGCTGGGGGCGTTCCGGTCCAGGTGCCTAAGCTCTCGTAGGGGTCAAAATTACCGTTTTGATCAAAGTCTATCCATGCTTCACCAGCCCCTGCATAATTTCCATTACAAGTGCCAAACTTAACTGAAAGTGTATAACTCCCACCTGCATTTAATGTAACATTCACATTTTGAGTCAAATCTTGCAATCCCACTACCCCGGGGCAGCCCACATAATTGATTGCCCCAACCACTCCGTTGAGCGTTAAGCTCTCCACATTAGAATCTACGGTACTCGTAGGGCCAACAGCAGTGCAGTATTGCCCAAATGCATGAAGCTGACACAATAAAATGAATAGCAAATAGCTGTATTTCATAGCATAGTAGTTTACCGAAAGATATGAAAAATATGCTATTTAACAATAAGTTTTGACGCTAACTATTTGTTGTTCCAGTTGGTCATGGCAAGCGCAAGACCTTCAAATACAAAACTTTGGGTGGCAGAAACAGCCGTTTGCAATCTTTCTGGTAGGGCTAACAATTCTTCATTCTTCCACTCTCCAAGGACATAATCTGCTTGCCTGCCTTTGGAAAAATCTGACCCAACTCCAAAGCGCAATCGTGCATATTCTTGCGTTTTAAGAAGGGCTTGAATGTCTTTGAGGCCGTTGTGGCCTCCGTCGCTGCCTTTTCCTTTTAAACGAATGGTTCCAAATGGTAAGGCAATGTCATCGGTAATGACGAGCAAATTTTGAATGGGAATTTTTTCTGTTTGCAACCAATAATTCACTGCTTTGCCAGATAAATTCATGTAGGTGATTGGCTTAATTAGCACCAATTGACGGCCCTTGTATTTTGCCTCTGCTTTGAATGCGGCCTTGTCGAGTGTAAAAGAAATACCTAACTCCTTGGCCAACAAATCAAGAACCTTGAAACCAACGTTGTGTCTTGTTTGAGCATATTGCTCTCCAGGATTCCCCAGACCAACTATGAGAAACTTCATATCACCAATTTGGGCAAGTGTTACATTTATCTGTTTGCTTTAGGTAAAACAGGGCGCCTACAACGATATCGCGCTGCCCGTATAAGAACGCTTGCTTGGCATGAGAGTCATAGTCATTGGGGCGGGTCTTGACCCTATACTGGCCGATGAATCCGCCTTGTACATTGGCAGCAACAAATAAATGCTTGAAAAATTCTGCCCTCAAGCCAAAATGACCTGAAACACCGACCCCTGATAAGGATACAGTTGCCACATTTTTCTCTCCTGCAAATGTAAAATCATTAAAAGACAAAATGGGGCCAGCCCCCACTCCCATCATTGTGGTCAAGGCAAATCGGCCCTTTTCAGTTTGATAAATTTTAAACACATTGGTCAACTGGGCATTGATATAATTGAGGCCATTGGTGTTTTCATAATGAAAAGTATTTTCTTGAGTCACTACCGCTTGATCAGAATAAGTTCCAGACCAACCATTCCCCTGATCAATTCCCGGACTAATGTACCCATTCAAGTAGTATGTAGGCCCATGTTTCATCACGTATTTCATGTGCTCATATCCCAATGAAAATGCCCAATTTCTCTTGAAATTATAGCCAATTCGTACATCAAATTGAGGCACTGTTATGGTATTGAATGAAACATATTCATTGATATCTGTAGAAGGTCTGTCTGTAGCTTCTACCCCATTCAATTTGAAATCATAGCCCGGACCAATAAAACGAATGTTGCTTGGAGTATAAATGCTTCGGTTATAGCCCCAATAAACAAACATAGCCCCAGGGCCCGTAGATTTTTTTTGATTTAGATATTGCGCAGTAATGGGCTCTATGGCCATTACCATAAAAAATAAATAGACTAATGTTTTCATCTGGCAATAATTTTAACCCACTCTTTTTGGGTAAGGATACGTTCTAAACGGTAATGTAGTGATTTGTTGCGGTTATACCACTCAACAAGGCCATAGCCCGCAGCATAAATAGAAGTTTGTTGGCCTGTTCCTTCTTTTTCAGTTCGAGTAAAGGGGTTGAGTGCAGTGCGACGTATTTTGTCGGTAAAATACAAGGATTTACTCTGTTTTTGGATTACTTTGATACTACCCTTCTTTTTCAATTTTCTAAATATTTCTTGAAGTATCACAGTAGAATCTGTTACACCACTGAATTTTGACGCAAACCAAGTTTCACTCTTCAAGTCAAAAGGGTAGAGCTTGTTTTTATAGATCAAGGCCTTTTCTTTTTGAGAAAGACGATTGACTACCATGTGGTCTTGTACCACCAGTGAGTCAATATTGTAATTGATTGCTTCGCGCAAGCGACCGTCTGGGGCATATATTTCTACTACCAAATGTGGCCCTAGCGCATCTTCAACTGTATAAATGCGATGAAATTCTTCATCAATTCCATTGGCTACATTTCTGTAATGATAAATCTTAACAACTGTATCTAAGGGGTAGAAATAAGCGGCATTTGGATTGACACTCTGGTAAGCAAAAGGAGCTGAGAAAAAAAAGTGTTTGGTTGCCCAAGCTATTACTATAGCAACTACAACAATAATTAAATTCCTCGGCCATTTTTTCATTTGGACATTTTTAGAAAAGCAATTTCTTGTTCAGTAAGGTGGCGGTAATAGCCACGTGGCAAATCTTTTTTAGTTAGGCCAGCATACATCACCCGATCCAATTTAACAACTTCATATCCTAGTGCTTCCAACAGGCGTCTTACGACCTGGTTTTTGCCTGATTTGATTTCAACACCAATCTCATTACTGCGTCCGCCCTCAACAAAACTGGCTTCTTCGGCTCTAAAACGACCATCTTCAAGGTCAACGCCACGGGTCATTTTTTCAAGATCTTCTCTGGACATGGCTTTGTTGGTCTCGATATGATATATCTTGCGCGCATGATACCTAGGGTGTAAGAGTTTTTTCATCATGTCGCCATCATTGGTGAAGAGCATGAGGCCTGTGGTGTCGCGTTCCATGCGCCCTACGGGAAAAATTTGCTCACGGCAGGCCTTGCTCACGAGGGTCATGACAGTTTTACGACCACGCGGATCATCTAAGGTGGTGATGTAGCCCTTTGGTTTATTGAGCAGCACATAGCGCTTGGTTCCGGTGGTGATAGTTTGGCCATCGTATTGAACCACATCAGTCGGCTTTACTTTATAGCCCATTTCTGTGACAATCACACCATTAATGGATACTACCCCAGTATTGATCAAGACATCGGCTTCTCGACGAGAACAGATGCCTGCGTTGGATAAAAATTTATTCAATCGAATGGCGTCTTCCCTAAAACTAGGAAGTGGATCACCTTTCTTAACCTTGATTTTGTAATCGATATATTTGCGTTTGTCACGGGCATTGACCTTAGGCGCATCCTTGGATGTCGCTGTTTTGGTTCGGCTGCTATTTGTTTTGGGTGCAGCACCCGTTTTCTTTGGAGTTCTCATTGAAGTGCAAAGATAGGCAAAATCAGTAAGCTTTATTTGGGTTCCAAAAGCAACTGATCAATGTGTAAAAGTAAGCGACTCACCTCTTTAGGATTGGTTCCATCGTAGTAGCCCCTAATGCGCAACTCTTTGTCAATGAGTACAAAATTGTTGGTATGAATGAAATCATTGCCGGCATCGCCAAGATTTTGTGCCTCTGCGGGTTTCAATACAAAAAATGATCTGCGGGCCAATTGGTATAATGCCGATTTATTACCTGTGAGAAAATGCCACTGACCAGCATGTGCGTGGTGTGCTGTAGCGTAGCGCTTCATTTGGGCTACGGTATCAGTGATTGGATCGACAGTAAAACTGAATATTTGAACAGCATCGTTGTTAAAGAATTTACGCTGAACACGTTGCATTTGAGAATTCATTACAGGGCAGATGCTTTTGCAAGAGGTAAAAAAATACTCCACCACACTTACCTTGCCCTTCATTTGATCCTGGCTAATGGTTAGTCCGTCTTGGTTTTGAAAAGAAAAGTTTCCAACCCGATGGCCCTTCCCAATGCGCAAAAGTTCCGGATCGACCATCTCAGATTGCACATCAATTGGATTGATTATAGGCAAGGGCTTTGTTTTGCTTTGATCACTTAAAAAATAATAGCCTATGGGTACTAGAATCAACAACAAGATTGCTACAAAGAGAATGCGTTTCATACCGCAAATTTAGCCATTGTAAAGTTCCAAAACCCTGATTTTTATCAGTTCTTGCCTTTGCACTAAGGAGCCCGAGAGAATGGTGTAATTTCGTTGAAGTGCATCCAATTCTTTGCGGTACAATTCAAATAGGTGCTGGCGATTGTTGGGGTTTTCTCTTAGCGGATCCTCCTCCCAGGGGATATCTGGCGCACATAAAAAATAATGATCAAAAACCTGTTCTTTGAGAAGCTCAGTGATGGTTTTACTCAGCTTAGCATATTTAAACTTGGACCAAACTTGAAAGACATGCATCTCGGTATCGGCAACAAATCCTAAAGTGGGCCAAAGTGCCGCTTGAGCTTTTGCCATGGTATCTAAATCATGAAAATGATACTCTTTTTTATCTCGAAGAAATTCTCGTGCATATTCCTCGACATATGTCAAATCAAAGTGTTGCGCACACCATTTTGCCAAGGTAGTTTTTCCCGAAGATTCTGGGCCAGTAAATGCTATGCGTAAAGGGCTTTGCTCCATTTTTTCAATCCATTAATGGCCAATAATAAGTAAGCAAAATATAAGGCCGAGGTGCTCCACCATTGTTCATAAGCAAACCAAATGGTGCCAATGATATTCACTACAATCCAAATGTGCCAATTTTCTAACTTTTTTCTTGTCGTGAGCCAAGTCGCTAACAGCGAAAAAACAAAGAATTGAGCATCGAGCACCGCCCTCCAATCTGCGATAGGATCTATTGAAAATTCCCATCTGCTAGACGATCTATTTAACCATTGTATGCACACATAAAACAAAAAGCCAGCCATTAGGGTTATGCCAATCCATAACCAGAGCTTCTTACCAAGACTTCCAATAGGCAAGCTTTGGGCTTTCGCTGACCATGTAAACAATCCGTAAACTCCTAAGATAATGTAAGCTATTTGCTGACTAAACAAGCCCCATGTATAGTTATGGTTAAAAAAATAAGCGTACAGTGTGGCGCTTGCAATGCCAAATATCCAACCACTAGATTTATTGGTGGCAATCAAATAAACATAGACAAAGCCCAATATGGCCGCCATGAGTTCAATGAGTTGAAACCAATAGTTCGGTTCTAACATTATTAACGGATTACTAAAACTTTGGCTACCTTGCGCTCGCCGCCTTGGTAATTATTGGCTGTCCAGAAAAAGTAAACTCCTGTTGGCACTTTTTGCCCGTCTAAATTCAGACCATGCCAAGTGGCTGTGCCACCATTGGATTGTGTTCTATAGATCAAGTTGCCTGCTGCATCAGTGACCTTTACATCCGAATCATAGCGCAAGCCTTGAATGGTGATTGGACCATTGAATTCTGGCCGAACTGGATTTGGAAATACATTCAATGAGCTATAAGTGGGGTCTTCATAGGTAGCGTCTATTCTAAACGAAACCAACCCCTTATCGGTAACGATATACAATTCGCCAGTCAAATGGTTGAGTTCTATATCATAAATGGTGTTGGATATCAAAGGAGAATTATCTGTATTGTATTGAGCAATGATTTGAGTGCCATCTGCTGATAATAGCACCAATCCTGCATTGGCCGTTGACATCCATTTGCGGTTGCCCCCATCTACCTCAATATCAGTAATGCTGGCTTCTCCTAGCACAATTTCATAATTCCCTTCAAATGGAATTTTGATGCGCTGTGCATCAAAATTGCCCAACCCCGCTTCAAATGCAGCATCAGCATTGTAAAGCACAGCAAAACCAGCATCTGTTCCAATCCAAAGCTCGCCGTCAAAATCAGCTGCAAGGGCAGTGATTTTATTAGAAGGTAGGCCCCCTAAAAATTCACCTGTGGTGAGTTGTATGCTGCGGTCGTCTGAAGCATCTTCAATAGTGCCTTGATGCTTATATCCTACCAACCCATTAGCATAAGTTCCCATCCAAATATTGCCACGAAAGTCAATTTCCATTTTGGTGGTCATTTTATTCATAATGGCACTATTTGCAGGCATGAACTGTGCCCATGAACCATCAGGCTTCAGACACTTTAAGGCACGCGTTGAATAGGCATTCAAACACCAAAGACGTTCCTTGTCATCGTATTTTACAGCTGAAACCAATTGCCAATTATTTCCGATGCTGGTCATTTCCAGTGGAGAGTTTAAATAATTATAGGCTAGCGTATCAGAGGGTGAACACACCACCAAAGGGAAGCCTGAGTAGGTAGCCCCGGCAATTTGCTTGGGGTTCTTTGGATTGACGGCAACCGAAATGAAATCCCATGTGGAGTCAATATCAATAGCTGACATCTTATTCATATCAATGAAGCGCCATTGGTTGTCTTCAAAAACGTGAATGCCATTTCGCGTGAATGCCGGAGCAATTTCAGCCTCAAGCCTTCCAGAAGCCACCCCAAGCACCCCTTCTTGACAATCCATCGCATAGACATACGGATTGGCCAATCCTTCAATTGGAAATCGTTTGCAAGTAAAAGGATTGATATGCTCTTGCAAGCCCCATGCTTGATCTGCGCTCCAATAGGAATTATTCAATTTACACACCCTCGACGGATTGATCCATCGATCGAGCAAACTTGCTGAATAGGAAGTAATTTGTTGGCCCTGTTGATTGTATAATAGAAAACCGCCATCAGTAGATACAGCCATTTGATTGGCTATGAGCGTAATACTATTTATTTGGTAACTAAAAGGCTCATTAATGACATTGACCAAGGCATTGTTTTGAAGGTAAAAGACAGAGTCTAGTCCATAGGCTTCATTAGTGCGCAGTACCCATACTTGACCATTGAATTGCTTGGCTTCTTTGTAGGTGTTTTCAGTTTGATAAGGGAAGCGCATATCGCGGTCCCATTGCGAGTAATCTGGTAGTGCAGGGTTAGAACGACTCCCTTTGAACATTTGCGTAGGTGACAAGGCAAAAATTGAATCCTGTGTAAAGGCCATGCCTACAATAGGTTCAATACCGTTAGTAGGATAATAAGTGTCCTTGATTTCTATCTTTTGGGCATCGATCAGCACCACAGAAAAATCATTGGCGGTATAAACATAAGGGCCATTACGAACAAATTGATTGATGCGTTTTGATGCATTGACTTGTGCCAATTTAATGGCAGGAATATTGGTAATTGAACCCGACTGCCATTTATCTATATTGCCATTTTGATAACCGATGTAGACGGCATCATCAATTTGATCATAGTATAGGCAAGAAATTTCAATGTCTGAGAGGCCATTCA
The DNA here is from genome assembly GCA_030833845.1 of Crocinitomicaceae bacterium. Classification (GTDB taxonomy): domain Bacteria; phylum Bacteroidota; class Bacteroidia; order Flavobacteriales_D; family Crocinitomicaceae; genus UBA952. Next base: position 17,737 of record JAURGK010000015.1, on the reverse strand, counting down.
ATGCGGTCTTAAGTACGCCCTCTTCGGTAAAAGGGTTGTAAATGTAAAGCCCATTTTCAAGCGCCGTAAAGACCCGTTGGCCATCTGTAACAATATCAATGGCTTTAGCGCTAGAGACGTGATACTTCCATGTGCCCATTGGTATTTGAGCCCATGCCGTTGAGGCAATGCTAAAGAACCAAAAAATGAGGTATAATGCTTTAAGCTTCATGGTGCTGTATGGCCTGTATTGAGTTTGATTCAATGATATAAGTAGGTCTTTGTTTGCTCTGTACAAAAAGCTTGCCTAAATAAATGCCGACAATGCCAATGAGAATCATTTGAATGCCACCAATAAACAAGACTGAGGCAATAAGTGAGGCCCAACCTGTAATAGCCGCATTTGTAAACAAGGCTACATAAATAGCGTAGCATCCATAAATAAACGCACAAAAGGCAAAAAACAAACCCAAATAAATTGAGAAATACAAAGGCTTGGCACTTGATGAGGTGATGCCATTGAGCGCAAATTGGAACATTTTTCCAAAGGAATATTTTGTTTGGCCGCTGTGCCTTGATGCTGCCTGATAGTCAATACCCACTTGCTTGAATCCAAGCGTAGGGATGAGCCCCCGCAAAAACAAATGAGACTCCTTAAAGCCTTTGATGGCATCCACCACACAGCGATCTAATAAGCGAAAATCAGCAGTTCCTTCCTCAATAGGAACCTCAGAAAGTTTGTTGGCTATCCAATAGAAAAGCTTGGCGCTCCATTTTTTAAAAAGGCCTATTTGTTGTTTGTCTTGGCGGCGGGTGTACACCACTTGTGCTCCATTTCGCCAAAGTGTTATCATCTCTGATAGAAGCGCAGGCGGGTGCTGTAAATCGGCGTCAAGACTAATTACAGCGCGCCCTCTGGCGTGGTCAAGACCGGCCTTGAGTGCGTGTTGGTGTCCGAAATTGCGGCTGAATTGTAAATAGTGAATGCGCCTATCTGTAGCACGCAAACCCTTGATAACTTCCAAGGAAGCATCTGAGCTTCCATCGTCAATAAAAATAATTTCATAGGCCGAGATTTGCAATTGATCAAGCACGGTTTTAAGTTCCGAAGCAAGCAAGGCCACATTCCCCTCTTCATTAAAGGTGGGAACAACCACTGAAATTTCAATATTTGAATTGGCATTCATGTAAAGCGAAATTAATGAAATCGCTCGGCTTTGCCTATATTTGCGTAAATTAAAAGAAATGTCAGCCAACGATAGAATCTCTACAGATAAAGCGCCCAAACCCGTTGGGCTTTATCCACATGCGCGCCGCGCTGGTAACTTATTGTTCTTGTCAGGTGTAGGCCCAAGGGTTGCTGGCTCTGATGCCAATGACTCTTCAGTGCCTGGGCTAAAGTTAGATCATAACGGTAATTTTATCACCTTTGATTTTGAAGCACAGTGCCGTAGCGTTTTTGAAAACGTGAGAACCATTTTGGAAGCTTCCGGATCTTCTTGGGATCAGCTCATTGATGTGACTGTCTTTTTAGTCAATATGAAAAGAGACTTTTATGTTTATAACAAACTCTACGCGGAATACTTTAAAGACAATCTTCCATGCCGAACAACGGTTGAGATTTCATCTCTTCCAACACCTATTGCTATTGAACTTAAATGTATCGCCACTATTGAACCTTAAATTATGATTGCTTTTATTATACGCATTTCGCTCGCACTTGTAGCTGCTTTTTTCAATGTCTACCTCTTTGCTACCGGACACTGGGGATGGGGCATCTCTTTCATTTTTATCACCGCACTAATTATTTTATCCTTCTTTCGAAACGAAAACATGATTTTGGCCCTCAACCAAATGCGTGTCGGGAACCAAGATAAAGCCAAGGCTTATATCAATAAAATCAGTCATCCGCAGTTTTTACCCAAAAAGCAACATGCTTATGTGCTGTATTTAAAAGCGGTATTGGGAGCGCAAGAATTGGGTTTTGCAGCATCAGAACAACTCTTGCGCAAAGCGCTTTTCTTGGGCCTACGCACCAATGAAGACAACGCCGTTTCGAGAATGCATTTGGCCGGTATTTGTGCGCAGACAGGTCGCCGACAAGAGGCCCTAAATTTATTGGCAGAAGCAAAGAAGCACGATAAAAACGGTATGCTCAAGGACCAAATAAAAATGTTACAGCAACAACTTCAGATGGCTCCATCTAAAAATCAAATGCGTATGGCCCAAATGATGGGTGGGCGCAAGAAAACACCAAAAATGCGTTAGTATGGCTGCACCACGCACCACGGCGCCAAGTTGGCCAGACTATCAATTGCTCGATGCCGGCGGTGGAAAAAAGCTCGAACGTTGGGGTAAAATAATTACCATCAGACCTGAGGTACAAGCCTATTTTCACAGCGGAAAGCCCTTCACCGAATGGCGTGAATTGGCCCATTGGGAATTTATTGATGTACCGGGTAAAAGCGGTCGATGGAAAGCCCTCAAGGCAGAGGCCCCAGCTATGTGGCAAGTATCTTTTGGACGATTGAAATTCAATATAGGCACCTCCACATTTAAACACGTTGGGTTGTTCCCAGAACAGGCAGCCAATTGGGAGCACATTGATCAGCATCTGCAAGCCGAACATAAATTCCTTAATTTATTTGCCTATACCGGTGCTGCTAGCTGCGTTGCTAGGCTCAAAGGTGCCGATACTTTTCATGTAGATGCCTCAAAATCTATTTTAAATTGGGGACGTGAAAATATGGATGCAAGCCGCTTGCTCAATATTCATTGGGTATTGGAGGACGCACTTAAGTTTGCAGAGCGAGAAGCGCGACGTGGCAATAAATACGACTATATTATCATGGACCCACCCGCTTGGGGGAATGGCCCAAAGGGTGAAAAATGGAAACTCGAGGATAAAATAGACCAGCTTTTCGCAGCCACCGCACAAATATTAAATCCAAGTGGCCTGCTCACACTCAATACCTATTCGCCTTCTATTGAGGCTAGTATGCTGAGCGAATTGGCGGCCATATATTTTGAAGGAAGGCCTGTTGAACAAAGCGGCTTGTTCATTGAAAGCCAAACCGGTAAAGCCCTGTATTGTGGTGAATTACTGCGTATTGGCGCCTTGTCTTTACAATAATTCGTTGGCTAAATTGGCCAATTCAGAGCGCTCTCCTTTTTCCAGTTTAACATGGGCAAAAAGCGGTTGTCCTTTCAAGCGGTCAATTAAGTAGGCCAAGCCATTGCTGTTTTCATCTAAATAGGGCGTATCAATCTGATGCACATCACCGGTAAATACAATTTTGGTGTTCTCTCCTGCCCTAGTAATAATTGTTTTGATCTCGTGTGGCGTTAAATTTTGAGCCTCATCAATGATAAACATAATGTTACTTAAGCTGCGGCCCCTGATAAAGGCAAGCGGTGTAATAACTATGCGCTTGGTTTGCTCCATTTCAATAATGGCTTTGTACTTTTTCTCATTTTCACCAAATTGAGATTTGATAAATTTGAGGTTGTCCCAGAGGGGTTCCATATAAGGACCGATTTTATCGTCGGCATCGCCAGGTAAAAAGCCAATTTCTTTGTTGGAAAGCGGAACTAGCGGCCGAGCTAAAATTACCTGATCGAATTTTTTATTTTGCTCAAGTGCAGCTGCAAGTGCCAAAAGGGTTTTGCCGGTTCCTGCCACTCCTTGCATGGCCACCAATTTCACTTCTGAATTAAGCAGTGCATGAAAAGCAAAAGCTTGTTCGGCGTTCTTGGGCTTGATCCCATAAACAAATTCTTTTTCAATGCGCTCTATCTGATCATTGAAGTGATTATAGAAGGCCAAAGAAGAGGTTTTGCCGTTCTTGAGGATATAGTAACCATTGGTGATTTTTTTATCACCTAGAATGCCATTTTCTTCAATGCTTCCTCGGGTAAAAATTTCTCGTATAACATCGGAATCAATTCCTTCTACACCATAATTGCCAACCGTTTGTATTTCGGATGAATCTACCTTTCCGGTCTGATAATCTTCGGCAATTACACCAAGGGCTTTTGCTTTGATACGCAGATTAATATCCTTGGTGACGAGTATAATTGCCCTTTTAGGTTCGTGCTCCATGAGCTGTAGAGCGGCATTGATGATTTTATGATCGTTTTTACCCATCGCAAAAACTTTTTCGGCATTCAACCCCGAGGGCTGCTCATCCATGATCACCTTGAATTTTCCAAGCCCCTTGCCTAGATTGATCCATTCTTGTAAGGAGCCACTTCCCGAGAGCTTATCGATAAAGCGAATGACTTCCCGTGCAGAAAAATTCTTGGTGTCGTTGCCAATTTTAAACTTATCTAATTCTTCAAGAACTGTGATAGGAATGGCTACGAAATGCTCGTTGAAATTATTAATTGCATCGAAATCATGTAACAAAACTGAGGTGTCTAACACAAAGATTTTTTCCTTTTTTCTCATCCGCTTTTTGTTTTGAATATACAGATTATTCCTATTGATAAATCAAAGAACTAAAGGAAAATAAATATTTAACTCAGCGCTTATTTCTTCTTAAAGAAGGACTTAAACGCTGCATCTAGTGTGCTGTATACGAAAGTAAAACCCGCTTGTTTGATTTTTTCATTACTTGCCTGTAAATCTGTCAAGACCAAAATAGCACGTTCTCCAAGCAGCAATTTCAAGATAAAAGCAGGTACATTGGGCAGAATCAAAGGCCTTTTCATCCACTTGGCCAATAGCTGTGTCATTTCCAAATTAGTATTGTTGGCAGCAGATGCATTGTAGGTGCCTTGGAGCTGATGATCAATGGCAAACAGCATCAAACGACAGAGGTCATTGATGTGAATCCAGGGGCTGTGCTGCTTGCCCGAAGCTACTGCAGCGCCTAAGCCAAAATAAATCGGTTGTTTCATCAAGTGCAATGAGCCCCCGTGTCTTGAAAGCACCATAGATATTCTTAAAACTGCCCCCTTGACTTGGTTGGTGACTAGTTGGTGAGCTCCTTCCCACTCTTTAACTACAGCGGAAAGAAAATCAGACCCATAAGCCTCCTCTTCATAATATATTTTGCCTTTTTGATTGCCATAACAATTCACGCCCGAAGCGCCGATATAATAGTTCAAGCGCGGCATTTGTGGTATAAGTGAAGCCAAAAACGCTGTGCTCTTCACCCTAGAGTTTAGGATTGCCTCCTTGCGCTTTGATCTCCAGCGCTTTGCGCCGATATTTTCACCAGCCAAATTGATGAGAATATCAATTTTATCAAGCTTTTTGGTATCAATCTTGCCAGCTTCCGGATCCCAATAAATGTGTCCATGTCTTTTTGGATTGCGCGTTAACTTGTACACTCGATAGCCACGGTCTTTGAAGTGGCGCGTGAGGTGCCCGCCAATGAGGCCAGAACCACCCGCAATGAGTACCGTTGGCATATCGTCTTTTAGGGTTGGCATAACTTTTTTAATTCCTGAATTTCTTTGGGGCTGCTTTGTTGTAACGATTTACAAGATTTTTCTTTTTTAAGTAGGGCGCTTTTAAGCTCAAGTGTATCCTGATGCGTTGCCGATCCAGACCAAATACGATTTGAAATTTCGTTCACTTTCTTTGCTTGAAATAAGCAAGTACATTGCGATTTATCTTTGGAGGAGCAACCCAGCGTAAGCACCAATAGCCCTATAAAAAGAACTGTTTTATTATTTCGTATCATTTACAACAAATTTAGAATATATTCGTACAACATCGTATGCGCATACTGACATCTTTATTGTTGCTGTTCTTGGTTGTTCAACAAACAATGGCGCAATCTTGTTCAATGGATTTTAATCCAAAAAGGCAGCTTGTTGTAAGTACTATTTTGTGTCCGGATGCCATGCTTGCAGATCTTACTCAGTTGCATAAAAACATTTTAGAAGTCCATCCGAACCCAACTTATTACGGAGAATTAAATGACCTGAGCAGCGCCTTTCAAAAAGCTTGTGCTGAAGTGGTACAAAAACCTTTAAGTGTGTTTGATTTTCTATTGATTGTCAACACCTATTTAAATGTTTTAAAAGATTCTCATACTGGAATCAACCCCAAACAATTTCTATACAATGTCAATGTAAACAGACAGGTATTGCCTTTTTTTGTTTCGCAAATAGATCAAAAATTTTATATCAATTATGCCTTAGATCCTAACATTACTCGAGGAGCGGAACTTATTAAAATCGATCAATATGAAATAGCGGAGCTTTATAACTATGGCAAATTGCTGAGCCTCAATGAGGGCAATGCCTATGCAGCAAGTAATGATATTGCAATTGAATACATTAGTGTGGCATACAATCTTTTGTCTATGTCATTGAAAGAAGAAAAAACTGCTAGCATACAATTAGTTGATCAAAGTGGTGATACGATTCACCAAAGTATTTTATTTACGCCGTCATGGAAATATTTTTTAAGCTCCTTATTTGAAGAAAGCGAAGAAATGATCAGCTATACTTTTGACCAGCAGAACAATGCAATTTTGACTGTTACTTCTTTTGAACCCCTCTCTTTGAATCATTTTCAAAAAGAAATTGATGCGTTTTTTCAAGAGGTAAAGCAGCGCAATTGCCCATCTTTGTATATTGACTTGCGCAATAACCTCGGTGGGCTCATTCGGGCTGAAGAATATTTGTTTAGTTACATCAATACCAAACAAACGCCTATTCGCACCAATTACCTTTATAAGCGCAGCGATTACGATCGCTTTGCACGCCTTAGCCCTTTACAAGAAATGCAATTTATTAATCGAGCAAAAAACAATTACCCCAATGGCTTGATTTCAAAAGAATACGACTTCTATAAATTGCCCAAAGGATCTACGGCTACCATTCTTTATGATTATTTGCCAAAAAATAATTTGAACTATGCCTATGATGGCCCTTGCCAATTAGTGATAAATGCCAATTCAATGTCTGCTTCAGTATTATTTGCGGGTTGGTTTAAATACATTGAACGAGGTGAGATTCTCGGATCAACGTGCATGGGTGGAATGGGCGGAACTTTTGGCAATCCGGCCGTCATCACCTTAAATCATACGGGGATAAATGTCATGATTTCTACCTTAAAATTTACTCCGCTGCATATCAAACAAAGGGAATTATTGCCCATTGAACCAACCATACCAATCAGGGCAACTCGTCGAGACCTTATTGAAAGAAAAGATCCTTTTTATGAGTATCTATTGAACTACCAAAAATAGTAGAATCCTGCCAAAACCAGTAAATAACGAATTAATTTACCGATTCCCATAAAAATAAACGTCGGGAGCCATGGGGCTTTAAAAAAGCCCAATGCAATGCCTATGATATCGCCAATCAGTGGAAGCCAACAAAGTAAAGCCATCCAACTTCCAAAGTGTTGCACCTTGGTTTGCCATTGCTCGATCGATTGGGGCTTGGCCCCCATTTTCTCCAACCATTTTGGATTGCCAATGTAACCAATCCCATAATTGAGCCAAGAGCCCAAGGTATTGCCAGAAGTTGCAACCAATAAGGTTGTGAGCGGATCAAAGCCATAAACCAGCATACCCGATAATATTGCCTCTGAAGCAACAGGCAAGATCGTGGCAGCCAAAAAGCTGGCTACAAACAGGCCGTAATATCCGTATTCGAAGCTCATGTGAACAAAAAAAGCCGGTTACCCGGCTTTTTGATTTTGTATAAAATGAATTAACGCTTCACAAATTTCTTGGTCAAGGATTGACCATTAGACATCAATCGAATGGAATAAATTCCTGCCGCCCAATCTTCGGCAGCAAGTGTCAATTCTTGTGCGCCAGAGGCAAGTTGAGTAAACTCGTTGTACTGCATGATTTTTCCCGTGACATCCGTAACGATAACTGTTAGGTCACTTGTGTTTTGCAACTCAAAGCGCAATATGGCATTGCTTGTTGTTGGATTTGGTAACACTACTGCTTGTGCAATTTCTGCTTGCTCCGAAACATTGAGAATCGGATCAAAATTCATGCGTACCATTGGAGTATTGGTGGTGTAATACCAAGTATTGTCAGAAAGATCTAAAAAGAATGAGGTTTGTGGGTCAGATTTACCCGCATTAGACACACGTAAACCTGTAGAATAAGATCCCACTACAGCCAAGTAAGTCATGCCGGCTGCAAGGTCAATATAGGGCTCTAATTCCATTACTAAGTTGGTATTGAGTTGGTTGGAGGCCAACACCAAAGGAGCAGATTCAGATTCAAAAACGAAATCTCCGGTGGTTGGATCCAAAGAATAGAGTTTTACAAAGATTTCAGTGCCTACTGTTGCACCATTGGCTCCACCTGGTAGGCGCACGTTGATTGCCTTTAGGGTTTCATCTTGGAAAATATCAAACAAATTCCCGGCTTCAAAACCATTTGAGCCATTGGATGTGCTTCCTGTTGGCGTGCCGTTGTCACGAGCATAAATAAAGTCTGTTATTGCAAAGTCAATATTGGCAATGCTGTTATTTGCTGGAATATCATCGGTTGAATCAGCGCTAATTGAACGCGTAATTGAAATGTTGCCCGGAGTTGCCGGTGGAATATAAAAAGTAGTGAGTTCAATGGCTGCAGTGTCTAAAGAATTGATAGACACTGGTGTTGAAGCACCTGTCCAAGCACCACTGTTGGCATTGATATTGAGCGTTACGTTTGTTTGGGTATTGACACCTCCATTAAATACATCGGCAGAAAAACCAATTTCTGCAACTTGTTCGTCAGGAATTTGATAATAAGGTAGGCCGAGGGTGCCCCAGTAAGTTGAAGTTACTGAAAGGTCATTGGTTGGATTGGTAACAATTTTTACATCGTCGAGGTACCAACCATAGGTGATCCAAACGTTTGGATTTGTTGCCGATCCAGGGAAGTTCGTAGTCCAAGAAAAACGGATCCAAATAGGGCTTGGTGTGGCACTCAAGAAAGTGGCCAAGTTAATGATTTTGACATCTGGGTTGGCATAGGCTGATCCGCCTGCAGCAGACAAAACAGGCTTGTCAAGGTTATTGCCTACCGTAACCCAAGTAGAGCCATCGGTAGAAATTTGAATTTCTTGTAAGTCGTTGAATCGGGCTCCGTATTGCTCAAATTGCAAAGAAACCTGATTGCTTCCGCCCAAGGCTGCAATGTCAATTGGCTGGGCAGTTGTGAGGGTGTATACTACATTGAGTGCCTGAGTTGCCGGGCTCGCAGTAGGGTCTCCATTCACTAATTCTGCATAACTACCACCTGAAGTGGAACTAATGCCATTATTTGACCACCAACCATCGTTGGTGCTATTGATGTTCCATCCAAAATCAATGCCTGTTTGGCCGGAATTATCGATAGTCCAGTTGCTTGCATTGGAAAAGTCATCAGACCATAGGGTAACACCTAAAATTTTGTCATTGGCAACAGCACCTGAAGCTTCTTTAGGAGCCTTGATGAGCTCTTGAAAAGTCTGAATGCGCGGTGCTTTTTGAGCATAGGCTACACTTGCTAAAGCGCCGATAAAAAGTATGAGTTTTTTCATGTTCTAGAATTTTGGTAATAAATATAGATAAAACTAAGCGTCCTTCAAAAAAGGTAACTGCTTTCTTGCTTCTTTTAACAGTTTTGCATCGAGTGTGGCCATAAAAATTCCTTCCTGAGCGGTTGGTTCAAGAATTTTTTTGCCCAACATATCAATCACTTGACTATGCCCACAATAACCTAAATTATTCATGTCTGTACCCACACGATTGCAGGCCAGCACAAAACATTGGTTTTCAATTGCCCTAGCACCCAACAAAGAATCCCAATGCGATATGCGTCTATCTGGCCAATTGGCGACATACAAGAGCACATCGTAGGCAGCTTCATTCAATGTATTGACCCTATTTCGAATCAGCTCAGGGAAACGCAAATCATAACAGATCTGTAAATTAATTTTCCAACCTTTAAATTCTAAAATTTGCTCATGCCTACCGGCCGTAAAAAGGCCTTCTTCGCCTCCTAGGCCGAATAATTTACGTTTATCATAGATGTGAAGCTGCCCAGAAGGTTGGACAAAAACACCGCGATTGAAATAAAAACTTCCGTCGCTTACCATCAGAGAGGTATAAATCGCTGTATTTAATCGATGCGACAGCTTTTGTAGGAAGTGGAGCCCCTCAGAGTTAGACCAATTATCTGCTAGTTTAACATCCATACTAAAACCAGTATGAAACATCTCAGGTAAGAGCAATAAATCGAGTTCAGGCTTGTTGGACAACCATTGCTCAACGCGCTCAAAGTTGGCTTGTTTGTCTTGCCAAACTTGATCTAGCTGCAATATACCTACATTTAAATTTTGCATAATCTTTCTATTGCGGCTTCGAGGGTTGAAGTGGTTTTAGCATAACAAAATCTAATTAATTTGCGGTCCTCCCCATTGGCATTAAACACCGAAAGAGGAATAGCAGCAACGCCATGATCAATAGTTAGCTTTTTACAAAAATCAGTATCAAGCTCATTGGATATTTCTTCATAAGACGCAACTTGAAAATAACTTCCTTCAGCAGGTAGCAATCGAAAGCGGCTATTAGCCAAGCCCGCTTGAAATATGTCTCGTTTTTGACGATAGGTATCTTTGAGTAAACTCACATTTGCTGTTTTCAAATAGTTTGCCAAGGCTTCTTGTGCAATGCTATTCACAGAGAATACTAGGAACTGATGTACCTTGTGTATTTCTTTCATGAGCTCATCGCTACATGTTAAGTAACCTATTTTCCAGCCAGTGATATGAAAGGTTTTGCCAAAGGATGAAACAATAATAGCGCGCTCGCGAATTTGCGCTCTTTGATGTATGGATTGATGAGGCTCAGTAAAGTAAATAAATTCGTAAACTTCATCGGAAAGCAACAGCAAATTTGGGTGCTTTGACATTATTTTTTCAAGTGCTAAAAAATCACTTTCGGCCCATATCGTTCCACTCGGATTGTGTGGATTATTGACAATCAACATTTTCGTACGAGGGCCAATGCTTTGATCTATTAACTCCCAATTAGGTTTAAAATCTAATCCTAAGGGTATTCTCTTGGCTATAGCGCCTGCTAGCTGCACAGGGGCCTCATAACAATCATAACTCGGGTCAAGAATGATGACCTCCTCGGATTGATGCACAAGAGCGGTGATAGCAGTAAATATAGCTTGGGTAGCACCGGCAGTAATTAAAACCTCCGAGATGGAAAGCTGTCTTTGATACTGCTCGGCGATCAATTCAATAATGGCCTGGCGTAGAGCCACATGGCCAGCCATCGGGGCATATTGATGTGCAGCTGAATTGGCTGCAGTCTCCAAGGCCCTTTGAAGCTTTGGGTCAATATCAAAATTTGGAAAGCCTTGCGCTAAGTTAATGGCATTGTGTTGCTGGGCAAGCAGCGACATGGTTGTAAAGATGGTAGTGCCGACATGAGGTAGTTTTGAATTCACAAAACTATTTTTGGCCGCCTAACATTTTCTTAGCTTGCTCAATGGAAATGCGGCTACGGTTGTTAAATGCAACTATGAAAGCCTCAGGATAACCATTCGCTCTTAACTGATTTTGCAATTTAACTGCATCTTCAAGTGTATGCAGTCCGGCGCCTAAGCAATACTTATAACTGCCTTCATGCTCGTACTCGTATACATCATCTCGCTTGTATTTAGCGGTAGGGTTAGGAATTTGAGCCGTAGAAGATTCTACTTGAACACGGAAGTGTACCCCTTGCATCTCTTCAGTATCCACTAAATTAGTCAATCTGAAGTCTTCAGCATTGGTCTCTTGAATCACAACATTTCCTTTGCCATCCGTTGCCTCAGCACCGCCTTTTGGCGCCACTTTTGCAGATCCTGTGGTAATGTTCAAAGATTTAATGATAAACTCCGTGCGTCGATTCAATTGATTTTCCAAATCAGAACATTGCGACTTAGCTTTTCCTTCACAAGGGCAATCGACCTTAAGTTGGGTTTCACCGTAGCCCTTGTAGGTAATGCGCTCCGGATTTGATATGCGTGCTTTGATATAATTGGCCGCATTCAATGCACGATTATCAGAGAGTTTCTGATTGTAAGCCAATGAACCTCGGCAATCCGTATGCGAACCTAACTCAACCTCTATTTTTGCATGTTTGTTCATGAAACGTACAACCTTGTCGAGTTCAATAATAGCATCTGGTCTAAGATCGGCTTTGTCAAAATCATAATAAATAGACTTTAATCCAAGCAAAGCTGTGATTTCTTGTTCTAGCGATAAAGGCTCTAGAGTAAGGTCAACCAATGAGGCTACAGTTACCAGGCTCGAATCAATCACAGTATATGTAAATGGAATTTCTTTGGAAACATACCCTTCTTTATCTAAATAGATGGTAAAATGTAACTGAGACTCCATTGGAATGCTATCCAACAGTTGCGATAACTTTCCAAATTCACTCGTTGTGCCGCTAAACAACACAATGCCTGTTGAATCATCAATAATGCGTATTGCTACGTCAGAAACAGGTTCTCCTGTCTGTGCATCAGTAACAACATATTCGAGCGGTACATCAACAAATTTCTCCTTCAAATTAAAGGCATAGATATCGTCAGTTGAACCAGTAGTACCACGGTTTGAAGTGATGTAACCGTTTTTGCTATCTGTAAAGAAGATTGCTAGATCATCAAAGGTAGTGTTGAATGGGGCGCCCATATTGAAGACCTCCAAATTCTCAACAACAAATAAATCATAACCTCCCATTGAATTATGACCTTGGGACGTAAAGTAAAGTTTATCATTGAATACCAATGGAAAGATGTCGTTTTTATCCGTATTGACATTGCGAACTAACTCCTTTTGTCCAAACTTTCCATTTTCAAAAGTACATTTGTAAATGTCCATGCCCCCTTTTCCACCTGGCATATCCGAAGAGAAATAAAGCAATTTATTTTTCTCATCAAAAAAAGGATGCGTTACATTGTACTTATCATTGTTAAAAGGAACAGGCAATGGTTTTGTCCATTCACCTTTGGCATTTTTTGTTGAATAATAAACGGTAAGTTTTTCGTTTTTGTCCGAACCGTAATTATTGGTAAAAAATAAGAGGTCGCCCTTTGCATTGGTGCTGATTGGCCCGTCATAAAAACAGGTATTAATAAGCATTAACTCATGTGTTTCGGCAGACATGAGGCTAGGTTCTTTTAAATTGCAACCATCAACTTCATATAGGTCCGAGAATGGTTTTTTAGCAAATTCATCCATGTCAACATCTTCACAAGCATTTTTTGCTGCAGACAAGACATAAATCTTATCTCCTAATTTGCGTGTGGCAAAGTCGTCATAAGGGGTATTGAAGCATGCAGGTGTCAACGTGACCTCATACGGATCGAAAGATTTAGTAGTTTGAGACCAAGCCGAAAGACTAAATGCCCCTACGACAACGAAAGCTAGAAATTGACGAATAAATGTCATTTATATCAATTGAAAAAACGTGGACCTTGACAACGACTTGCGTTGTTGTTGAATTTATAGCGTAGTGCTAGTTCGTGAGATTGAATGGTTACGGTATTCATTTTAGACGTTGGATATGTATATGAATATCCCATGTAGAATTTATTGTTGAAATCGTAACCTAAAATAGCCCCTACAGCACTATTTAGTTGGTAAGAAAGTCCAAAATCAAAACCGATTTTGTGTGTCATGATCATATTCATATCTAAGGTAAGTGGAAGGCCTTTCATTACACGACCAACGGCATTCGGACGCAAAGTCCAAGTATCACCTAACTTGACATTACCTCCTAAATAACCTACATAACCACCCTTCGTATCTACATAAAGATTGTTATTGCGGTTTTTAAAGTAAGTCTCCCCTACACGTGGTTGAGAAAAACCTACATAAAAATTCTTATGATAGAGTAAAAAACCATAACCAGCATTGAATTGAAGCCCTGTGGTCATGTTCGTGAGCATGTCAGGATCCATAGGTATGTTCGTATTCAACTCGGCCAAATTAACTGCTGTGTTGCCAGCAATAGCACGAAGACCTAAGGCAAAACGCCAATTGTTATTCAACTTCAAATGATAAGCTCCGTTTACTGCAAATTGAGAGGACTTTACAGGGCCCAACTCATCTTGTAGCAAAGATACGCCTACACCAAAACTCTTTAGGATATTAAAATTACCAGAAAGTGTCATGGTCATAGGGGCTCCGCGCAGACCTGTCCATTGGGTGTTAGCCAATGACGAGATGTCATTGTAAGAATTCGAACCCGCTTGTGCTGGATTGAGCATTAACGCATTGAACTGGTTTTGACGGTAATTTGGGTCTTGTGCTTGTGATTGGAAACTCACAAGCACTACGCCCAATGTCAAGATGATGCTATTGATCTTTTTCATATTCTATTGTCTAAGACTTCTTATTGTTTAACACGATTGATGTATACATAACCATTGAGTTGCTTGCCACCATCCAAATTAAGGATATAGTAGTAAGTTCCATCAGGGACTGGTGAACCAGTATTTAATAGCGTACCATCCCAATCGTTATTGTACTGACTGCTGTAGTATACAAGTGTTCCGTAACGGCTATATACAGTCATTTCTTTCGTGTTGTAGCCTTCCAATCCTGGGATAACCCATGTGTCATTGAAGTTGTTTCCGTTTGGAGTAAAGGCATCAGGAACTGAAGGTCCGAAGGCACTATTACCACAAGCATCGGAAGCAATTACAGTAACCATTACTTGAGCAGTTGATTGGTTACCACTGTTGTCAATAACTGTCACTGTAATCAAGTTATTACCAACATTTGAGCAATCAAATTCAGACTGACCAAGAATTACTGATGCAATTCCACAGTTATCATAAGAGCCGTTGTCTACATCAGCGAAGTTGATTGAAGCGCTTCCATTGGCATCTAGGATCACTGAAGTGTTCGCTAACAATACCACAGGAGCCGTTTGATCAACCACAGTTACTGTTTGATCAACCGTTGTGCTATTACCTGATGCATCTGTTATGGTCCAAGTCACGGTCGTTGTGCCTAATGGATAAGTAGAAGGTGCATTATTAGTTATAGTTAAGTCGTTTGTACAGTTGTCAGTCGCCATTGGCATTCCTAACTCAACTCCTGTCGCTTCACAGAAATCATTTGATGATACTGTGATGTCTGCAGGAGTGCTTGTCACAACCGGAGCAGATTGGTCAACTACAGTAACTACTTGAGTAGCTGTTGCAGTGTTGCCAGACGCATCCGTTACCGTCCATGTTACAATGGTATTACCAATTGGGAAGATAGCAGGTGCATTGTTAGTCACAGAAGCTACTCCACAGTTGTCAGAAGTTACAGGAGTGCCTAAAGCTACGCCTATTGCTTCACAGCCAAGGTTTGGTGTAGTTGTAACGTTCAACGGAGCCGAAATAGTTGGTGCAGTATCATCACCGATAAATACTGTAATCGGTGTAGAAGTTGCAGCACAACCGTTTGTTCCAACTGCTGTTAAAGTGTAGTCACCAGACTGAGAAACTACTATGAATGGTGTTGTTGCACCGGTGCTCCATTGGTAGTTAGCTGCATTCGAAGCAAATAACACCACTGTACTTCCAGGGCAAACTGATGTTGCACCACTCGCAGTAATTGAAGGAGTAACCGGGTTGTTCATGACCGTAACTTGAGCAGACGCAGATGCCGAACATCCGTTGTTTGTTACAGTGTAGGTCATGGTTGTTGTACCCGCGTTCAATCCAGTTACTGTACCAGAAGCATCAACAGTAGCAATGAAGTTGTTAGAAGAAGTCCAGATACCACCGTTTGTTGAAGAACTTAGGTTGATTGTACCGCCTTCACAAACAGCATTGGCGCCTGAGATAGCAGCGACAACCGGTGTTGCATTGACTACTACTGCAACCACTGATGATTGAGTTGTACAACCCGCAGCATTTGTTACGGTTACAAAGTAGTTACCAGACTGTGATACAGAAGTAGTTGCTCCTTGATCACCGTTACTCCAAACGTAGCTAGTGCCACCTGTTGCAGTAAGTGTAAGTGAGCCTCCTTGACAGAATACCGTTGGTCCGTTAGCTGTAACTGTTACAGCAGGATTCGCATTGAATACAACAGTTTCAGAAGCAGTAGCCGTACAACCAAGAGCATTAGTAACAGTCACTGAATAGGTGTTAGCAGCAGTTACATCAATACTAGCTGTTGTAGCATTGTTGTCCCAAGCATAAGATACACCACCATTTGCTGTAAGGGTAACAGTAGATCCTAAACAAGCTGTCGAGCCCGTTGAGCTAATTGTTGCATTCGGTGTTGCAAGGTGTGTAACCGCTACTGGAGCCGAGGTAGCTGAACAGCCGTTGGCGTCAATAACAGTCACCGTGTAGTTACCTGCAGCACTTACCGTAATTGAAGCTGTAGGATCACCTGTAGACCAAGCGTATGAGTTCATACCTGCAGGAGCATCAAGCGTCACAGATCCACCAGGACAGAATGCTGTTGGACCAGCCGCAACGATAGTTGCTGAAGGAAGAGCGTTTACTGTTATGTTTTGTGAAGCACTAGATGTACATCCTAAAGCATTTGTATATGTATAAGTAATTGTAGTGTTTCCTGCTGTAATTGCCGTTACCACTCCATTGGAAGCGATTGTAGCAACCGTGATGTCAGATGAAGACCAAGAGCCGCCTGCTAAACCATTAGCCATAGCAAGCGTTGATCCAGCACAAACCGAAGTAGAGCCAGCGATAGCTGGAACTGTAGGCAAGGCATTGACATTCACATTGAAGCTTGTAGCATTTGAACAACCTGCCGCGTTGGTTACTGTATAGGTAATAGTTGCAGAACCATTGGCAATAGCTGAAATTGTACCATTGGCATCTACAGTTGCGATTGTAGCATCATTAGAAGACCAAGTACCGCCCACTGTTGCGTTCGTAAGTACAGCCGTTGAACCTTCACACACCGCATTCGAACCAGCAATCGCTTGTACAATTGGTAGTGCTTCAACAGTGATGTTTGTATTTGCAGAAGTTGCAGTACAGCCATTACCATCTGTGATGGTTACGGAGTAAGGTCCATCTACAGAGGCAACAATTGATTGTGTTGTTTCGCCAGAAGACCAAGCATAAGCAGCTGCCGCAGGAGCAGTTAAAGTCACTGAACCACCAGCACAGAACGTTGTTGGGCCGTTAGCAACGATCGTTGCAGTCGGTGCAGCGTTCATCGTGACAGTAAATGGTGCTGAAGTTGCAGAACATCCGTCGCTATTAGTTACAGTAACAGTTAAGGTTTCTGTTCCAGTAACCGTTACACTTTGTGTTATAGCTCCGTTAGACCATGCATAAGCAGCTCCTGTTGACGCAACTAAAGTAACTGATCCGCCTTGGCAGAATGTATTACCGTTGTTAGAGGTAATGTTTGCAACCGGAAGTGCATTCATTACAACTGAAGTCGGAGCCGAGGTTGCAGCACATCCCGCAGCATTCGTTACTGTTACAGTCACATCTTGTGTAGAAGATACTGTAATTGACTGAGTAGTTTCGCCAGTACTCCAAGCGTATGACGAGCCGTTATTTGCAGTCAATGTCACAGAACCACCAGCACAGAAGGTTGTTGCTCCTGAAGCTGTTATTACAGCTGAAGGCAATGCTTCAACAGTGAATGTAGAACTTGTGCTATTTGTACAGCCGTTGGCGTTTGTATAAGTGTAAGTCAAGGTAACTACACCTGGATTCACACCTGTTACTAATCCAGAAACTGCATTCACAGTTGCGATGGTATTGTCAGAACTTGACCACAAGCCACCAGCTTGAGCATT
>JAURGK010000031.1 GCA_030833845.1 Crocinitomicaceae bacterium | reverse complement strand
GTATTCAAATTATAATTCCTACGAGCAAGTCATATTGATGTGCCAGTCTGGTAAACGTGCCGAAGCATTGGCAAATTTTTTAGAAACACAATACAATGCAACCAATCTCTATGTGCTCGAAGGAGGTATCAATGCATGGATCAGCGAAAATGCACCTCACTTAAGTTGTCAATAAATGCAAACAATTTTAGATCTCTTTGATTTCATTCGTCATATTGACACTTATTTATTTTCGCTCATTCAAGACTACGGTATTTGGGTTTATGCCATTTTATTTTTGATCATTTTCGTTGAAACGGGCCTCGTGATCATGCCTCTATTACCCGGTGATTCTTTGCTTTTTGCAGCTGGATCGTTTTGTGCAGGCATAGAAATTGACTCCCAAAATGCACAACTCAACCTGTGGGTGGTACTGCTGCTCTTGATCATTGCAGCAATTAGTGGTGATGCCATTAATTTTTGGATAGGTAAAAAATTTGGCAATAAACTGACCCAACTCAAAATTGGAAAGTACGCACTAGTCAAGGAAAAACACCTACTTCAAACACAATCCTTTTTTGAGAGGCACGGTGCCAAAACGATTGTCATTGCGCGTTTTGTCCCTATTGTACGCACCTTTGCTCCTTTTACAGCGGGTATCGCCTCAATGCCCTACAAGATCTTTGTCAAATACAATATCATTGGCGGCATAACTTGGGTACTCGGCCTCACTTTATTGGGCTATTACTTTGGCAATTTACCCTTTGTACGTCAGCACTTTGAAACGGTGATTTTTGGAATCATTGGTCTTTCGTTATTACCAATGATCATAGCTATTGTTAAAGAAAAATGGCTTAAGAAATAAATTCTTGGAATTCCTTCTGTAAAAAACTACGGCATATTTCAGTAGGAAATGGGCTCACTTGCCCGCTGATTTCAAGGATTTTTGCTGCTAGCTCTGTGGCGGTTGAATTTTCACTCAAAGTACTGGATGCTAAGTTTATAACCCTTAATACTTCTTCTTTTGATTGAATTAAAATTTGCCAGCCTTCAGCTGAGACAAAAAGTTGTTGAGCAATGTTGTGTTCAAATTCATCGCGCACAGTTTTGATCAAAAGGCTTTGCTGAGCGCGCGCGCTGAGTTGAGTTTGAAGGGTTCTCAAGCAAAGGTTTGCCGGCGAAATTCGATCGAGTAATAAAATACAACGCTGATAGGCCTCTAATTTACTAGGTAAAAAATAGGCTTGCTTTTGAAGATTCATTTCATTTTGAAGTTTCAATACATCAACCTGCGTTTGTTTCTTGTACGTAGTCATGAATATTACAACTAAAGCAATAATGGTTAAGAAAAGCAAATAGAAGATAAAATTGAAATGCATGGCTATTTTTTTGAGGCAAATATACTGCTTTAGCTTATTTTTACCCTATGAATCAATTTTTGCTTCCCATCATTTTGGTGCTGTATTTTGGACTACTATTGGCAATTGCCTATTTAAGTTCAAGAGGCGCGAATAGCCATAGTTTTTTTACTGGCGATAAGAAAAGCCCTTGGTATTTGGTGGCTTTTGGCATGATAGGCACTTCACTTTCAGGCGTTACCTTTGTTTCAGTTCCTGGAGCTGTAAGCAGCAGTGCATGGCACTATTATCAGTTGGTATTGGGGTTTTTTACTGGATATTTTGTGGTAGCCTACGTTTTGCTTCCTCTGTACTACAAATACCAACTCACTTCCATTTACCGTTATTTAGAACTCCGTCTGGGGTTGCATGCCTATCAATGGGGCGCTGCATATTTTATTCTCTCTAGGACACTAGGCGCCACTGTTCGGTTATATTTAGTAATCAATGTTCTACAACTATTTGTTTTTGAACCTATTGGCATTCAATTTTGGCAATCAACATTGTTAATTGTACTGATGATTCTCGCTTATACGCTCAAAGGTGGAGTGAAAACTATCGTATGGACTGACACACTCCAAACGTTTTTTATGTTGTTAGCCCTCGTGGTTTGCATTCTTACCTTGCAGCATCAAATGGATCTTTCCTGGGGGCAACTTTGGCAAAATCTTCAACATGAGGGGCTCACTGAAATTGGCGCTTGGAACCCATCGAAGAAGGATTATTTTTTCAAACATTTCATAGGTGGTGCCTTTATAACCATTGCTATGACCGGGCTTGATCAAGAAATGATGCAAAAAAACATCAGCGTCAAAACACTCAAAGATGCTCAAAAAAACATGGTTGTATTTAGCTTCACACTTCTTTTAGTAAATGCGTTATTTTTATTCCTAGGAAGTATTTTGAGTTATTACGCGCTACAAAACGGTTTAAAATTCGCACCAGACGATCTCTTCCCTCAAATCATTCAAAACTACTTACCGAGTGGTGTTTTCATTGTATTTATCATCGGACTTATTTCTGCCCTTTTTCCATCTGTTGATGGCGCTATTACTGCCCTAACCGCTTCTTTTTGCATCGATATCATAGGTTTCGAACGCAACAAGCTACCCGAAGAAGAGCGTGTGAGGGTCAAAAGAATTGTACATATTAGCTTCGCACTTTTATTTACCCTTTTGGTATTCCTTTTTAAATGGTACAACGATAAAAGCATTGTCGACCTCATTTTCTTAATTGCATCCTATACCTATGGCCCTCTACTTGGACTTTTTGCATTTGGAATCCTCACTAAAAGAATGGCGCCATCTTGGGCCATTCCCCTTGTTGTTACAGCAGCCCCAGTTTGCTGTTACCTCTTGAGTATCAATGCAGATTTGATATGGCAGGGCTATGAATTTGGGAATGAAGTACTTTTGATCAATGGATTATTGACCTTTGTATTGTTATATTTGAGCAGCTATACCTTTTCAATTAAAAATTTAGATGAAACTAATCCTATCCGATAACTCGCTACATTTAAGATTTGCGCCACTTACACTGACCAAGCCACTTGCCGAGTTGCGCTGTGGGATTTACACAAATACTGAGCGTTGGCAGCTACTTATGCCACAGGCTCAAATTGGTTTTCAAACCGAAGACTATTTACAACAAAAATATCCAAGCATTGATGGCATTTGGATCAATGCCCAATGCATCGCCACCAAAGCATTTGCAGAGGCTGTATTGGATTTACAAATTAATCAAGCCCTCTATTACAAGGAGCACTGCCTGGCGATCAACGGTACGGCTCAAATCAAAGTGGAATTTAGCTCAGAGCCCATTCTGTTGGAAAATCGTTGGGACTTGTATCTTAAAAATGAACTGATCTTAAAAGCTGATTTTCAACTGGCTAGCCTTAATAATTCGATTGCGCAACTCGGCGAAAACAACCTGCTCCTTGGGCCTCTTACTGACTTAATTCTAATGGAAGGAGTGCGAGCTGAAGGTGTTACTTTCAATACAAAAACCGGACCCATTTATATTGGTAAAAACGTTGAAATTATGGAGGGTAGCCTGCTTAGAGGGCCACTCGCTATAATGGATGGCGCTGTAATTAAAATGGGTGCAAAAATTTATGGCGCAACTACTATTGGCCCACATTGTCGCATTGGAGGGGAGGTAAGTAACAGCCTCTTTCAAGGCTATTCCAATAAAGGGCACGACGGATTTTTAGGTAATGCGCTCATTGGTGAATGGTGTAATTTAGGTGCAGATACCAACTGCTCAAACCTTAAAAATAATTACAGTACGGTAAGTACCTATTGCTATGAGCACGAGACTATGCAAAGTACCAATGAATTATTTATGGGGCTTACAATGGGAGATCACAGCATGTCAGCAATCAATGTTCAATTCAATACCGCTACCGTGGTTGGAGTGGGTTCAAATATCATGACAAGTGGCTTTCCTCCTAAATATATCCCTTCTTTTCAATGGATTTCGGATCCTCAGAGTGAAAAGCACGACTTTGATAAAGCCATAGGCTCAATATCTGCCATGATGTCTAGAAGAAATACCGAGTTAACGGATCAAGACATTGAAATCCTGAGGTTTTTAGCCAAGAACTGACTTTTTTTCATGCTGGTCCATTTTGGCATGCATCTTGACTAAGGTTCAAGTAACAATTAAATTATTTATGAGCACACTCTTTGATCAAGGTTTTTTTGGTTTTTCTGGCTACGACGCAGATGCTGAATTTATTCCGCTAATTACAGCAGAAGAAGAAGCACAAATGAATCAGCAAGAATTCCCAGAAGAATTACCCATACTCCCCTTGCGAAATAACGTTCTTTTTCCTGGTGTAGTTATACCTATCACTGTGGGTAGAGACAAATCTATCAAACTCATTCAGGAAGCCAATCGCGGCAATAAAATCATTGGTGTGGTTTCTCAAAAAAATCAGGATGTAGAAGCTCCCCTCTTTGAGGATCTTCATAGGATAGGAACAGTTGCTCAAATTATACGCTTACTTAAAATGCCCGATGGCAGTTCGACGGTCATCATTCAAGGAAAACGCCGGTTTGAAATGCTTGAAGCGACCCAAAGCGAGCCCTATTTGAAAGCCAAAATAAAAGTGCTTAAAGAGCTAAAGTTTGATAAAAACAACAAGGAGCTTGAAGTCATGTTTGCAACCATCAAAGACTTGGCTTTGCAAATCATTAGAGAAAGCCCCAATATCCCATCTGAGGCGCAATTTGCCATAGGAAATATCGATAGCCCAAGTTTTTTGGTGAATTTCATTTCTTCAAACATGAATGCCGACGTGTCTAAAAAGCAAGGGATGCTTGAACAAATGGACATGAAAAAACGCGTAATGCTCGTTTTGGAGCACCTTACGGCTGAGGCACAACTGTTGGAAATGCGCAATGAAATCCAAAATAAAGTGCGTAAAGACCTCGATAAACAGCAGCGAGAGTATTTTTTACATCAGCAAATGCGCACCATTCAAGATGAACTCGGTGATAACCCTCAAATTCAAGATGTCAAAGATCTAGAAGAAAGGGCTCAGAGTAAAAATTGGGATCAGCGGGTTGCTAAACTTTTTAATAAAGAACTCGAAAAGTTACAACGCATGAATCCGCAAGGCGCTGAGTACACCGTTCAACTCAACTACCTAGACCTACTTTTGGAGCTTCCTTGGAATGTTTATACCAAAGACAAGCTCGATTTAAATCTAGCCAAACGTATTTTAGAAAAGGATCATTTTGGACTAGAAAAAGTGAAGGAGCGCATCTTAGAATACTTGGCTGTTCTCAAGTTGAAAGGCAATATGAAGGCTCCAATTTTATGTTTCTACGGCCCTCCAGGGGTTGGGAAAACATCGCTCGGCAAGTCAATTGCCCAAGCACTTGGTCGAAAATACGTACGCATGTCTTTGGGTGGCCTACATGATGAGGCAGAAATTCGTGGGCACCGCAAAACATACATTGGAGCGATGCCTGGTAGAATCATGCAAAACCTAAAAAAAGCCGAAACGGCAAATCCGGTTTTCGTGCTCGATGAAATAGACAAACTAGGCCGAAGCAACCACGGAGACCCGTCCTCTGCTTTGCTTGAAGTGTTGGATCCGGAACAAAACGCTGCTTTTTACGACAACTACGTCGAGACAGAATTTGACCTATCTAAAGTACTTTTCATTGCCACAGCCAATAACCTACAAAACATACAGGGTCCTTTATTGGATAGAATGGAAATTATTGAAGTCAATGGTTATACCCTAGAGGAGAAAATTGAAATAGCCAAAAGGCACCTTATGCCCAAGCAACTTGCTGCCCATGGCATCTCTAAAAATGATATTTCCATAGATAAGAAAGTCTGGCAACAAATCATTGAATCTTACACCTTCGAATCAGGGGTGCGGAGCCTAGATAAGATAACAGCAAAGCTTGTTCGCAATCGTGCCCGACAAATTGCCATGGAAGAGGAATTTCAAACCAAGATTACCAAAGAGGATTTGTTTGGCATTTTGGGCGCAGGCCGAATAAGAACAAAATACAACAACAATGATGTTGCCGGTGTGGTCACAGGCCTTGCCTGGACATCAGCTGGCGGAGACATCCTATTTATTGAAAGTTTGATTTCAAAAGGAAGTGGCAAGCTTTCGCTCACGGGCAATTTAGGAGACGTCATGAAAGAATCAGCAGTCATCGCCTTAGAATATTTAAAAAGTCACCATGAGCTTCTAAAGATTGACCCTGCGATTTTTGAGCAATACAATGTTCATGTGCATGTCCCTGAAGGCGCCACCCCTAAAGATGGCCCTAGTGCAGGCATTACGATGCTCACCGCGCTAGCTTCCTTATTTACGCAACGAAAAGTGAAAAATAATTTGGCGATGACCGGCGAAATTACCTTACGCGGTGAAGTGTTGGCAGTGGGCGGAATCAAAGAAAAAATACTCGCAGCAAAAAGGGCTGGAATCAAAACGCTTATTCTTTGTGAGAAAAACAAGCAAGATGTTGACGAAATAGCCCCAAATTACCTTGAGGGTCTTCACATTCATTATGTCAGTAAGATGTCAGAAGTTCTTCAAATTGCCCTGCTGAATCAAAAAGTGAGTGATGCAAAAAACTTTGAAATCTCAGCAAAAAAATAAAACGAGCCTACCGGATCATTTAATTGTTTTTGACGGACAATGTGCCCTTTGCAACCGCTTTGTGCAGTACATCTTAAGAAAAGACGCAAAGGAAATTTTTTACTTCAGTTCATTTCAAGGATTGACAACTGATGTAGATCAAAGTAAATTGGAAGCACCCTTGTACCAAAGTGTTGCTTATTTTAAGCAACAAGTTTGTTCACAAAAAAGCACTGCCGTCTTAAAAATTTATAAAACCCTTTTTGGTCCGTTCCATTGGTCACAATTAGGCTGGATAATTCCTAGGTTTATACGGGATGGGGCTTATGATATTGTGGCGAAGTATCGGTACCGTTGGTTTGGTAAATATGAGCGCTGCATGATCCCAACTACGAATCAAGAAAAAAGGTTCATTGGATAAAATGTTGTAAATTGAGGTTCCAAACTTCAATTATGTACAATTATCTTGTTTCTATCTTTTTCATTTGTTTTTCTTACCAACTTTCTTTTGCTCAACAAATGCTCAAGCCAAGTGCTGCAGAAATTGCTCAGCTCCCCGAATGGGCAAAAATGATGTATGGTAGCAATCCAAACGTTTATGAGGTGCAAAATGCCTATGAGGCGTATTACCGTCATAGGCCCTTTGAAAAAACATACCACACGCAATATTACAAACGATGGATCAGAGAGCATCAATATTTGATCAACGACGAAGGGTTTATTCTAGCAATTAATGAGGCTGATGAACAAGTCAAAGAAGCAAATTATCTCAAAAAACAAAGCGCGTGCACTAAAAACTCCAACTGGGAGGTGGTGGGCCCTATTACCAACTATCAAGAAGGCCTCACACAAGGCTCAGGGCAGAGTAATATTTACAGCTTTGACCAATGCAATAGCCAACCCAATACTTGCTATTGCGGCACCGAACCAGGAGAAGTATACAAAAGTATGGATGGTGGCCAAAATTGGTTGCTGAGTTCAAAAAATATTGATTTTGGTTCTGGAGTAACAGCAATAGAAGTGCACCCCACGAATCCTAGCGTGGTTATAGCAGGAGGCAATAAAGGACTTTTTTTAAGTACCGATGGTGGGCTCACCTGGGTCAATACCCTTGTAACAACTGGGCTCAATGTAAATGAAATTTACATGCTTGAAACCAACCCTAGCATCGTACTTGCAGCAACTGGAAAGGGGCTGTATCGCAGTAATAATGGAGGGCTAGACTGGACACAACTTTTTATTGAGAAAGCATATGACATCAAATTAAAGCCTGGAAGTGCACAAACATTGTATTTACTTAAAAACAATCCAACTTTAATTCGCTGTGAGTTTTTTATCTCTACAGATAGCGGCCTTAATTGGACACTTCAGGATAATGGCTGGTATAATTCTAATGATCCTGCACGCTTGGATCGCGGCGGGAGGCTCGCCGTTAGTGCAGCCAATCCAGAACGTGTTTATGCCTACTTAATTGGAGATTCAAAACCCGATGATTTCGGATTTATAGGATTGTATCGCAGCGATAATGGAGGCCAAAACTGGACCCTACCTAATTCTCCTGCAGGAGGCCCCTACTCTGCTACGCATCCAAATTTAGCCATGGGCACACCTACATGGACCTATCACCAAGGATTTTATAATTGTGCCCTTATGGCCAATCCAACCAATGCAGATCAGGTACTGATCGGTGGATTGAATTTGTACAGGTCTGATGATGGCGCAGAGACCTTTTCTTCAGTTTCAGGATATGTTGGTGGCCCATTGAATTTACATGTTGACAACCAAGATTTTAGAATGATTGGCTCGCATTGTTGGGTAACAACAGACGGCGGCATCTACCACAGTACCGATTTTATGACTACCCAACCAGATTTCTATATGTCTGGAATTCATGGTTCAGATTATTGGGGTTTTGATAACGGATGGAATGAAGATGTATTGGTTGGTGGTCTATACCACAATGGTAACTTGGCCTACCATGAAAATTATGGCGCAGGAAATTTTTTAGAATTGGGTGGTGGTGAGGCCCCAACAGGCTATGTCAACCCTGGTATCAATACCTTGACCTACTTTTCTGATGTCAATGGCAAACGCATTCCATTAACTCTTGATGGAGCTATTTCAAATGCCTCTTTTGGCATCAATCCAAACGAAAGTTATTGGGCTGCGCAATCCTCTGAATTGGTTTTTCACCCCAATTGCTACAGTGAGGCCTATACGGGTTTTGAGAACAAATTATACCGCACAAAAGACATGGGTGCAAGCTTTGAATTGCTTTTTACCTTTGGTACGGACGTCAATGAAAAAGTGAACTACATTGAAATTGGCTCACAAGATCCTCAAGTGATTTATTTGAATCAAAAAGCCGCTAGTGGCAACACGGGCAAACTTTGGAAGAGCACCGATGGAGGTATGAACTGGACGCAATTGAATCCTCCGGCAGGCAATTCTAGTCGAATGTTATTGAGTTTGAACCCCCAGAATGACAATGAACTTTGGCTTGCCTACCCCAGTGGGGCTAATGGCTCTAAGGTATTCAAAACCACCGATGGTGGTCTATCTTGGTCCAATCTTACCACTGCCTTACTTAATAACGAATCAATTCAATCTTTGATCCACATTGCCGGTACTGATGGTGGTATTTATGTAGCCACCAATAAAGCGGTCTATTACCGAAATAATCAAAGCGCATTTAGCCTAGAAAACAATGGTTTACCCCTCTTTACAAATGGTAACATTCTTAAACCTTTTTACAGAGACTCCAAGATCAGACTTGCCACCTACGGCAAAGGAATTTATGAGAGTCCGCTTGTTGAAAATCCGTCGCAAATCATAGCAAGAATTACTGTCGACAAATTACAACAATTGGCTATTTGCGCCGTTGATTCCTTTCATTTTGACGACTATTCATTTTTGAATCATCAAAATGCTACTTGGCAGTGGACCTTTCCAACAGGAAGCCCAAGCTCCTCGACACTAAGAAACCCCTCTGTACTATTTTCTAGCCAGGGTCAGCATTTAGCCATTTTAAATATCACCGATGCCGACGGCCTTACAGATACTGATTCCTTATATGTTTCATTAGACTTTTTTGATTTTCAAACAGGTATTACAGAAGATTTTCAGCAACAATTTCTTCCCGAAGGATGGCTCGTTAAAGATCACAATGGCAATGGAACTTGGTTATTATCTACCACTGCTGGAGGCTATTCAAATTCTAGTCAATCTACATTTTTTAATAATTATGATATCAATTCTCAAGGAACTTTCGATGATTTAATCATGCCTATCAATACAGCCGCATTACAAATTCAACCAATGCTCTATTTCGATGTGGCCTATGCACGTTGGGGAGGCGGATACTCAGATTCGTTACAAGTTGTTGTCTCTACGGACTGCTTTGAAACCGAACAGGTGCTCTATTTTAAAGGAGGTCTTGATTTAGCGACCTCACCAGATTTTCAAAGTTTCTTTACTCCTTCAGCAACTCAATGGCGTACAGATTCTGTGGATTTGAGTGCTTTTAACAACTCTGGGGATTTACAAATTGCTTTTAGAAACATAGGCGACTGGGGCAATTGCCTTTATATAGATAATATCAATATTGGTTCAATGGCTGGTAATCAAATTCAAAAAGCTCCGGCGCGCGCTGTTTACCCTAATCCTATATGCGCTGGTTCCGTATTGCATATAAATGGTACGAGCGCTGATTTTATTCGATTATATGATGCCAATGGAAAAATAATTTTAAACACCGCTTACCAAAATCAAATTCATACACCGGCAAATTTAAAATCCGGGGCCTATCTTTTGCAAATCATCAGTAATGAATTCATTAGTAATCATCCGCTGATCATTACAGAATAATGAACCAAGATTTAAATATTTCGTGTATTTGGCATAATTTATGATATTTGCATTCAAAATCATATACAATGCGTTTATTACTTTTACTTTGCCTAACTATTTTTACAAGCCAAGCTTTTGCTCAAGATGCTAAGGCACAAGGTATTTTAGACAAACTTTCAACAAAAATGAAGGGCATGAAGTCCTTTTATATTGAATTCAATGCAAGTGTTAAAAACTCTACCAATGGTACCAATGAAAATGAAATTGGCAAAGGATGGGTAAAAGGCAATAAATTTTATGCCTCTTACGGTGACAACACCATGATTTGCAATGGTGTGAAGACTTGGACAATCATCAAAGACGAACGATCGGTTTACGAATCTGATGCAAGTGCTGATGACGAAGAGTCTATTAACCCAAAACGACTCATGACCATATGGGAAACAGGTTTTAAAAACAAATACGACCACGAAGACAAGCTCAATGGCCAAGCGGTTCACGTCATCAACCTTTATCCCAAGATACCTTCAAAAGCCGAGTACCATACCATCGTATTATATATCTCTAAAACGGAGAATGAGTTGGTAAAGGCCAGTATGAAGGCCAAAGATGGCACCACCATGACCTACGTCGTAACAAAGTTTACGGCCAATCCCGATATTGACGATACCAAGTTTGTTTTTGATAAGAAAAAATATCCAGGATATCCTGTGATCAAAGACTAAGCCTTCGGTTTAGCGTTTGAGCATTCGGTCCATTTCTCGTTTATCGTCTTTTTCTTTGAGATCCTGACGTTTGTCGTGGAGTTTTTTACCCGTAGCACAAGCAATTTGCAATTTAACCCAACCCTTTTCAGAGAGAAAAAGTTTGATGGGAACGAGGGTGTGCCCCTTGATTTTTAAAAACTTTTCGATGCGACTAATTTCTTTTTTAGTCAGTAATAATTTTCTATCTGCTTTGGGTTTATGGTTGTAAAAAGAACCATTTTCATAAGCGGTAATATGCATATTTCTCAACCAAACCTCGCCACTTTCATATAGTCCATAGGCCTCAAGAATGGATGCTTTTCCATTGCGAATACTTTTGATTTCAGTTCCTGTCAAAACCATACCTGCCTCAAAAGTTTCTTCGAGGTGATATTCAAAGCGCGCACGCTTATTTCTTATATTGAGCTCTTTGACAGACATGTTGCAAAGTTACTATTTTGCGGCGCCGTACAAATTAAAAGTTTCGTTAATTTTGGCCCATGCAGATTCCTTCACAATATTTGGAGCAAGTTGTAGACCAACTTGCAAGCTTACCAGGCATTGGAAGGCGAACAGCACTTAGACTGGCTTTAGATTTGTTAAAGCGTTCTGAAGTAGAGCTATCGGACTTTATTGGCGCACTTACTGCCCTACAAGATAAGGTCTTGCATTGCAGGCGCTGTGGCAACATTGCAGACACCCAAATTTGTCAAATTTGCAACAATTCAAGGCGGGATTCTTCGCTAATATGCGTCGTTGAAGACATTAGAGATGTGATGGCCATTGAATCAACCAATACCTATAATGGTTTGTATCATGTGCTGGGCGGCTTGATTTCACCAATGGATGGTGTGGGTCCGCAGCAACTCAATATCGTAAACTTAACCGAACGCGTTCAAAATGAAGCGCCTAAAGAGGTTATTTTGGCGCTCAGCCCCACTATGGAAGGAGATACCACCAACTTCTACATTTACAAAAAAATTAAGGAATATCCTTTGCTCATTACGCGCATTTCGAGAGGAATAGCTGTAGGATCCGAAATTCAATATGCCGATGAACTCACACTTGGTCGGAGCTTACAGCAGCGCCAATTGTTTGACTTAGCTCAATGATTTTCATTTAGCCGTTAAGAGGCCTTGAAAACATTGGTTTTCTTTTTAAGATAGCGCATTCCAAGACCAAAAATCAGAATAAAAAGTGCCGAGGCCAAGATTTCACATTGTTTGCTTTGAAAAGCACCCATTACATAGGTTTGAAAAAACCATAGCACCCACGCCGTAGTCATTGATGCGGCCCACCCCGAGTATTCGTTTTCTAAAACCACCTTTAGTGAAAAGGGCTGTGAATTGGATTGGTACTTCCAAAATGCAGGTAATAGTAGAGGAGTTTTATTTTTCCAATCACTATGCATCGATCCAAATTTTCTATATAAAAATTGTTCTTCGGCATAAATAATGAGACGATAATAGGCTATGAACAACACCAAAAAAACTGGCACTAGCCAATCGATGCCAGTAAAAACTGCCCATCCCATGTAAGTGGTGATGTTGCCTAAATATAGTGGATGGCGCATCATTGAATAAATTCCGGTCGTATTTAGCGCTTCAGCAACTTGCTCGTCGCGGTTTCGGCCTGAGGTGTGTTGAGCTCTTTTACCAACCGCTAATGCCCTAATGACATGCCCAAAAATCACTAATCCAAGAGCAAAAAGAATTCTTGACGGCTGCGTCCAATGACCTGAGTTTGGAAAATAATGCATGAGTCCAAAAGCGACAAGGAAGAATAATACCGGGATTTGACCACGGTATTTAAAAAATTGATTTCCTAGCTTTTCTAACTGATTTTGATCGGACATTTAATTAAAACTTTGTATATTTAATGAATCACAAATTTAACAATAAAACCAAGGGGGCGATGAAAGAAAAGTACAAGTTGGAATTTCTGCTAAAAACCTCACCTCGCGTGCTTGAAAAACTTATCAGCACCCCTGATGGATTGGCAGATTGGTTTGCGGATGATGTTCGCGTAAACGACGATTTGTACACCTTTGAATGGGATGGAAATGAAGAAATTGCGCGTCTAGTTCAGTTAAAATTAAATTCTAAAATCAGATTTCAGTGGATAGATGACGAGCAACAAGGTCTAGATACATATTTTGAGTTGGCTTATGTGGTTGATCCAATGACCAATTCAGTGATTTTACACATCACAGATTTTGCAAGTGCTGCAGACACCGAAAGCAGTCAGGCTCTTTGGCACCAAGCAATCTCTGATTTAAAGCGTATTATTGGTGCATAAACCCTAGGTAAAGCCTAGCCAATCCTCCCCAAAAAAAGTTAAATTTGTTCTAAAATTTACGCTTGAAACGCCTGGTATTATTTAGTTTAAAGTCATTTACAGGACCATTTGTGGTGACCTTGCTAATTTCGATGTTCATGCTCATATTGCAATTTTTTTGGGTGTATATCGACGATTTAATGGGTAAAGGACTAAGAGTCTGGGTGATCCTCGAATTACTCGTGTATGTTTCAGCCGGAATTGTGCCACTTGCCTTGCCCTTGGCGATTTTGCTCTCATCATTGATGGCCCTTGGGAATTTATCTGAGCATAACGAACTCACTGCCTTAAAATCAAGCGGATTCTCCTTACTGCGCATTCTCAGACCGCTCATATTCATTGTAAGTATACTTGCCATCGGGACATTTTTGTTTGCAAATTATGTGATTCCAGCTGCTAACCTTAAATGGCACACACTTATTTT
Organism: Crocinitomicaceae bacterium; assembly: GCA_030833845.1. Classification (GTDB taxonomy): domain Bacteria; phylum Bacteroidota; class Bacteroidia; order Flavobacteriales_D; family Crocinitomicaceae; genus UBA952. Next base: position 8,824 of record JAURGK010000031.1, on the reverse strand, counting down.
TGATATCCAGAATAAAAAAATATCAACCATCCTCACTCCGGGTGTTTACTCCAAAAATTTTGAAGGCTACGCCATAAAAGTGGATTCCCTCAAAGGCAACAAATGCAATGGCATTACCATCCACGACTACACCCAGCCAACGCAATTAAGAACCGTACGCGCCAAAACAGCAACTGTTTACAAATCTATCAACGGACGCTTTGTGTTTTTAAATCTTCATGATGGGAAAATTTTAGAAGAGCTAGATATCCAAAACCCAATGTATCTACCCAACAAACAACTCAGCAATCCCTCAAAAAGACCTTCTCGTGTTTCAAGTTTTTCTCAAGGGGTATATAAGTTGGATTTAGGTGGCTTGGAATTGAACCGTTCCAAGGAAGATCTTTTTACTGATAAATATGAAATGTTAAATATTTTTCAGATCAATGAGGCCATAGACTCTATCAATCATAAGAAGCAAACGTTGCGCCAGCAATTTATCAATCAAACCAATTTAGGATTTCTGAGTTTAAGCAAAGCGTTGCAACAAACCACCACTGAAGATCCCAAAATGACTGCATCCACAGGGCAAATGCAACCTATCATTTTTGAAAAAATTTCGAATGCGGACAAACAATTGGCCTATAACTTAACTATTTCCAAAATCAGACGCAATCAACAACAACTCGAAAATCAACAACAGTTCATTAAAACTCTAGAGAAGGAAACATCGCTTTATTGGATTGAATTTCATAGAAAGTTCGCACTTACCTATGCTATCATTGTATTATTTTTCGTGGGGGCACCCTTGGGAGCGCTCATGAAAAAAGGAGGCTTTGGCGCCCCTGTTGTGATCGCCGCCTTGATATTTATGTGCTATTTCATTGTGAATTCAATTGGTGATAACCTTGCGGATACCGATACCTTGAGCCCGTTTTTGGGCATGTGGTTGGCAGGCATTCTTTTTACACCAGTAGCAATTTACCTCACAAAGAAGGCACAAGCCATTTAATATTGAGTTGTGAAAGTATTGATAATCAGCCATAAACCACCTTATCCTATCACTGACGGAGGCTCTTTAGCTATGTCTCGTCTTCTTATAGATATCTTATCCTTGGATGAAATCGAATCGGTAAATTACCATGCCTTGGCAACGCATAAGCACCCTTTTGAATCAAGTGCATTCTTAAAACATCCAAAACTCAAAGTATCCGGACACCAAATCGATACGCGCATCAAGCCCATAGCCGCACTTATTGCATTGATCAAACAGGAGTCATATAACCTTAGACGATTTTACGACAATAAAGTGCTAGGAACTTTGCAGAAAGAACTCAGCATTCAGGCCTACGATATTGTGATTTTTGAAAGCTTATTTGCTGCAGTTTATGCCGCTCCTCTGAGTAAGTTTACTAAGGCAAAATTTATTTACCGAGCACATAATATTGAATACCGGATTTGGAAGGATTTGGCCAACAACACAAAAAATATTTTTAAAAAATGGTACCTACAGCAATTAGCTTATGCTTTAAAGTGGGCCGAAAGAACTATTTGGAGTGAAGATCTAGGTAAATTAGATCTCATTCTAGCTATTTCTCAAGAAGACCTTCAACAAATTGAAGCAGAAACCTTAAGCACCTGCAGATACCTACCCTCTTCTATAGAAATAAGTGCTGTAAAAAGCAATCTAGCTCCATTGCAATTATGTTTTTTAGGTGCATTTAATTGGAATCCAAATATAGAAGCCGTGGAATGGTTTTTAAACAAAGTATTTCCACAACTCAAGCAAGAACTTCCAGCGCTTGAATTTCATATTGCTGGTAAGGGTTCTGAGGCTTTTAGGGATTGGCAACTTCCTGGTGTTCACCTACATGGCTTTGTGCCGGATGCCAGGGCATTTATTGCCGAACATGGTATTTTCGTAGGTTGTTTACAATCAGGCTCAGGAGTTAAAATGAAAATTCTTGAAGCAATGAGCGTAGGTGCGCCTATCGTGTTGAGTCAAAAATCTGCAGATGGCTTGCCGATGTTGGATCCTACTTTGATACATGATCAATTGGATGATTTTAAGAATGATCTAATTTCCTTATTGAGTAGCCCTCAAGAATTACTTGAACGCTCAAACTATTTTAGTACCTATTTTTCAAGGCATTTTAATGCAACTCACGTTCAAAAACAATTGAAAATGCACTTGAAAGAACTTCAAAATAATAAGTAATATTGCAACATGGGCTTTCCTTTACTTATCATCATCGGCATCTTACTTCTAACCTATAGTTATCTACTTTACCCTCTTCTGATCAAATACTTATCAAATAAGCTCCAAACACCAGCTGCTCATGCTATCTCGAGCCACAGACCAGCATTGAGTATCATTATTGCCGCACACAACGAAGAAAAGGTACTCAAAGACAAACTCGATTCGATCCTAAATAGCAACTACCCCCCTGAAAAAATAGAACTGCTCATAGGCATTGACAATAGTGAAGATTTCACCTCATTAATTGCCAATGAATACCAATCAAAATTTGCAGATTGCCAAGTTATTGAGTTTGAAAAAAGACAAGGAAAAATTCAAATTGTCAATGCGCTTGTGCCAAAAGCTACTAACGATTTAATTGTACTTACGGATGCCAACGTTTTGTTTACACCCCAAACACTCATTTATTTACAAGCCCCTTTTGAGGATACAAGCATTGGACTGGTCGACACCCGCATGCAACATTATGGCATCAAACAAACCGGAATCTCCATTCCTGAATCTCAATATATTGCCAACGAAGTTGCTATAAAAGATGCTGAAGGCAAACTTTGGGGTGCCATGATGGGTCCATTTGGTGGCTGTTTTGCATTTCGAAAAAAGTGTTTTGAGCCCATTCCTGCACATTTTTTAGTAGATGATTTTTACATCAATATGACTTGCATCGAAAAAGGATATAAATGTATCAATCAAAAGGAAGCTGTGGTACTTGAAGATGTGTCAAATGACCCGATGATTGAGTTTTTAAGAAAAGTTCGTATATCGGCAGGAAATTTTCAAAATCTAAAACGCTTTTGGCCAATCTTGTTTAAATTTAATTGGGTCTCACTGGCATTCTTTTCACATAAAGTACTCAGATGGCTACTCCCCAGCTTTCTTTTTTTAATGTGTATTTATATTGTTTCTAATCGAAATGAGTCACTCATCTTGCAATTATCTTTTTATGTTTTGCTTTGTATTCCGATGATTTTTATCGTCGATTACGTCTTAAAACAAAATGGCAAACATATCGTTTGGCTGAGGTTTCCACTGCATTTTATCAGCATGAATTTGGCCTTATTTATTGGCATGTTAAAGTTTTTTGGAGGAATACAATCCTCGATTTGGCAACCAACCAAAAGACACCAATAATTCAAAGGCCTTCCACCAACAAGTTTTTAGTATCTTTGCAGCATAATTCGCCTTCGTAATCGTAAGTTGCCTTTCCATCCTACTTTTTCATATGGCAACACAAAAAATTAAACTATTCGAATGGCCAAATCCAAAGAAACCTATTCCAAAAAGGAAAAAGAAAAACTAAAAGCAAAAAAGAAAAAAGAAAAAATGCTTCGCTCCGAAGAGCGGAAAGCTAACTCAGGTGGTGGTGGTCTTGATAGCATGATGGCTTATGTCGATGAATTTGGTCGCATTGTAGATGCTCCAATTGATCCATCAACCCGTGTTGAAATTGATGCAGAAAGTATTGAAATTGGCATCCCGCGTCGCGAAGACAATGAAGATGAAGATTCAGGCGCAGATACAGGAACGGTTATATTTTTTAACGATTCCAAAGGATATGGCTTTATTAAAGACAAAGCGAGCGGCGAAAACATCTTTGTACATGCTGCAAACCTCATGCACCCAATTGCAGAACGCGATGAAGTAAGCTTTGAGAAAAGCAAAGGTCAAAAAGGTTGGGTTGCGCTTAATGTCAAACATATACCAAAGGTATAAGTACTCGTCAAGTTACTTTTTATTGAGATAGGATTCGATCATTCCAAAGCCAAATCTAGGTAGATTGGCCTCTGTGATTAACAGTATGATCACGTCAAATTCTTGTACTTTTGAAGCGTAATTGGTGAGTTCTGACACATTGGATGCAGGCATTTTGGGAATGAGCCGTTCGTGGTTGTAATACCAAAATTCGCCGTTTACAAACACGTGCTCCATCATGCCCCAATTATACATACCATAATAAAAACTATCGCCAATAACCAAAACTTTAGGTGCTGTCTTACCAGCATTTAATGGAACTATACGAAATTTAGGATAAGCCATTTTAAAATCTGGCAAGTCTCTTAGCAGATTCATACCAAGCTCAATATCGTCGTCGCGGTCTCTTGGGTTGATATCCTGCTCAATGCTGAGTAATTGAAGTTGAGGCAAAGGTTTTTGGGCAAGCTCCTCTACCCTTTTGATCATTGAATCAGCAACCAAGTATTCTCCGTAGCTACTCCAGTGAATCCCTGTTTTTGGAAACAATGGATATGGTGTCGTTGCTTTTAAATTTAAAAACCAAGTTTGGACATCCAAAAGTGGAATTTTTCTCTGATTTAAAGCTTTAACAAAATGAGGATGATTCCTATCCAAATTTTTTCTTGAATAACCCGGTGGCATTTTATCTAAAAAGAACGAACCTTTTCCGGGCGCCAAACACACCAATAATTGCTTATGCTGCTTGGCCAAATTTTGCTGAATGAATGCAAGCTTATCTGCCAAAAGCAGAATAGAATCTGCACCTAAAAAATCACGGCCACTCGCTGCAAGCAAATAATTTTCCTCAAACAGAAAACCATCCTTTCCCATAATGACTCCTTTTGCTTGGTATTCATCAAACAAACGATCAAAAATTTCATTGTAAAACCTTACCATAAATGGCCGCAATCCAAATCTTTGATTTACATGTGCCTCTTGGCCTTCTTGAAAGACACCAGAACGCCAGTTGCTTGCGGTAAATGGACTTTTTTCTATGATGGCTTGCTCTCCTCCTAAGGGTTTTAGCCTTATAAAGTGTGAGTTTTGTTCAATCCAGGATAACAACAAAAGCAATAAAACCAAGCCAAAAAGCAGGTTTTTTATTTTTGCGTATTTGAGATCACTGGCCATTAAAAACGATAATAAATAAAAGGGTTGAGCTCAGAGGCAGACAAGAAAGAAATGCTTAAAAGCAACAATACGATGGCACTGAAAGTGAGGCCAAGAGACCTAAACAGACCTAAGTCAGGATTTGGTGCAATCAAAAATTGACTCCATTTAGTAAGCCAAATACTTCTACCCGCAACAGAAAAAATTACGGCCAACCCAAGCATAAAACAAAAGCTATTTGTTAATTCTATGGTTTTCCAATCAGAGAAATCAAACAACTGCCCAAAGTAAGATTTTGCACTACCTAAGGTATCTATTCTAAACAAGACCCAACCCATCGCAACAATGATAAAGGTGAAAAGTGCGGATGGAATTTTTCCGATTTTTTGCAAAAATTCAAGTAAAAAAAGCCTGTCAAGAATCAAAAATACGCCATGAAAAGCTCCCCACAAAACAAAATTCCATGAAGCCCCGTGCCAAAGCCCTGAAACAAGAAATACCAACCACAAATTAAAGTATATGCGCCATTTTTGCTTCACCCTATTCCCTCCCAAAGGAATGTAAAGAAAATCACGCATGAAAGCACCTAGAGTGATGTGCCAACGACGCCAAAATTCAGTTATGCTTTGTGCACTATACGGTGAATCAAAATTTTCTGGAAAACGAAACCCTATCATGCGCGCAAGTCCAATTGCCATATCTGAATAACCTGAGAAATCAAAATAAATCTGAAAAGTGTAGGCCATGATTCCTACCCAAGCCTCGGTGGTGTTCAAGTTTTCAATATCACCACCCATATACAAATCAGCTTGCTTTGCCAAAACATTGGCGATCAATACCTTTTTGGCTAGCCCTAAGCTAAAACGAAATAAGCCCAACAGGCGATCATCTGGTGTTTCCTTTCTTTCGACGACTTGTTGAGCTACACTCTTAAAACGTATGATCGGACCTGCAATAGCGTGAGGAAAAACAAGTTTATATAATAAATAGTGGTCTGGCCGCTTAAAAGGCGCATGTTCTTTTCGATACACCTCGATGGCATAGGTAAGGGTTTGGAAAGTAAAGAAAGAAATCCCTATGGGCAAGGCAACCGCAGTCCATGACAGTTGAGCTATACCCAATTGACTTAGTGCCGTATTTACATTTTCTACAAAAAAATTGGCATACTTAAAGTAGGCCAAGAGACCTAAATTCAAGAAGAGAGAAATCGCTAATAATATTTTTCTATGTCGCAGGTTTTCAGCTTTATACAAAGCACTGATCAAATAAAAATCAAGTAAACTTGTGGCCAGCACAACATATAAAAAGTTGGGCGCTCCCCAAGCGTAAAAGAGTATGCTCACAAGTAGCGCCCAATGATTTTTTGCTTTCTGTGGCAGCCACATATAGACCAAGAGGAATACGGGCAAAAAATACAAAAGGAAGAAAATACTACTGAAAACCATAGAGAAGTCGAAAATACATAATTCTCTGCAATTCTCTAAAATCAATTTAACTTTGCCTCATGAACGTAGAATTGATGTCTCCGGCGGGCTCCTATGAAGCCCTCATGTCTGCAATCAAAGCAGGTTGTAATTCAGTATACTTTGGAATCGAACAGCTCAATATGCGCGCGCGTTCTTCCAATAACTTTACCCTTTCGGACTTAAAAAAGATAGCGTCCATAGGCAAAGAACATCAAGTCAAGATGTACCTTACGCTCAATACGATTTTGTATCAGCATGATATGAACCTCATGAGAACGATTGTTCAGGCGGCTAAAGATGAGCGAATCAATGCAGTGATTGCTTCGGATTTTGCAGTAATGCAATTTGCCAAATCTATTGGTATGCCGGTTCATATTTCTACCCAAGCAAACGTAACCAATGTAGAAACAATAGCATTTTTTGCGCCTTTTGCCGATGTTGTTGTTTTGTCTAGAGAACTCTCATTAAAACAAGTTGCAGAAATCTCTAGAGAAATTAAACGACAACAAATCACTGGGCCAAGTGGTGAACTCGTCCGGCTTGAAATTTTTGCGCATGGCGCGCTTTGTATGGCTGTATCAGGTAAATGTTACTTAAGTCTTCATTCGCATTTTGCTAGCGCCAACCGAGGTGCCTGCATTCAAAATTGCCGCCATAGCTATATGGTTACCGACAAGGAAGATGGCACGGAATATGAACTAGATAATGAGTATATTATGTCTGCACAAGATTTGTGCACCATTGATTTTATAGATCAAATCATTGAGGCCGGCGTTTCTGTACTAAAAATTGAGGGCCGAGGCCGCGCCTCAGATTACGTTTTTACGACAACGCAATGTTATCGAGAAGCCATCGATGGGCTTAGTTCAGGTACTTATAATGGCGAAGCAATCGAAAATTGGAAACAACGACTTTCAACGGTATTTAACCGCGGCTTTTGGGATGGTTATTATTTAGGGCGTAAAATGGGTGAATGGTCAAAGGTTCCGGGATCAGAGGCCACTCAAAAGAAACTTTATGTAGCCAAGGGCCTACATTATTACGATAAAATTGGAGTCGCGGAATTTGATTGCGAAGCGTATGGGCTAAAAGTTGGAGACAAGGTAATTGTCACAGGGCCCACCACCGGCTATATTGAAAGTCAAGTAAAAAGCATTCACCTTGAAAGTGGTGCGGTCAATGAAATTCAAAAGGGTCAAACCTTTACAATTCCGCTTCCTGAAAAAATCAGGGCCTCTGACAAACTCTATAAAATTGTACCGGCATGATACAAGTGAGCCAACAACGCGAACGCTGCATCGGTTGCAATGCTTGCGTAGAAGCGGCACCCGAGCGCTGGCGTATCAGTAAAAAAGACGGCCGCTGCACCTTAGTGGGTGGTAAAGAGAAGCGTGGATTTTATACGCTCAACCTACCCGATATTGAGAAAGAACCAAACGAATTAGCTGCCAAAAACTGCCCGGTTAATATCATTTGGGTGAAGCAGTTGTAGCAGATGACATAGTCAGCTTAAAAATATTTAGATTTCACCTAAACAAAAAAAAGCAACCCTAAGGCTGCTTTTTTTTGTTTTCTTTTTTTTTGGCGGAGAGTGAGGATAATGAACCTAGCTCTCCAAAGCTTGTATTTACTGAGTTTCTGTCTTTGTTTTGCTAAAGTGGTCACCATTTTGCATCCCAGTTATAAAGCAGGGAGCTTTTCTCTATTCCAGTGATGACAAATAAGCTAGTCAAATATAGCAAAAATATGCACGGAGAATTATTCTTAAAATAAAGAAGCGGATTCACGCAGTTCGGAGTGAAAAATAGAAATTATTCTATTTTTTAAACACATAGTCCTAATTAGAATTAGAATTTATTCTAACCAAAATTCCAAAGTATTAGTTTTCTCGGCTTTTGATTTGAAAAACAATCGGCGCTATAAAATCATATCAATTAAGGCAATTGGCAATGTGTATATATACCATTGCCATATTGCCATGAGTGATTTTATCATTTTGAATTCACTGAAAAAACTGTAAAAACGGAAAATTGAATCATATGAATAGAACACTTATTTCAACATTAGAGCAATTGCGCAATGCTAAAGTACAAGTGCTTTCTTTTTCAATAAGGAAGCAAGTCAATCTATTTGATTTTGAAACTGGACCTGAAATCAGTTTTAATGGCTTTAAATCCATTCACTCGTATCAGGAGCAGCTCGATAAGTATTATGATGAATGTAAGATGTCAATCGAATTAGAAATTAATCAAGCTACCCCCTATTCTCTTGAACT
>JAURGK010000044.1 GCA_030833845.1 Crocinitomicaceae bacterium | reverse complement strand
GTCATTGAGTATCCCCATCAGTTTTTAACCTTCACCATGCCCGTTACTAAGTATCCCTATCACGACAAGCATTTATTTTCCTTTTTTGAAGGGCTTATTCCTGAAGGGTGGCTGTTAGATGTCGCAAAAACCCATTACAAAATCAATCCCAATGATCGCATGGGGTTATTAATGGCCTGTTGCCAAAACTGTATTGGAGCAGTCAGTGTAAAACCTTTAAGTACTGCAAATGAATAAGAAGTGTTTGTACTGCTATGGTGAATTGACCGAATCAAGTCAACTGGATTACCACCCAAAATGTAGTCTGGATTTTTTTGGAAGCACTAAACCTCCATCTTTAAATTACTCCTTAATCGAAATGAATGAGTTGGCCAAAGAAGTGGTCAGCCATCGCATAGCAGTTCCTGGAGTACAAGCCAAACTTTCCCTTGCGTTGATAGAAGAGGTGTTGAACCAAAAAAATACCACGAGACTTACTGTGGTTGGAGCCTTGGGTGGAAATTATATTTTCAAACCACCTTCGAGCGCCTATCCTGAGATGCCAGAAAATGAACATCTAACGATGAAGATCGCGAAGGCATTTGGTGTACCAACGGTTCCGTCAAGTTTGATTCGGCTTCAATCCGGTGAACTGGCCTACATCACCAAAAGAATTGATAGAACACTGGACGGTGAAAAAATCCATATGCTCGATATGTTTCAAATTACTGAGGCCGTAGACAAATACAAGAGCACTATGGAGCGTGTAGGTAAGGCGCTGAAGGAGTATTCCGCAGATACCCTTATGGATCAGTTAAAGTTCTTCGAACTGACTGTTTTCTGCTTTTTGACTGGTAATAACGACATGCACTTGAAGAACTTTTCAATGATTGAAAAGGAAGGCAAATGGTCACTATCTCCCGCCTATGATTTACTCAATGTGAATTTGGCGAATCCTTCAGACAAAGAAGAACTAGCACTGAATTTGGAAGGTCGGAAAAGAAAATTCACTAGGCACTTATTTGAACGATTTGGCGCCAACCTTGGCTTAAACAGTAAACAAATTCAAGGGGTATTTGATCGATTTTCAAAAAATCAAACGAACGCGAAAAGTTTGATTGATGCATCTTTTTTAAGCAAAAACATGAAAGAGCAATATTGGAGTATAATGCTTAAAAAGTTCGATGCGATCAAAATTCAGTAAATCAATTCTATTAAATTCTATCCACGCTCCGCCCAAATCTGCTCCAGCTTGTCGGCAAACTGTTCGCCCGAAACTTTGATGTATCGCATAAACGACTTGTGACTCTTGTGGCCACTAATGGCCATAATCACCATAGGGTCCGTACCACGCAGATACTCATTGGAGCAAAAAGAACGGCGTGCGGTGTGGGTTTGCAGAAACTCATACTTCATCTTTTGGACTTGCTTGCGCTCTCTTTGATAGGTAATTTGTTTTACAAAGGATACATGAAGGGCCGGCAATTGCTCACCCACTAACTTGATGATGCGGTTGAATTCATTATTTGGTGGTACCTCTGGTAGCACGTACTTGTATTTTTCCAATATCTGCCGCACCATGGGATGAATAGGAATGGTCACTTTTGCGCCTGTCTTCTTTTGTACAAATTCCAATCGGTTGTTTCTAATGGCTGCGGGATCTAAGGTTGTGTAATCTGAAAATCGCATGCCCGTAAAGCATCCAAGCACAAACACATCACGCACATGTTCATGCACGGGATCTGTAAAATCACGAATACTCAGCAATTGCTCAATCTCTGCCTCGGTGAGGTAAATGCTATCTGTCTCTTCTCTGCGTGTATCGAATTTGAGCTCCACCAATCTAGACGGTGGTAGCTTCTTTAGCTGAACGGCATACTTGATAATTTGTAGCAAATCCATCATCACTTTGGCGTGGGTATTCATCGCTAGGTCACAATCAATAATCAAGTAATCACTAAACTGATCAATGTTTTTTTGATTGAACTCGGATAGCTCTAACACTTGACCCATTTGCTCTTGAAAGCGCTTCAAATACACCATGGTGGTGTTGTAGGTATGCAAACTCTTGGGCTTGATGCGCTGACGCTTGGGACTCAAGCGCACACCCGATTGACAGTCTTTTATGAAAAGTTCTGTGAATGCCTCCAAAGTCTCTTTGGTGATGGTACTCCTATTTTTGGTTTTGCTAAAGGTGCTTTGTGGGTTGTCTAGCAGTTCATTCAAGCGCTCTTGCAGCTCCAAGAAGGTTAGCCGCGGTTTGCCATTCATGTAGAGATCTAATAGATCAAGAATCTGCAACTCAAGCTCTTTGAGGTATTTGATGATACGGGTGGTCGTCGCTCTTCCAGCATAGCTGCGCACAAAGCACTTCTTCTTGTCCCAATCTGCAGTTTGAATACTGCGACCGGTATACAAGAAAATACTCGCACCACTGACCGAAACCTTAATGCGAATACTGCTTGTTTGTGCTTTTGGTCTTGCCAAAGAAAAGGATACTCCCATCTTTAGTTTTGAATTTTACACCTTAGAAAATTCATCACACTGCTCTTTAAGAAATGGTACTTACGCCCACTCTTCTGAGCCACAATCTTTTCTTCTAGCACGAGTTTAACCAAGGTCTGCTCGCTGATGCCTAAAAAACCTGCCGCCTGTTTGCGGTCCCATAATTCTTCCTGCATGCCACTTCCTGTGATGGGCATTTGCAAGATGTTCTCAATTTCCCGCTTGATGGTACTGGCCATCAAATCCTGGAGCTCATCTACACTGATGGCGATTATTTTTGTTTCCATATTATCTGATTTGTAAAATTGTTATATACATTACATTTAATTAAAAAAATTATTGGACCCTTTGGTCTACGTCTTTTAACAGTTCTTCCATGAGGATCATTGCTTGCTCTAACTCCCCTTGTTCATTCACTTGTGCGTTTGTTTTCTTCATCTCTTTATTTTTAGCCAAAAACAACTGCATCAACTGAAATACGTTATTCTTTGAGAGATCGTATGAAATATGAATCACCTGGTTAATTTCAACAGGCTTGGCTTCCAATTGAGTTGCTGTCAATTTTTTAATCAGCTTTTCAATGATGGCTCTTTTAGCCTGGAGTTGCAACTGTTTGTCAGCATCAATTTTCGCTTGCGCCTTTTGAACATCGGTCTCTGTTGACTTACCCATAAAAGCCATCACATTTTCTACCTTACCAGCCTGGTTAACGAAGCCACAGTTGGCATTGATGTATACGTGAGAGAAATTGCGTTTCTCTAGATACGCATTAACATAAACCTTGGGCGTGATTACCCTGCGCAAGCGTTCGCTGTGAACATATAGCTCAGACATTCTGCTCAATGCCGCTTTGTTCTTTTCATACAGTTCATTTAACTCTGCGACTGTTTGCTCATATTGACTAAACAGTTCCAACTGACCCGGAATATTAAAATCCACCTCAGTTTTAAGTTGCGCTGGTGAAAAAACACCCGCAATGGCATTCATTGCCTTTTGAACGATGTTGAGCGTTACCACTTTGCCTTTTAATTTGTTCTCTTCCATTGAATTAACCTTTAGTTTGACAAAGATAGGCAATTATTTCAAATGTAATGTACATCGCTCCTTTATTTTTACCAATATTTTATTTCCCCATGAAGTGATTGCATGTGGGCAACTACCTTAGTATGTTTTGTGATTACTTAAGGCCTTGCTGTCCCTTACTCAACTCATCTCAAACCACACCTGGCCTATACTCTTCAGACAGTGGCAGATTCCGTAGTTCATCATTAGGCACTACAGAGTCAAATGGCACATCAGCAATCGCCTTGAATACGTTGGGGTTACTAAAAGTAAGTGTCGCTAACCTATTTAACAGTTTAGAACGCTCAGTCAGGGTGCCTTTGAACACGTGCTTCGGATTCACATAGTACAATTTCTTATCAACCGGATCTAAGAAAACAAGGTGCAATTCCTTAAACTTCACCTCTGCCTGCTGTAAACTTCTTTTAGAACGAATGCTTTTCACATTGGTAACCTTCTCGTAAAAAGCAAGAAACTCCCCTCTCAAGTCTGGCCTTAATT